>NZ_UQRQ01000002.1 GCF_900543425.1 uncultured Sanguibacteroides sp. | reverse complement strand
AATTAAAATAATAATAAATAAGCTAATTGATGGAGAAAATTTAAAATTTGCGAGAAGATCGGGGTATATTGGTTTGATAGCACATTGTACCCGTCCCTGTGGGTTATAAAAAAAGAGAGCGGGAGCTCTCTTTTGGTGTTTTTACCATTCGACGTTGTCGCGGTTGACGGGCATGGTCATACAACGGGCACCGCCGCCGCCGCGGGGGAGTTCGGAGCCTTCGATGGTGATCATGTATTTTTCGTAGTTTTTCAGGTCTGTTTTGTTGTTGATGACGTCGTTGGCCCGGATGATTTCGAATCCGGCCTGACTCATGGCATCTACCGTGTAGTTGTTGCGGGCGTAGCCGATTACCTTACCGGGAGCGACGCAGAAAAAGTTGGCACCGCTATGCCATTGTTCGCGTTCCTGATTCCAGGTGTCGTCCTCGCCGCCGCAGAACACGGGTTCCAGATCCATGCCTAATTTTTTCAAAGCGTGTAACAGGTTTTTTTCCCGGCGGATGGAGATCAGTTTCCCGTGCTGGATTTTGATGTGTACGGTCTGGTAGTTGCCCGGGCTCATGATGAGGGGTTCGTACGCCATGCATTTGTCCCGATCCAGGAAGGTGAATACCATATCCAAGTGAATAAAGGATTCGGGGGCGTGCGGGAGTTCCTGCACGAGGATGTGTTGTACCCGCTCTTCTTTGCGGCTGATGAATTCGTTCATCAGTATATCGATGGCGTGGGTATTGGTGCGACTGCCGTTTCCGATGACCAGGATGTCGTCCCGTGCGATCAGCACGTCGCCCCCCTCGATGGTGCATTTACGATTGGCCGCGTTGCAGGCCGGATCGAGGTTTAGGGTTTGGGTTTTGAATTCCGGGGTGAAGTCGAAGATCGACTGCATGATCACGGATTCGCGATCGCGTACGGCGTTAGCCATTTTACCGATCAATACCTCGTTGTACATGCTCATGGAAGCGTCACGGGTAAAGAAAAAGTTATGCAGCGGACGCAGGTCGTACCAATCCTTGTTCAGGAATTTGGTCAGCGTATCGCGTGTCATTTCCACTCCCTCGATGAGCAGACGGGCCAGGTCTTCTGCATTTTCATCCAATAACCGCTCTTTGATGGAACCTTTCGGGGTAACATCGGCGATAAAAGGTTCGATTTTTTCGATTCGATCGAGCACGGTCTGCTTGATCTTGTCGTCCTTCAAAATGTTTGTCAACAGATCTCTTACCTGATAGGTTTTGGTCAGTTTACCCAAAACTTCACTAAGCTGTTTGTATTCTTTTTTTGCAATGGATAGATTTAAAATATCGCTGTAGAGCGCTCTGCCAGCGTTTTCAGGAGTCATGTTTTCCACCTCTTCGCCCGGCGTGTGGAGTATCACTCCGTTTAATTTACCGATTTCGGATTGAACATTTACCTCAACAATCTTAGACATAATGTATTTTTTTGATTTACACCACAAAAATAGTACATAATAGAGGATAAATCGTATAAATCAACACTATAATTATGCAAAAAGGGAAAATAATTATGCATAAAAATGAAGAAAGGGGTACAAAGGTACCCCTTCCCGTGTTCGAGAGTTTGCACAACTCCCGAATGGTTGCATTGGTCTGAATTTAAAGCTATATCTTCATAACTTCTTTATTCTTTAAGGTGCAGGCACTTCACTTGCCGGTTTAATCGTTACCGGGATCGTGATCGTGCGGTTGCCGTATTTCGTGTTGTATGCCACAACTACGTCCACCGTGATCTCGGAGAACACAGCTCCATCGACTACGGTCCAAGTCAACAAGCCGTTTGCATCATCGACTGCCACGTTGATTGCCGGGGTTGACGTACCGTGATTGAATACCTTAATTTCGGTTGTTCCGCCGAATACGGAAGGACTCGTTGCGTCGATCTTACCGTTTGATGAGCTAACAAGTTCGAAACCGTCGATTGCCTTTAAGGACAATTGTTTGGTAATCTCTACCGTGTTGTTTCCGGTTGCATTGTAAGCAATAAATTTGGCTCCATCTGTTGTAGTGAAGTTGCCTAACGGGTTCACGTATTTTACAACGATTTCTTCCTCGTAAATTGCTGCATCTGCGCTGTTCTTAACGATTGCCTTCACTTGTACTCCCTGGAGGGCGCTAAGGTCTCCAGCATCAAATGCCGCAGCTTTTAATTTTAATGTTTTACCGTCCGCGTCTATTTCAGCGTAAGTATTGCCCGGGTCAACTTCGAATGTTAAGGTTTGAGGAGCCGTTACTTTCATGGCTTCTGTCAGGTCGAAACTCATATCCCAGTTTTGAGGATTAGCTCCGGCATTACTTTGCTTACCTTTGATGTTCAACGTGTTTCCTGTCCAGAATCCGGGTACTTTTTGCAAGGTAGAAGCCTCTTCCGTTACGGTCAGGTTCACTTTAGCCTGTACTTTAGTATTGGCATCTTTTTGGTAGGTGATCGTGATGGTGTAATCCTCTACTGCTGCCGTTCCCGGGATCGTGATCGTGGGAACACCGCTTACGTTGGTTACGTTCCAGTCCGCGTTGGTTATTACACCTGCTGTCGCTCCTTCGATCTCCACGGTATATTTTCCGTCACCGGCTACGGTGGCGTAGGTATAACCCTCTAAGGTTGTCGCGGAGATAACCAATTCGTTGGCGATGGCATTGGAATTCCATCCTGTAGCTGTCGTCAAATCTGTAGCAACGCCCAGATTTCTTTGTGCGGACAAGTTCGCCGTGAATACAGTCGGGATCGTACCCGGGGTCGGCGGAACATCTTCGTCCTTGTCTTTCAGGATATAAGGAATCTCGACGCTGGAGGTGATGTAGTTTGCTCCGTTTTTAGCGTAGAAAATGACGTTACATTCTTTTTCAAGAGCTTCTGCCGGGGTATTGGTTGCTTTGGCTTTTACCGTCAGGTTGGCCTGATCCAGTTCGAAGTAGGCGTTGTTCGGATCATCCGGATCGGCAAATGCCAATTCGATACCGGTTGTGAAGCCTAAATTATTCAATAAAACATCGTCCGCATCTCTTACAACAGCTAACTGGTAACTGATACCGGTAGTATTGTTGTATTTTAGTTTCCTTTGCGTATTGGCAAGTACGGCGCCGACAACACCCTCGTCGTCGATTGTCTTGATGTTCACGTCTGCTTTTGCCAACGGGGCTGCATTTTCGATCTTGATAAAAGAAGAGGTGATCTCGTCATTTACCACGACGGAAACGGGATATACTTTATTTTGTTCCAAACCGTCTACGGCTACCGTTACTTTGAACTTACCGGGAGTTCCTGCAACGGCTTCGATAAGCGGGGCTCCGAAAACCGGGCCGGCAGCTCTCGCGATAGGAGCTTCGGTATTGAACTTCAATGTTGCTTGTGTCAGGTCGAAGGTGGTCGGATATACCTGGAATAACATTTCCACGTTCTTGTTGCCAGCCAAAATCTCTCCACCGGAAGCGGCTACCATTTCATCAATGGTGGCATAGGTGTTCAATGTATTGATCTCCACGTCCGTGTCGCCTAATTTGGTCGGAATGAACGCGATGCTTCTCAGGGCGGCACCCATCATTTCCACGGTCGGAAGAGTTACCTGCTCGTACACGATGGTTTCGTTTTCTTGTTTCGGCATGTTGATCGTGATGCTTCCGTTGGCGTTTTTAATCATGTAGATGTTGTTGTTCATCCTGATTTCCGGATCGATGGCAACACCGTTTAGGCAAAGCACGTCGTTAACCACCGTCAATTTCACGCTTTGCGCGATTTGACCAACGATTTTCCCGTTCACGGTCCAGTTGCCGTTTTCGTCGGCTCCGAATTGGAACATACCGCTAAGGTCACCTGCTTCAACGGGTAGTGCCTGCGGGTTGTTGAGGTCTTTGACCATCAGTTTGCCGTCCACGATAGAGAACTCGAATTTCGGGTTTTGCACCTCCGGGGTCGTGCCGTCGTTGCCTTTTACCTGACCAAGGTCGGCTTTTTCACCGTCGGTATAGGTACACCACAGGTGTCCGTCGATGATTTCGAATTTTACCACACCTTTTCCGGCAGGTCCTTCTGGTCCTTGTGGTAAGGTTGCCACGGGATTACCGTTCAGTAATAATTGGTTGGCCTCTTCGTCGTAGGTGAATACAAAATCGTCTACGGTTATATTGGGAAGGGTTGCTCCTTCAATCTTTACCGGATCTTCTCCTTCGAATTGGTAAGCTAAGGTTCCGTCTATGACAGAGAACGTCGGGGTTTTACCGTTTGTTCCCGTTGCTCCCGGAAGACCTTGCGGTCCTTCGGCTCCGTCTTCCCCCTTGTCACCTTTGGTGATGTGGTGTTTCGTTCCATCGGATAAAGTTAAGAAGATACCTCCTTCATTATCGGTCTCTACTTTCGTCACGACAGCTCCTTTGTCAATCAAGTCTTTGATTTTAGCGAGAGCCTCTTTATTGGCGTCGATCTGCGTTTGCAGGTTCTTTATATCGTCGTCGTAATCTTTACAACCGACGAAAGTAGGCCCTGCAAGTCCATAAAGCAATGCACATAACAATGCGGTTTTTGCAAAATTCCCTTTTTTATTCATACGTATTAAAATTATATTAGTAAATAAAATTTGAAGTCACGCGATAGAAACTTCTTTCATAGTTTCGTGTTTAGGTTTTATTCTTTTTCAATGCCTTTTTATTCTCTACCTCCTTTTTTATGAGTTAATGCCGTTAAAAAATTATCTCCAGTATATTGTCCTGTTTTTTTATTGACTTATCTGTGAAAACCTTATCATAATTTTATGTGAATATTTCCACATGTTTCATTAAAATGTGATTTTATTTCACAAAAGTATGTTTTGAAATTCACATGTGCAAATATTTTTCAACAAAAATGTAGGATAATATCACATACATTAAATCTTTTCTCCCGATAAATCTTGTAATTTTGCTTATTATGGAATTGGATATAGGAGAAATAATAAAGAAGGAATTTGAAAAGAGTGGCTTATCAGCCAGCCAGTTTGCCCGGATGATCAATAAGGAGAGAAGTCTGGTATATCATCTTTTTAAGCGTCAATCGATAGACACAGATTTGTTGTATAAAATCAGCATGGCTTTGAATATCGATTTGTTTCGTTTGTTCTCGGAGAAGTTGAAAGAAGAAAATATTGTGGTTGAGGCGTGTAGCCGTAAATCGGAAGATTTTTCTTCCAAGAGGAAAGTCATGTTGGAGGTGGAGGTCGAGGATGATGTTTATCGAAAAATAATCACTAAATTTTTAGAGGAAAAAAAATAGGACAAGCGAGATGAAAATCTCGCTTGTTTTTATAGGTCTAATTTGATTACCGTGATTCCGGCTCCGCCGAGTTGTATTTGTTCATCGGCAAAATGCCCGACCACGGGATTGGTTTTTAAATAATCCCGGATGATTTGCCGTAAGGCTCCGGTACCTGTGCCGTGCAATATTCGTAAATCTTTCATGTTTAGCATAACGGCCTCGTCGATAAATGCTACTACTTTTTGCAGGGCTTCGTCTCCCCGGAGGCCTCGAACGTCTATGTCGGGTTTAAAGTTCATCCGTTTCTGGCTGATGTTTTCCAAATAGTTGGAATAGCCGGTTTGAGGTTTGTTTTGTTTTATTTTTTTGGCCTGACTGCCGGAAAGTTTTGTCAAACGTTCCATTTTTATCGTGGTCATCAATCCTCCTAAAGCGACGACTGCATTTTTCTCGTTTACCTCGATGATTTCCCCCACGGTGTTATCGTCGATTTTTACCAGATCGCCTTTTTCAAAGACGGCTGATTGTTTCTTTTCGTTTCTCTGGCTTTCTATTGCTTGTCGGGGTTGTTGTTTTCGTTTTTCCTGTCTGTTTTTTTCCCGGTTTTTCAATTTTTCGATCTTGCGGTTCAGGCGTTCTTCTTCCTCCGTGTTTTCGTCGAGAAGGTATTCTTTTGCCTGTTCGAATGCGGCTCTTGCCGTTCTGGTACGTTCTTTTTCCGCTTGACTCTCTTTGATCTCCCGAATGGTGTTCTCTATGGTCTTGTTTGCTCCGGCGATAATCTCCTGGGCTTTTTCTTTGGCTTCTTTCAATACTTCTTTCCTGAGTTTGGATGCTTCATCCAATTCTTTTTGGTATTTGGCGAGCACTTCTTCCAGCCGTTTTTCGTTCTGGTGTATTCGTTTTCGCTTCTCTTCCCAGTATCGTTTGTCCCGGATGATCTCTTTCAGGTGTTTGTCGAAGTTGACGTGTTCTTCCCCGATCTTCCCCGCGGCATCATCCAATATCTCTTTCGGCAATCCGATCTTTTTCGCTATTTCGAAGGCAAAAGAGGAACCTGGTTTTCCGATTTCCAATTCGAATAAGGGGAGCATGTGATGGGTATCGTAAAGCATGGCTCCGTTTTCTATTCCGGATACGGAAGAGGCAAAGTGTTTCAGGTTGGTGTAGTGTGTGGTGATCACTCCCCGGACCTGTTGATTGTTTAAAGCGTTCAGGATTGCTTCGGCAATGGCACCGCCCAGCATGGGTTCCGTTCCGGTCCCGAATTCGTCGATCAGGATAAGGGTGTCGGAAGAGGCGTATCGGACGAAATTTTTCATGTTCAGCAAGTGAGAACTATAGGTACTCAAGTCGTTCTCTATGGATTGTTCGTCGCCGATATCGATTAATATCTTGTGGAAGATACCGAATTTACTGCTCTCTTCGACCGGAACGGGAAGTCCGCATTGGAACATGTATTGGAGAAGTCCGGCAGTTTGCAGACAGACCGATTTTCCCCCGGCATTGGGACCGGATATCAGGATGATACGCTGGTCCTCGTTGATCTCCAGACTTAGCGGAACGACCTCTTTCCCGTTTGCCCTGAAGTTTAGGTAGAGCAAGGGGTGTTTGGCTTTGTACCACAACATGGAAGGGGTATCTTCGAATGCCGGAACGATGGCGTTCAGATTTAGGGCGAAGAGTGCTTTTGCCCGGACAAAATCGACAAAAGCCATAAAGTCGTAGGCCGGAAACAGGTCGTCGATATAGGGACGCAGGTCGTCGGCAAATCGTCTTAGAATACGGGTGATTTCCCGTTTTTCTTCCAATTGCAATTCCCGGATTTCATTGTTTGTTTCAATGATCTCCGACGGTTCGATGTAGGAGGTTTTTCCGGTTGCCGATTCATCGTGTACGATACCGTTTAGCTTACGTTTGAAAGCCGATGGAACGGGAATGACCATACGGCCGTCGCGGATGGATACGGCACTCTCTTTGTCGGCCCAACCCTCTTCCTGGGCTTTTTGTAATAGTGTCTGCATTCGTCGGGAGATACCCGATTGCTTTTTCGTGATGGAGTGCCGGATGGTATTCAGTTCCGGAGAAGCTGAATCTTTGATGGTTCCGTATTTGGAGATAATGCTATCCAGGCGTTGTAGGACATAAGGGAATACTTGTAGGTTACCTGCCCGAGCCGTTAACTTAGGGTATTTTTCCTCTTTTCCCCGGAAAAAACGAATGATGGCGTTTAATGCTTCCAGTGAGTTTTTCAGTATTACTAATTCATGAACTTCCAGGAAAAGCCCTTCTATCCGAATCCGGTTCAGAAACGGTCGTGCGTCATGATAAAAGGAGACCGGAAAATTGTCTTCTTCCTGACAGATGCACATCAGTTCTCCTGTTTCTTCCAGGGCCGACCGTATGGCATTCGGATCGGTCATAAACGATAGATCGCCGACCAATTCCCGTCCCATGTCGCTGAGACAATTATTGGATAGTAATTGACGTATTTTGTCGAATTTGATTTTGGATTCAAAATTTTCGGGAAAAACCATAAAGAATATTGTGATTAAGTGATTCTGTGATTAAGTGATTGAGAGATTGGGTGTTGTTGTAAGAGCGTGTTATTTAGTTTGTATGTTTTGTTATTATGATAAATTTTCCCTGTTCCCCGTCGCTTGTTTTCACGATAAGTGAATCGACTTTGTTCTCTTCTTTTATTTTTCTTAACTTGATAATAAGGTCTCCTTTTTGTTGCTTTTGCAATATCAAAGGGGCATAACTTATCTCAACGAATTCCGGTTTGTAAACAGGAGTAAGGGTAATTTTTTTCTTTCCCATCTGAATCATCCCGATAATTTGCTCCGGTATGTGCTGCGGATCCAATAAAATGGTATCCGTTGTAAATCGTAGGGTACCTATGGTGAAAGGATACTCTCGCGTGATCTCCGACGGTTCTTCGACAACCTCTCCGGTGATCTTCAATACATGGTTCGGGGGAGTCGCATTCGTATAGACGACAATTTTTTTTGAAAAATGACCGGGACGAAAACGGGGATTAAACGAAACGCTAATCGTTCCGGAGCCTCCCGGCGGGATGGGGCGTTTATCCCATTTGGAGGCGGTACATCCGCAACTGGTTTCCACGTATCGGATAATAAGCGGTGCGTCTCCTTTATTCGTGAAGGTAAAGTCAAACGACACCTTACCCCCTTTCTCTTGGATCTGCCCGAAACGATGTTCTCGCGTATCGAACGCGATCTTTACTTTCTGTCCCAAGAGTAGGGAGGGAATAAATAACAAGATAACTATAATGTAGTTCCTGAACATATGAGTATATCGTTTTAGCTGCAAAGATATAAATATTTAGGGATTCTGTGATTAAAGGATTGGATGATTAGGTGATTGATGATTGTAAATTGTAGATTTAGAGATTAAAAAAAATATGATTAAAAGATGGCAGAATCCTTTAATTGTCAATTTGCAATCTACAATTTACAACGGAGTATTCTTGTTTTGTATCGTAATAAAGTATATCTTTGCGGCGTTAAAATAAACTTTAAAATTAAAAGACTGAACATCATGTATTTGACATCAGAAAAGAAAGAAGAACTTTTTTCAACGTACGGGAAGTCTAATAAAGATACCGGCTCTGTTGAGTCACAAGTAGCTTTATTTTCCTACCGTATTGCTCATTTAACGGAGCACATGAAAGCGAATCATAAAGATTTTGCCACTCAAAGATCTTTAATTAAATTAGTAGGAAAACGTAGAGCACTGCTTGATTACATGAAGAGAGAGGATATCGAGAGATATCGTGCGCTTATTAAAGCATTGAATATACGTAAGTAGTTACATAGAGGCAATCCGAGGAACTCCTCGGATTTGCTTTATTTATCCTCCCTCCCCCCTCCTTGTCTAAAAGAATTCCGTTAAAATTATTGATATTTTAACTGTATTATTTATTACTATGAATGTGATTGAAAAGAGTATTACCCTGAAAGATGGTCGGGTAATTACGCTGGAAACCGGAAAGTTAGCCAAACAGGCTGACGGTGCCGTCATGTTAAAGATGGGCAACACGATGATTCTGGCAACAGTTGTTTCAGCTCAAGAAGCTGGACCGGACGTGGATTTTATGCCGTTGTCCGTGGATTATAAAGAGAAATTTTCTTCTATCGGTCGTTTCCCTGGAGGTTTTACGCGGAGAGAGGGAAGAGCATCCGATTACGAGATACTGGTTTCTCGTTTGATCGACCGGGCTTTGCGTCCATTGTTCCCGGATGATTATCATGCGGAGACGTTTGTACAGGTAACCTTGTATTCTGCCGACGAAGAGTCTATGCCTGATTCTTTGGCCGGATTAGCCGCTTCGGCTGCTATTGCCGTGAGCGATATTCCATTTCACGGGCCGATTTCAGAGGTGCGCGTAGCCCGTATCAACGGGGAATTCGTAATTAACCCGACGAAGAGTCAGATGGCAGAGGTAGATTTGGATATTATGGTAGCTGCCACGATGGATAACATTATGATGGTGGAAGGCGAAATGAAAGAGGTGTCCGAGAAAGAGATGTTGGATGCCATTAAGTTTGCCCACGAAGCTATCAAAGAACAATGTCAAATTCAGATGGAATTGGCTGCTGCCGTGAATAAGGAGAAGCGGACGTATTGCCATGAGGTGAATGACGAAGAGTTGCGTAAAGATGTATGGGAAAAGTGTTATGACAAAGCTTACGCGGTTGCCCGTCAATGTAATGCCGACAAGCATTTGCGCGAGAGATTGTTTACCGAAGTGAGGGAAGGATACTTGGAGACGATTCCGGAAGAGGAGAGAGAAGAGAAAAAAATGATGGTAGGCCGTTATTACCACGACGTGGAAAAAGAGGCTGTTCGCCGGATGATTCTGGACGAAGGACTTCGTTTGGACGGTCGTACGACGGAGCAAATTCGTCCGATTTGGTGTGAAGTAAATTATTTACCGGGCCCTCACGGATCTGCTGTCTTTACCCGGGGTGAAACTCAGGCTTTGGCAACGGTAACTCTGGGAACGAAGTTAGACGAAAAGATCGTGGATGAAGCTACGGAACAGGGAAAAGAAAAATTCTTATTACATTATAATTTCCCACCCTTCTCTACCGGAGAGGCGAAACCTTCCAGAGGAGTAGGTCGTCGGGAGGTAGGTCACGGAAATTTGGCTCATCGTGCCCTAAAGGTAATGTTGCCTGATAATTATCCGTATACCGTACGCGTGGTTTCCGATATTTTGGAATCTAACGGTTCTTCTTCTATGGCTACCGTATGTGCCGGGACTCTGGCGATTATGGATGCGGGAATTCCGATGAAAAAACCGGTAACGGGTATTGCCATGGGATTGATCACCGATAAAGGATGTGCCAAGTATGCGGTATTATCGGATATCCTTGGTGATGAGGATCATTTGGGCGATATGGACTTTAAGGTGACCGGAACGGTGGATGGAATTACAGCAACCCAGATGGATATAAAGGTTGACGGACTTCCCTATGAGATCTTGGAGAAAGCTCTGGATCAGGCCAGAAGAGGACGTTTGCATATTATGAATATTATTAAGGAGACGTTACCGGAACCGCGTCCGGATCTGAAACCGCATGCTCCCCGTATGGTTACTTTAACTGTCGATAAGGATCAGATCGGTGCGATCATTGGCCCCGGTGGCAAGATCATACAAGATATTCAGGAAAAATCCGGAGCTGTCGTGGTTATTGAAGAGGTCGGTAATCAGGGAATAGTGGATATTTCCGCCTCTAATGCCGAGTCTATTGCTATTGCGGTAGCCCGGATTAAAGCGATTGCCAGCAAGCCGGAGATCGGTGAAGTGTACGAAGGTGTGGTAAAGAATATCACTACTTTCGGAGCTTTCGTGGAATTCCTTCCGGGAAAAGACGGATTGCTTCATATCTCTGAAATTGATCACAAACGTTTGGAAAAAGTAGAGGATGCTTTGAAAGAGGGAGATAAGATCCAAGTGAAATTGATCGATATCGATCCGAAAACCGGTAAGTTTAAACTTTCCAGAAAAGTTTTGCTTCCGAAGCCGGAACGTCCGGAAGGAGAGGCTGAAAGAGATGAAAGGGGAGAACGCCCCGATCGCGGACCTCGTCCTCAAAAACCGGAGATTCGGAAGAGGCAACAAGAATAGGACTATTCAGAGATTTAGTGATTCAGAGATTCTGTGATTTAGTGATAAAAAGATTTCGGATTTACGATTTCGGATTTATGATTTAAAGATGGCAGAATTTAGTGATTCCGGCTTAATAAAGATTTACCTATTCAACGGTCTATAAAAATAGAAGAAACGAGGCGACCTACTTACTTTTTGGGTCGCCTCGTTCTTTTTTTACCGTTTTTTCTTACCTTTGCGAAACATGAAATAATTAGTATTATGGAAAACAGATTAAAAGTAGGGATTACGCAAGGGGATGTGAACGGTATATCTTATGAGTTGATCATAAAATTATTAGCCGAGAATAGGATTTGTGAATTATGTATTCCCATTCTTTACGGTTCGCCCAAAGTCGCAGCTTATTACCGAAAGGCGTTGAACGTGGAGAATTTTAGTCTGAATACGATTCGGGAGGCTTCGGAGGCTAATTCGAAGAGAGGAAATGTAGTCAATTGTGTTGACGATAATGTGAAGGTGGACATCGGTCAGGAAACACCGGAATCGGATGCTTCGGCTATGACTGCTCTCACGTACGCATTAGGACAATTGGACAAAGGGGCTATCGATGTACTGGCCGTTGCTCCGCAAGGAAATGCAAGTTACGCGTTGGAAGAGGTCGGCAGTCTGACCGAGTATCTTGCGAAGCGGTACGATAGGCCGGAAGCTATGTCTATTTTGGTGAATGATAATATAAAGATAGGGTTTGTGACGGAGTATGTGAAATTTCGTGATGTTCCCCATCAAATTACGGTAAAGAATATCGTGAAAAAGCTGAATTTGTTGAATGATGCGTTGAAGCTGGATTTTACGATTCAGAAACCTAAGATTGCCGTATTGGGACTGAATCCGCAGGTGGATTGCAAGCAATTGACCGAAGAAGAGGTTCATGTGATTCATCCGGCTATTGAACGTGCCCGGGAGAACGGAATCATTGCCGTGGGACCTTTCGCTGCAGATCGTTTTTTTGCAGAACAAATGTATAAGAAATTCGATGCAGTTTTGGCCATGTATCATGATCAGGGTGCTGTTCCCTTCAGCACGATTCAAGAAGATAACGGAGCTTTTTATGTCGCGGGAATACCTGTTGTCTGTACCTCTTCATTGGATGATACGGGATACGATATCGTGGGACAGGGCGTGGCTGACGAACAGGGATTGAGAAATGCCGTTTACCTGGCTATGGATATTTTCAACAACCGTCAACAGAATTTATTCCTTCAAGAAAATCCGTTACCTCATTATGATATTGCGTCCAGCAGTAACGAAACCGATTTGAATGTAGAGCAGATCGAAGGGGTAAAAGAGGAGATTGACGATCTCTAAATGATTCTGTGATTTCGTGATTCTGTGATTTCGTGATTGAATGATTGTCTTGTCCTAAAAAAAGTTTACAGTTTATACTAAAATATCTTCTTTTATCTTACTATAATCCTCTAATGTATATCGTCCTGTAACCCACAGGGACGGGTACAATGTGCTATTCATTGTCAGTTTTCCGCCACGACTTCCGCGATGTCCTTCACGGGGATCTGGGACGATGTCTTGGTTAGTGTCTTTTTGCAGAGAGGGCATGCCGTGACGATAATATCCGGTCGGTAGCTTGCATAAGCGTTGACCGTGTCTGAACTTAATTTTGTTTTCTGGTTTGAATCGATAGCCGTGTTGGCCAGACTTCCCCCGCAACAAAGTGATTTTTTCCCGTCATAAGCTGTGTTTATTTTGTGACTTACCCGTTTTAAGACACTTTCGGGGGCTTCCACTACACCGCATCCTCTACCCAATTCGCATGGATTGTGGAATACGGTCTTCAGATCGTTGGAGCGGACTTGAAGCTGGCCGTTTTTGATCAGAAGATCGATGTATTCCGTGTGGTGCATAATTTGTAGTTTCAGCGTATAATCTTCTTTGAAAGTTTTGTAACAGATCGGACAGGAGGTAACCAGAATTTGTGCCCCGGAATCTTCTATCATTTCCTGGTTGTGGTCCATGATGATTTTTGCTGCATTCCAGTTGCCGCTGAGGGCAGAAGGACGTCCGCAACAGATTCCGGCCTCTTTGTCGATAAAAGTATAATCTACCTGAGCCCGTTCGAAAATTTGTTGCATGGATTTTATGATACCGGGAGTCAGGTGGCTCATACAGCCGGCGAAGTAAGCGACTTTGGCCGGTTTGATATCCGGTTTGGGTATGTACGCGTAAGTCTCCTTTGTGATCCTGTTTATATCCGGGCGTTTACTGAGACGAATGGCATTCAGGTTTATGCCGACGGGGCAAGATTGTTCGCATCTTCCGCACATCAGGCAGTTCTCAGCTTGTTTGTCATACTCTTTTTTGTCTCTTAACCGGCGTAAAAAATAGACCGGTTGGGTATCGTTTATTTCACAGGAGGAGTTTAGTTGACAGGTATTGATACATATTCCGCATCGGGAACAGGCGTTGACCTGTATTTCGCTGAAACCGTTGTATTTTTTCCCTTGTTTTATTCCCCAATTTTTCAGGAAGATATAGACCATTTCCGTGGGGATGTGCATGTATCTCGAGAAAGGGAGAAGCAGAAAGAATAGCCCGAGTAAGGAGGAGTAGGTCCACCACGCCGCGTAGGAGAGATGTTCTACCGGAAGATACTGGGCAAAGAAGTTTCCCGCGTTATAGGTAAGGTAACTACCTGCCCCGTTTGTCCCGCTGGTAAAACTTTCCGCTAAAAAACGAACCGGAAAAATAAGCCATAACACGGTTAGAATGATCAGATCGTAAGGTTTCTGATTGGTCGTTTTTTTCATTCCGAACAGGGCGGAATAGAAGCGTTTGGTTACGGCCAATAGAATGCCGATTAATAAAAATAACAAAATCGTATCCATCAGAAAGGCGAAAATTTCACTATAGGGAAAGGTCTCCTTTGCCGGGTGGAAGTAACGGAAGAAAATGGCAAAATAGGGGGGATTGAACGCACTCGTGTGGTAGACCATGGATTCAATCTTTCCGACGACGATTAACAGGAACCAACCGAAAGCGAAAGTCATGTGCATGTATCCCAGCATAGGGTTGGTTTTGAATATTTTGTGATGAATTAAACTTTCTTGAAAGATCTCTTTCGCGGAACGGAGCGTTTGGACTGAAAACAGTCCTTTTCGTATTTTTATCCGGTCTGCTTTCGGAAAACTTCTGATCCATTTGTAATATTTGATGCACAAATAGATCAGTAATATATTGAGCCCGATAGTAAAGGGTAAAACAAAATGATCGTAATACATAAGCTCTTTATTTCGAGTTATTTTTAATATAGTTTTCCATGGCTAAAATCATTTTCCGGGTTTCTACTCCGCGAGGACATACCAACATGCATTTCCCGCATAACATACATTTATGCAACTGTTCTCTCGCTTCTTTGTATTCTCCCCGCTTCATCAGCATTTGAATTTTCCGGATATTGAAATCAGTCAGATTACCGGCCGTGCACCCCGCGGTACATCCTCCGCATCCGATACAAAGTTTACTGCTGGGAGCTTCTTTTGCTACATATTCCATCATGCTCTTGTCGTTTGTATCGTAGTTGATACTTCTGGTCTCCGATATATTAAATCCCCAAAAATTCATGATTATCCAGGTCGTTTTATTGTTTCACGTATTCCAAAATGTTGATGGCGGCAGAACGGGCATCGGCCAGGGTGTCGGTCAGGTTCATAGGGGCCCCGCTACATCCGGCGATGAAAACACCTTCCTTGTTGGTCAGGTTATTCCGGTAATGAGGATCTTGTGATTTAATAAAACCGTTCGGGGCGAGCTCCAATCCTAAAGTTTGCGCCATATGACGGTTTCCTTCGGAAGATTCCATGCCTATCAATAAAATCATCATGTCGAGGGTCATACGCAACGGTTTACCGACCAGCGTGTCTTCAACCTTAATGACGATTTGTTTTTCCATGTTTTCAGCGGCTTCGGAGAGTCGTCCCCGGACAAATTTAATATTGTATTTTTCCTGTGCTTCCCGGTACATCTCCTCGTACCCCGGGCCAAACATACGCATATCCATATAAAAGCAGAGGATTTCAGTTTCCGGTAGTAATTCCCGTAGTTCAATAGCTTGCTTTACCCCGGTGATGCAACATAGTTTGGAGCAATGGTAATTACAAACCTTTTCGTCGCGGGAGCCGACGCAATGAATAATTCCTATTCTCCGGGGTATTTTGCCCTTACGGGTTCGAATGATGTGGTTATAGAACATGTTTTCCAGTTCTACGGAGGTGATCACGTTCTCGTATATGCCGTAACCGTACTCTTCTTTTCGTTTAGCGTCGAATAATTTGAAACCTGCCGTTATCAGCACGGCTTTTCCTTCGATTAAACTGCCGTCGCTCAGTAATACCGAGTAGTTTCCTTCTTTCGATTTTTCCGTTTTCCGGGGTTCCATTCCCAGGTGTAGGTTGATGCCGGGGTGATTCAGGTGCTCTTTCAGTTGGTCGTTAAGGGTTTTGGCGTATTTCCGGTCGGGAAACAGTTGGTACCAGTTATTCAGGTTACCTCCCGTTTCATTGTTTTTTTCCACTAATTCCACGCGGATACCCTGGTTAGCCAATTGATAGGCAGCTTCACATCCTGCCGGTCCTGCTCCTATGATGATAACGGTTTCCATCTATATTGTTTTAATTTGTATGATTTCTCTTTTTACTTAATGACCTTTATTCTCTGATTTTTAAATAGGTCGGGCATTTGGGACGTCCGATATCCTCTCCCTTTTTGTTTTTATATTTGGCTTCCGGATCGTAGCGAACTCCCATTTTATCCAGAAGGGGTTCAACGGATACCTGATGCATTTGCAGTCCTATTTCCCAGGGATCATACCCTAACACCAAGGCTGCCAACTCCTCGTAAGTCAGCACGGGTATTCCGTAACCGTTGGTTCCGTAAGTGATACCTTCCATTTCGCTGATCGTGTATTGCCATTTATCCAGGAACATGGCGCATCCCGGACAATTAGCCACGATAAAATCCGGTTCATAGGGTTGCATGGATTCGAATTTTTTCTTTGAGTTGGCCACGGAATATCCCCGGTTCGCCATGACTAAGTATTGCCGGAATCCGAATCCGCAGCAATGGCGTCGTTCCGGGTAATCGATGACATCTCCGCCCCAAGCGTAGATCATGCCTGAAAGTACGGCCGGGAATTCCGCTCCCCCAATACCTTTGGTGGGAAACATCTTGGAATAGTGACACCCGATATGATCCACTCCCCGGAGCGGCCTACCGGTATGTACATCGATGAGCTTGTATTGAGCTTGCTGAAAAATTTCATTTCGGAATTTATACATCACATCGGAGGTGTGAGCCAGGTTCTTGGGTTTGTTGAATTCCCGCTTAGTGGCTTTCCACAGGTATTCCCGTATTTTCTCCTCTATTTCGGGATGGTGCTCCCAGGTCTCCAGAATTTCCGTGTATATACCGAAGGACGTGATGCAGGAGGGGGTCATATTCTCGTACCCTGCTTCCGTCATTAATGCAAAATGGCGTGCAACGACCGTCATAATGGTTTCGGCAGGAACGATATCAGAGTGATAGCCTATTCCGGTACACGTTGTATGGCGAGGATCGTCCAGCAGGTCTTTTCCCAGTTTGTTTTTCATGATGTCCACGTAGGCCCACTCCGATCCGGGAAAAAAGGTCTGACGGATACAACTTCTCGCGTAGTAGTATTTATCATCAGCAATCTCTTTCTGATAATCTTTCCATATTTGTTGTTTCCCCTCGAGATTCATAATATTTTATTTACAATTTATGATTTATGACTTTGAGCGGTCTTATTGGTGGTTGTTACTATTCTCCATGTAAGTTTTTAGAAAATAAGACTCTTCCAGGTCGATTCCGGTTTCTTTCGCTTTATCTCGTGAACATTGTTCGATGTGGTTCATGAATTCGGTTCCCCCGGTGACGTTGAATATCTCCCGGAGTTCCTGCATGCTTTCCGCGTTGATTTCCCTCATGGCTCCCGCTCCCGGTTTCCGGTAATTGGAGTGTAAACGGTCATACACGTCGTCCAAGTGTTCGTATATCCATTCCCACACCGGTCCCTGTTCCGGATGCATTTCCGGTTTGACCAAATCGGGAGTTACACAATATCCCCGTTTTAATACCGATTCTCCGATGACATGTTTGAGGGCATATTGCTGACGTCCTTTTTCGGAATAAACGAAATAGCCTAATTCCTGAGAAGCTCGGCGCAATGCCATGATGACAAGTCCCGGGGTATTGCATCGCGGACAGCGGGTTTTACAGGACATACATTCTCCACAGTACCAGATGGTATCACTTTTCAGTAAGTTTCTAATTTCTTCTTCGTCATCCCGTTGAACGGTTTCTACAATCATGCGCGGGTCGTAGTTGTAAAACTCTGCGGCAGGGCATATGGCTGTACATACTCCACAATTCATGCAGCTATTCATTCCCTCGATGAAATGGATGTCTTCGCGTAATTTTTTCAATATCTCGGACATGTCTTTCGATTTTTACCGTTTTATAAAAAATTTCCCATACGATGAGATTTTGCAAAATTAAACCTTATGATTTGTTTATTAAAGGAGGCAAATACCTATTGCGAATGTGTATTTATACCACCCCTTTTCTGTTCGTTTGAAACTTAGATTTTTACTTCCCGTATATAGAGGATATGAAATACTTTAAATACTAATTTTATGGAACAGAAGATTAAAGGGACTTTAACGGAAGCCAATCTTTTAAAATCATTTGCCGGAGAATCACAGGCAAAGAATCGGTATACGTTCTTTTCTGAAGTGGCAAAAAAAGAGGGATACGAGCAGATTGCGGGGATATTTTACGAGACTGCGCTTCAGGAAGAGATACACGCGAAACGCTTTTTCAGCGAGTTGCCGGGAGGTATGTTGGAAATAACGGCTTCTTATCCTAGCGGGATCATTTTGGATACGGCTAATAACTTGCGGGAAGCGGCAGAAGGAGAATACGATGAATGGCATCATCTTTATCCTGAATTTGCCCGGGTCGCGGAAGAAGAAGGATTTAAGAAAATTGCCACGATGTACCGGATGATCATTGAAGCGGAGAAAAATCATGAAGCCCGTTACCTGAAACTTCTTTCGAATTTGGATGAGGGTATCGTATTTAAACGTTCTCAACCGACGAGGTGGTATTGCCGGAGATGCGGTTATATCCATGAGGGGCCGGAAGCTCCTAAAGTTTGTCCGGCTTGCCTGCATCCGCAAGCTTATTTTGAGTTGTTTAAGGAAAACTATTAATACAGACGTTCGGTTAAAGCAGATTGCCTGTTTTAAGCCGATTTCGAGAAGTATGAAAGATGCTGTCTTTTTTGAGGACGGCATCTTTTGTTTTTGAATTTATGAGGAAGATTCGACTATTCTTGTTATTTTTGTTTGGTTAAAGACAATGGATATGCAGGAGTATCAATTAAGTGGATTCAGGATTCTCGAGTATGACGAATTGGAGTCTACCAATAGTGAAGCCGCTCGTTTGGGGTGGAAAGAGTTGGAGGATAAGATGGTGATTTTGACTTACCGGCAAACTCAAGGAAAGGGACAGGTAGGGAATCATTGGGAGAGCGAACCGGGTAAAAATATCTCTATGACCGTTGTTTTTAAACCGGAGGGCTTGCTTGCCGGGGAACAATTTGCCGTGTCGATGGCCGTTGCCTTGGGGACGCATGATTTCCTTTCCCGTTATGTGGAAAACGTATTCGTAAAATGGCCGAATGATGTTTACGCAGGAGAGCGAAAGATTGCGGGTATATTGATCGAACACGCGGTTTTGGGAAGGGAGGTCGCTTTTTCTTTTTGTGGCATCGGATTGAATGTAAATCAATCCCGTTTCTTATCGGATGCTCCTAATCCGGTTTCTCTCGTGCAGTTAACGGGGACGGAGAAGAATCTGACTGAAACATTGGCCGAGTTGTTGTCTGCAATAGGTCGGCGCTACGAACAAGTTTACGATTACGATAAGTTAGAAAAAGATTTTATATCCGTGCTTTATCGCCGGGAAGGGGTATATCGTTGGAAAGACGAACAAGGAATTTTCCGGGCTTCTGTTTTGGGAATAAATGAATACGGACAACTCCTGTTGAGAGATACGGAGGGAAAAGAGCGGGTTTACGGGTTTAAAGAAGTAGCGTATCTTTAAATGGTTTTAGAGAAATGAAAAACGGGAGTATGTTAGGGGCGGTTGAACAGGGATTTTCTAATTTTTTTCTTGTTGATAAATAGGAAGATAGAACTAAAAAATGACGGGAAGTAGGGTGCGGGAGAAGGATTAAAAAAAGATATTTATTATTTTTGTGCAAAACGAACATAAAATATGGTAGAGAATTATTCGGAAGAATCTATTCGAACGTTGGACTGGCGGGAACACATACGACTACGGCCGGGTATGTATATTGGGAAGTTAGGCGACGGGGCTGCGATGGATGACGGAATTTATATTTTGGTGAAAGAGGTGATTGATAACTCCATTGATGAGTTTGCCATGGGTGCGGGGAGTGAGATCGTTATAAACGTAGAGGAACGGACGGTGTCTGTACGGGATTTCGGACGAGGCATTCCGTTAGGGAAATTGGTAGATGTTTCCTCTAAAATGAATACCGGTGCAAAATACGATTCCGAGGCCTTTAAAAAATCCGTAGGATTGAACGGCGTAGGAATCAAGGCCGTAAATGCTCTTTCTGAAAATTTTACTATTCAGTCTTTTCGGGATGGCGAGACAAAATATGTACGTTATAGTAAGGCTATCGTAGTGGAGGAGAAGGAGGTTGAGCCGACGAAAGAGCCTAACGGCACGTTAGTCACCTTTATTGCGGATAAGGAACTATTCGGAAATTATCATTTTATCATGGAGTACCTGGAGTCTATGTTCAAGAATTATGTTTTTTTGAATTCCGGGCTAACCATTGTTTTTAACGGACAAAAATTTTATTCGAAGCGAGGCTTATATGATCTTCTTACGGAGAACATGAATGGGGAGGGACTTTATCCGATTATCCATTTAAAGGGTTACGATATAGAGATGGCCATGACACATGGCCGTCAATACGGGGAGGAGTATTACTCGTTCGTGAACGGACAGAATACCACGCAAGGAGGAACACATTTAGTCGCTTTCCGGGAGGCTGTGGTAAAGACAATCCGTGATTTTTACAAAAAAGATTTTGATTTGTCGGATATCCGTACGTCGATAATTGCGGCAATCAGCATAAAAGTCCAGGAACCGGTATTCGAGTCTCAGACGAAGACCAAATTGGGTTCGAAGGATATAGCTCCGGAGGGGCCATCGGTTCGCAATTTTATCATGGATTTTGTGACGAAAGAGTTGGATAATTATTTGCACCGGAATCCGGATACGGCAGAATTGTTATTGCGTAAGATCATAGAGGCAGAGAAGGAGCGTAAGGCTATGTCCGGGATCCAGAAGATTGCAAGGGAGCGGGCTAAACAGGTAAGTCTGCATAACCGGAAGTTGCGGGATTGTCGGGTACACTTTAATTCGAATCACGAGAGAAAGACGGAGTCTTCGATCTTTATTACCGAGGGGGATTCTGCCAGCGGTTCTATTACAAAGTCACGGGATGTGAATACACAGGCTGTATTTAGTTTGCGCGGTAAGCCTTTGAATTCGTACGGACTGACGAAAAAGGTCGTTTACGAGAACGAGGAGTTCAATTTGTTGCAGGCTGCCTTGAATATTGAAAACGGTTTAGAGGATTTACGATATAATAACGTTATTATCGCGACGGATGCGGATGTGGACGGTATGCATATTCGTTTGTTGTTGCTGACTTTCTTTTTACAATTTTTCCCCGATTTAGTCAGGGCTGGTCATTTGTATATTTTACAAACGCCTCTTTTCCGCGTGCGAAACAAGAAGGAGACCCGGTATTGTTATTCCGATATAGACCGGGAAAAGGCTCTCAAGAGCTTGGGTCCGAAACCTGAAATTACCCGGTTCAAAGGATTAGGCGAGATCTCTCCGGATGAGTTCCGTCATTTTATAGGGAAAGATATTCGTTTGGAACCCGTACGAATGACGAGACAAGATTCAATAGACGATATATTGGCTTATTACATGGGGAAAAATACCAATGAACGTCAGGATTTTATTATTGAGAATCTTTACGTGGAAAAAGATGAAATTTGAGGTGTCGGATATGGAATTTGAAATGTAAAACGATAGAGGGTTTTGAATTTTAAGTTTTAAATTTGAATTATATTATGGCGGAAGAAGAAAATCAGGATAAGACGGAAGAAAACGAGGTAAAGGATGATACCGAAAATGCGGAAGTTCAGAATCGACAGGATGAGAATGGAAAGATTCGTTCTATACGTCATTTGTCGGGAATGTTCGAGACGTGGTTTTTGGATTACGCTTCTTACGTTATATTGGAACGAGCTGTTCCCTACGTGAATGACGGGTTGAAACCTGTGCAGCGTCGTATTTTGCACGCGATGAAGCAGATGGATGACGGTCGTTATAATAAGGTTGCCAATATTATCGGTAGTACGATGCAATACCACCCGCACGGGGATGCTTCTATCGGGGATGCTTTGGTACAATTGGGACAGAAAAACTTATTGGTCGATTGTCAGGGGAATTGGGGAAATATATTGACCGGAGATTCGGCTGCGGCTCCTCGTTATATAGAGGCTCGTTTGTCGAAATTTGCCTTAGAGGTCGCTTTTAACCCCAAAACCACGAATTGGAAATTGTCCTATGACGGACGGAACAAGGAGCCGGTCACGTTACCGGTAAAATTTCCCTTGTTGTTAGCTCAGGGGGTTGAAGGTATTGCCGTAGGATTGGCTTCTAAAATATTGCCGCATAATTTTAACGAGCTCTTGGATGCTTGTATCGCTTACTTGAAACACGAGGATTTTGTATTGTATCCGGACTTTCCTACCGGAGGTATGGTCGATGTTTCGAAATACAATGACGGAATCCGGGGAGGAAGTGTAAAGATTCGGGCAAAGATCGAGAAAGAGGCAAGTAATAAAATTTTAAAGATCACGGAGATTCCTTATGGTCGAACCACTTCTTCTTTGATTGACAGTATACTTAAAGCGAACGAGAAGGGTAAGATCAAGATCAAAAAGATTGACGATAATACGGCGGCAGACGTGGAAATTCTGGTTCATTTGGCCCCGGGTGTATCTTCGGATAAAACGATCGATGCCTTGTATGCCTGTACGGATTGTGAGTTATCTATTTCTCCCAATTCCTGCGTGATCGAAAACGACAAACCCGTGTTTATGCCGATAACCGACATCTTGAAAAAGTCGGTGGACGATACGGTTGCTTTGCTTCTGCTGGAGCTGAAGATTAGGTTGGGAGAATTAGAAGCGGACTGGCAATATTCCACGTTAGAAAAGATTTTTATTGAAGAACGGATCTATAAGGATAAGGAGTTTGAAGAGAGTGCCACGATAGAGGCCGTTATCGGTCATGTGCGTAAACGTTTGGAACCTTTTATGCCGCAGTTGTTGCGTCCCGTGACGGATGAGGATATAAAGCTGTTGTTGGAGATTAAGATGAAACGTATTCTTAAATTCAACTCGGAGCAAGCTGAAAATTATATCAAGGGATTGGAAGAGGAGATCACACGGGTGAAATACAATATGGAGCACATTATCCCTTACACGATAAAATATTACAAGAATATCAAGGATAAGTTCGGTAAAGGCCGGGAACGGCTTACCGAGATCCGGAATTTTGAAAATATCGAGGCAACCAAGGTCGTTGTGGCTAACGAAAAGCTTTATATCAACCGGGAGGAAGGTTTTATCGGTACGGCATTGAAGAAGGATGAATTCGTGTGTGAATGTTCCGATATCGATGATGTGATCGTGTTCCGGAAAGACGGTACGTATTACGTGACCAAGGTGGCCGATAAGTTATTTGTCGGAAAAGACGTACTATACGTGAACGTATTTAAGAAGAGTGATAAGCGGACGATCTATAACGTGGCATACCGGGACGGAAAAGTCGGAGCATCGTATGTGAAACGTTTCTTTGTGACGGGAACAACGAGAGATAAGCAATACAATCTGACGAAAGGAACTTCCGGTTCGAGGGTGCTTTATTTTAGTGCTAATCCCAATGGAGAGGCGGAGGTGATAAAGGTTTGCCTGAAACCAAAACCGGGAATGAAGAAGTTGGTTTTCGAGTATGATTTTGCCAATCTGGCGATTAAAGGGCGCGATTCGCAGGGAAATGTTCTGAGTAAAAATGATATTCATAAAATTTCTTTAGTACAGAAGGGTATATCGACTTTAGGCGGACGGAAAATCTGGTTTGACGAGGATATTTTGCGACTGAGTACGGACGAACGAGGACGTTACTTAGGTGAATTCCAGGGAGACGACAGGATATTAGTGATCAATAAAAATGGGACTTATTATACTTCTGACTTTGATTTAAGCAATCATTACGAGGAAGGTTTTTTGAAACTGGAAAAATTTGAACCCGATAAAATATGGTCAGCCGTATTTTTTGATGCCGAACAACAATTTTATTATCTGAAGCGATTCCGCTTTGAAGATAGTGCGAAGTTATTGTCGTTTATCGGGGATACGGAAGGCTCTCGTCTGGTGTGTTTGAGCGGAGAGGTTAGACCCCGTTTCGAGATTCTGTTCGGCGGACGCTACGAGAAGAGGCCGGGTGAGATCATCGTCGCTGACGAGTTTATTGCCGAAAAATCTTATAAGGCCCGTGGAAAACGGATGACGACCTATGATGTGAAGGAGATCCGGGAAATAGAACCTTTGGATGCGGGAGAGGAAGAGACGCAACCGGAAGGAGAAGAAGGGAGTTCCGTAGATTTTGAAATTACCAATCCGGATATGTTGAGCGGTGAATCTCAAATGACCTTAGATTTTGAATAATAACGCATGGAATAAACTCCAAAAGTAAATATGTCGAACTTTTGGAGTTTATTATGTCCCCGTTTAACGGATCAGGGATCGGATGTTTTCGATCAATAAACTGAGAGCGACGGAATTGAAACCGCCTTCCGGGATGATGATGTCTGCATATCGTTTGGAGGGTTCGACAAATTCGTCATGCATGGGTTTTACTGTTCCGAAGTATTGGGTCAGAACGGAGTCCATGCTTCTGCCCCGTTCCTGAACATCCCGGAGCAGGCGGCGTCCCAGGCGGACATCGGCATCGGTGTCCACGTATACTTTAACATCCATAAGATTTCTAAGTTCTTTATTTTCCAGGATCAGGATGCCATCGAGAATAATCACTTTTGTCGGATAGACTTTAACGGTTTCCGGTAGCCGATTGTGCTCCACGAAAGAGTAGACCGGACGTTCGACGGGGACACCGGCTTTTAGGGCAAGGATATGTTCGATCATCATATCGGTATCGAAGGAGGCCGGATGATCGTAATTCAATTTCGTACGCTCTTCGTAACATAATTCGTCATGTGCTTTGTAATAATAGTCGTGGCATAACGTAAGTACGTCTTCGCCGATAAAAGCTTCCTGTAATTTTTGAACAAGGGTTGATTTGCCGGAGGCTGTTCCGCCTGCTACTCCTATGATGGTTGTGTCTATCATGACCGTATCGATTATTTTGTACAAAAATAGTGATTTTTATTATAAGGTCTAAATGAATTTTTTGATTTACGATTCAATTCAGACTTTGCCGTTTTTTTATCGTCAATCTACAATTGTAAAGTGGAATAACTCCTCCGGGGCTTTGACGTTCCCGTCGGTCGTGTAGACGGATTTCGTTCACTACCCTCCGGGACTCGCTACGCTCAGACAAACCGTCGTGTGGTCGTTCCGAAACCCGAACACAACACTCGCCGTTCACTATTTATGCCCCTCCGTTTTTATCCTCGCTTCTCCAATCCGCAATCGGCAATCACCTAATCACTTAATTTGTCTAATTGTAAATTAATTTTGATTTAGGATTCAATTCAGATCTTGCTATCTTTAAATCGTCAATCTAAAATCGTCAATCTAAAATTGTAAAGTGGGATAACTCCTCCGGGTCTTTGACGTTCCCGTCGGTCGTGTAGATGTTTTTCGTTCGCTGTCCTCCGGGACTCGCTGTGCTCGGACAAACCGTCGTCCGGTCGTACCTAAAAGCTAACACGACGCTCGTCGTCCACTATTTATGCCCCTCCGTTTTTATCCCTGCTTCTTCAATCCGCAATCGGCAATCACCTAATCACTTAATCTCTGAATCTACAATCTTTTTATTCCCGTTTACAGATTTCATTGTAAGGGCAATGCTTACATTTTTCACGTAATGGGGTTTGTTCGAATGGATGATCGACGGAAAAGAGCTCTTCTATCAGTTGGACGAGTAAACGATTGAATTCCGGCTCGTATGGTTTGAACCGACAGATCGGTTCGTTATTGCATTTCAGCAAGTAGTTATAATTAGGGGTAAACAGTAGTTTGGTACTGTATATTCCCGGCTGTATCGGGTCTGTATCGGGGTTTTCGTATTCGTACATCATGCAATAGAGTAAGGTCTGAAAAGCTGCTTTGTTCCTTTGCTTATTCGTAGCGTCGAAGATGGAGGCCAGATCTTTGAAGTCGGTTTTATCCGTTCCTGTTTTATAGTCGATCACCCGGATTCCCCGAGAAGTTCTGTCTACCCGGTCGATGTCTCCTTCCACGTAGACGGTTTTGGTCCCCTCGGAGGTTTGAATGAGAACAGGTCTCCGGTAATCTTTTTCCATAGAGATGATTTGAAAAGGGCAAAGCGTTTTGTCGTATTCGAGTACTTTTTTGATGTATTTTTTTACCACGCTTAATACCAAATCGTTAGCTCCGCTTTCCATTATCTGAGATACGGCCGTGTCGTACAATGCGGAGTAGGCTTGTCGGATGTGTTTCTCGAGTAATGCCTCGTTTTGAGAAAGCATTTCTAATTTTTCAACTGTTATCTCGTCTTGGGAAAGCGTTTGATACAGGGTTTGGGTTGCCTGATGAAAAATGGTACCCAGAAGACGTTGATCCAGTTCTTCGGCGATCTCCTCTTTCTCTTTGATACGGGCTATGTATTTGAAATAGAACCTTAGGTGGCATTCCATGTACGTGTTTAATGCCGAAGGTGAAATACCCTTTTCCTCCTGTCGAGTATAACGCTCTAATTGTTGTAGTATACTTTTGTTTTTAGGGATAGTTAGTGAAGGAACGTTTTGGACGGAAATATCGTTCTGGAAGTTCGTTTCCTGTATCTGTAGTCCCGATTCGTATTTTATTTGGTAAAGGAAGCGGCTCATTTCCCCGCCGGAGATTCCTTTGGTGGTATTCGTGTATAGTAATTTAACTTGTTCCGCTCTTTGGAGTAGCCGATAAAAATAGTAGGCAAATAGCGCATCCTGGTGTTCCGGCGTGGGTAAATTGAATCCCAATCGAAGATTATACGGAATGAAAGAGGAACTATAGCTGCTTTTGGGGATGACGCCTTCATTGACGGATAGGAGTATCAGCTTCTTGAAGTCCAACATGCGGGTCTCCATTAATCCCATGACCTGCATACCTTCTAAAGGTTCCCCGGAGAAGGGAATGGATAGTTCTTGCAGAATCTTACTGATCATTCGAATGTAGAATGGATCGTCCGGGGTTATTTTTTCCTCGCGAAAGGTGTTTCCAATGCTTTGTATGATCGTGTACAGGGTAAAGATAAATTCTTTTTCAATAGCGGCATTTGCTTGCTCTTCCGTCGATAGGGATGCAAGTAACTTTTTTAACACGTTTAACAGGTATGTCGGTAAACTCTCTTCTTCCGAGGAAAAAATAGTTCGGGTTATTTCATTGAATTGCAGGCTTTTCTCTGCCACATACACGATATTCCGCGTGTTTATATAATCGGTTATCTGATGAATCTCTTCGGGACAAGCATTTTGGATCAGTTTATGGTTTAGTAGTGCGATGACAGGCTTATAATAGTAATAGGTCATCGTACTCTCTTTTTTGGCATAGTGCTTCAGATCTCCCAACATGGAGATCAGGGCAGCAATGGCGGTATTTCGGGCCGGATATCCCATCGTAATGTTGATTTTTCGGACGAAATCCGGAATAGAATGCAAGATAGGTGTCAGTAGTTTTTCGTCACATAAAACAATAGCCGTATCGATATAGGAGCTATTTGAATCCAGGTGGAAAGATTCCAGTAAAGAAGGGATTAGTTTAGCTTGCCCGATAACCGAAGGTACCGAAATATATTCGATGTGTTTGTTGTTGTAACGGAAATTGTTGAAATGTTCCAGTCCTAAGGCATTGGGAAAGAGTTTCATGTTTTCCCGGATGTATTGTCCGGCTTCATGATTTTCATTTGTTAGGTAATAGATGTCGTAATCCCAGTAGAATGAAGCTTTTCCGTTGTCTCTGAAATGGGAAAATATTTTTTTCTCACAGAAATTTAACGCGTTAAATCCGGCAAAGACGATGGATTTATCCGAGTGAACGGTGTTTATGTTTTCACAGAAAAGCCGTTGCCCCATTCCCTCGTAGCACAATTTCTCGGAAAGTAGTTTTTCTTTGAAACATTGATAGGTCGGATATAGTTTTTCCCATACGTGGATAAACTCCAGTTGTTCCGGGCTGAACTTATCGGGGTGGAAACTGCTCCAGAAATTTTGTATGATTTCGATTTGTTCCGGGGAAAGATAGGGGAAAGAACGTTCTATTTCTTTCAAAGCGGTCAGGTTTGAAAAGAGGTCTTTCGCGTTGACGAGGTATTTATCGATGTCGTCAAAATCCCCGAGTAGCATGTTTCCCCAATAATAAAAGTCGTCGAAGCGTTCCGTTGTTCCGGAAACGGATTGATAGGCTTTATAGAGTTTGATGATAAGGGGAAGGTCGTCTGTTTTCTTTAATCCCGTGTATCGTTCTATAAATTCTCCCAGCGTGATAATTTCCGGCATCCATACTGGTTTGTTGATAAAGGTTGCCAGTTCTTTTGCAAAGAACAGACCGGCACGTTTATTAGGGAAAATGATTGTCAGGTCATTGAAATCATCTCCTCGTTTTTGTATCAGATCCTTTGCCAATAGATGCAGAAATGAACTCATCGTTTTATTTATTATGGATAGCGAACTATTGCACTTGTTGCCGATACTCTGTCTATCCGTGGGATTTCGAATTATTATTACTAATTTTGCTTCGAAGCAAATTTACGATTTAAATTTACAATCTAAAATCAGATCTATGTTGAAAGAATTGTTATTAAAAAATAGAAGTTATCGTCGTTTTTACCAGGAGGTGAGGATAACGCCCGAGGAGCTGAAGAGCCTCGTGGAATTAACCCGTTATTGCGCTTCCGGCAGGAATGCTCAGCCCTTGAAATACAGAATGGTTACGGATGAAAATGAGTGCGATCGGGTTTTTCATACCTTGGCTTGGGCCGGTTATTTGACCGACTGGGTCGGACCGGAAGAGGGGGAACGTCCTTCTGCTTATTTGATACAGTTATTGGACACGAGTATCGTGGAGAACTGTTTATGTGATGACGGAATACAGGCACAAACGATTTTGCTCGGAGCGGTAGAAAAGGGGTATGGAGGATGTATCATAAAAGCTTTTAAAAACGATTCGTTGAGGGCTATTCTTCAACTACCGGATCATTTGAAGATCATGTACGTGATTGCTTTGGGAAAACCGAAAGAGACCGTTGTGTTGGAAGAGATGTGGGGAGAAGATTATAAGTATTGGAGGGAGAGCGACGGTTCCCATCATGTTCCTAAACGGGCGGTGCAGGATTTGTTGGTTTAATACGGGAGATGTGTTGTTTTATTCATAAATATTATTGAAATGAAGCTGTTATGTACGGAATATAATGTTACCGGAGAACAAACATGGGTGACTCTTGGAGATAACGCTTTGTTACGGAATAATGAAGATTTTTATATTCCAGCCTTTGCAACGGAGTTGAGTTGCGTTCCGCAACTGGTATTGCGTGTTTGTAAGATTGGCAAGGGAATATCCGAACGTTTTGCTTCCCGGTATTACGAGGAGGTGGGAATTGGTATTCGTTTTTATGCGGATAATCAGGAGAGGGAACTGTTCGGGAAGGGATTGTCTCCGGCAGTAGCTTCTTCTTTTGACGGAGCGGCAGCAATCTCCCCCTTGTGTAACCGGGAAAAGATAAGAGGAGAGTATGTCTTGGAGTTGAATGGGAAAGAGATCTTTAGAGAAAATGTAATGGGAGCTTCCATTACGCCGGAACAAGTTATAGCCGTGATGTCCGAATATTACATGTTGAAGATCGGAGACTATATTTACTGTGGAAATCCTTTTCGTTATCGCGGGCTTCAGATAGGCGATCATCTCAAGGGATACCTCGATGAGAAGTTACTTTTGGATTTTTATATTCGTTAAAAAAGTCGAGTGTGAAACTCGACTTTTTTAATTATTTGTTATATAAAAATCTTTTTATTTTATGGGTCGGAGTTTTCTCGAAAGGTTCATGTTGAGTCATGACCAATTGTAATTTGGAGAAATTATTGACACGGGCATTCACGTATTCGCGCAACTCTTTTTTCTGTTCTTCAATGTAGTCACTAATCATCGCCTTGTAATTATCGGCCTGATTCTTAAGGTTCTTATAATGCTTCTCCAGCTCTTCCATGTTGAAATGAACCATGGCAACCAGCTTACCGCTGTTTTCAACGACTAACGATTCGTTTACAAACCGGAAATTGTTGATGATGGATTCGATCTCTTCCGGGTAAATGTTTTCTCCCGAGGCACCTAAAATCATCGTTTTGATTCGACCGCGGATAGATAAACGGTTCTTTTTGTCGAAAGATCCTAAATCTCCCGTTTTAAACCATCCGTCCTCCGTGAAGACTTCGGCATTTAATTCGGGACGTTTGTAGTACCCCTTCATCACGTTGGGCCCCTTGATCCAGATTTCTCCTTCTCCTTTTTCATCCGGTTCGTTGATTTTGATGGAAACGCCCTCCATTATCGGCCCCACTCCTTGCAGGAATGTTCCTGACGGATTGGAACCTGCGGCCATAGGTGCTGTTTCGGTTAATCCGTAACCAATGGCATAGGGGAACCGCGCTTCTTTTAAAAATTGTTCGACAGTTCCGTCGATTTTGGAGCCACCGACCCCGAAAAATTTTAATTGTCCCCCGAATGTTTCCATTAATTTCTTACCTGCCATTCGGTTGAAGAATTTACGGGTCACAGAAAAACCGTATAGGGTACGAATAATTTTGTTACTATTGAATTTAGGAACAATTTGTGTTTTGTATATTTTCTCGATAATAAGCGGTACTGATAAGATAACCGTAGGATGAACCTTTTGCATGGCCGGAACTAAAAGTTTCGGGGTCGGTACTCGATCCAGATAGAAAATTTGTGCCCCGAACATAATCGGTAACAGTAAGCCCAAGGTATTTTCATAGGTATGTGCCATGGGAAGAATACTCAAAAAACGGTCCGATTCGTCTACATGCTGTATGGTACGGCACTGGCGGGCGTCCCAGACTAAATTTTTATGTGTCAATTCTACTCCCTTGGAAAATCCTGTCGTACCGGAAGTATAAATAATAGATGCCGTATCTTCTTCTTCTACCGTAATGTCGGGTAGTGGAGAATAATTATTAAGATCGATATCAGGAGTCAGTTTATCCAATTCTTCAGGGGCATAGCATCCTTCCGGAATGCTTGCAAAGTTATTGATTAAGATCTTATGTTTTAAGAACGGGGTCTTGACATCTTCCAGACATTTGGCCAAAAGGCGAGATACGAAAATTACTTTTACTTCGGCGTGTTCCAATATATTTTGAAGTTCTGTAGAGCAAAACCCGGGTAAGATCGGAACGGCAATAGCTCCTGTACTTGCGATTGCAAATTGAGTGATTCCCCAGTTCGGCATATTAGCACTTAGGATGGCTACTTTATCTCCTTTTTTTATATTTAGGTGAATCAAATGATTGGCAACAGCAATGACGTCATTGTATAAATCTTGGTAAGTTCTTTTCCCGCTAGCAACAAAGTTTAAAGAGAGATTTTTTGCGAACTTAGAACAGCTGTGTTTTAGCAGTTCAGGTAACGTCAATTTTTTTAAAGTCATAGTTAAACGTTTGAATTTTCCCAACAAAGATAATACAGAAAATCGTCCCTTATGGTTAAAATAATACAAAAAAGAGAGAATACGTTGTTAAATGAGAGGCAGGCGTAGGTTGGTTTTGTGAAAAATGCTAACGTTTGCGCTTGGAGATGTCGTTTTTATGAAAAAAAGACAGATTTATTTTTTATGTTTTGAAAAAGTATTCAAAATAAAAAATAAATCTGTCTTGATATTGCTTATTTCTCAGGAATAGCCTGCAAGGTTGCCTTCAGGAAATCCCAGAATTTAACGATAGAGGCAATGTTTACTTTTTCATCGGGAGAGTGTGGAGAACTGATGGTCGGTCCGAAAGAGATCATATCCCAGTTCGGGTAAGTGGACCCCAGAATACCACATTCCAATCCGGCATGGATGGCCATGATAGCAGGTTTTTTACCATACAATTTCTCGTATACATTTTCCATGGTTTTACGGATTGCGGAGTCCGGATTGGGCTTCCAGCCGGGATATTCTCCCACGAAATTGATTTGATCCGCTTTTGCCAGCTCGAAAACAGCCTGAACGGATTGGGCTAATGCCGTTTTTGCCGTTTCAACGGAAGAACGCATCAACATATAAACTTCCACTTTACCTTCTCCTCCTTTAACGATGGCAAGGTTATTGGATGTTTCTACCGTGTCGGGCATCGAATCGATCATTCTCATTGCACCGTTCGGACAGGCCACGATAGCATTGATGACATTGGCTTGCACTTGGGCATTCATTACGCTATCGGGCATGGAAACTTCCTCCGCGAATAATTGCAGTGTCGGTTCTTTAGCACTAAGTTCTGCTTTAAAGATGGCCTCGTATTCTTTAATTCTGTTTTGGAATTTATCAACATGGGCCGCGGGAAGAGTTACAATGGCAAATGCCTCGCGCGGAATGGCGTTTCTCATGTTTCCTCCTTCTACGGAAGCGATTCTTATGTTTAGCTCTTGTGCAACAGCTTTTAAGAAGCGAAAGAATAATTTATTCGCGTTTCCTCTTCCCAAGTTAATATCCATACCCGAATGTCCGCCTTTTAATCCTTTTAAGGCCAGTTTATAGGCTTTGTTTCCGGCCGGAACAGATTCCGGAGTGTAAGTAAAGTGAATTTCTCCGTCGATACCACCTGCACAACCGACGTATAACTCACCTTCTGTTTCCGAGTCCAAGTTTAAGAGAATATCTCCTTTTAACCAATTCGGACGAATGCCGTTAGCTCCGTCCATTCCCGTCTCTTCTGTGGCTGTAATCAGTACTTCTAACGGTCCGTGAGGAATGTCTTTGGATAGTAGTAATGCCATTCCCGTGGCAACACCGATTCCATTGTCAGCTCCTAAGGTTGTGCCGTCTGCCGTTACCCATTCTCCATCGATATAAGCGTCGATAGGATCTTTGGTAAAGTCATGTTTTTTATCTTCATTTTTTTGAGGAACCATGTCCAGATGACCTTGCAAAATTACCCCTTTACGGTTTTCCATTCCTGGAGTTGCGGGTTTGCTCAATAGTATATTATTGGCTTCGTCCATCTCGGCTTTTATTCCGTTTTCTTTTGCCCAGTTCATCACGAATTCTCTTGCTTTTTCTTCGTGGTTGGAAGGACGAGGAACTTGAGTCAGTTTGTAAAAGTTTTCCCAAATAGCCTTGGGTTCCAGCGTGCATATGCATTTGCTCATAATCTTTATTTTTTAAGTTAAACGATTTTTACTTTGCTGGCAATGAAGCGTATTTTCCCGAAAAATTCGGATATAATTTATCTCCAATGGCATTTTAAACGCCTAAAGTTATAAAAAAATCGTTGGATAGAATCATGAAAGGGTTAAAAATGGTTTTCTTACTTAAAGATTACGCCGGATTCCTTCCTGTACAAATTGAAGAAGTCCGGCGTATAAAAGTTGTTTAAATAGTTTTATTTTAGATGCTTATTCAGGTAATCCATGAATTTGCCGTACAAATGCAGACGTGTCATTCCTCCGAATATGCTGTGGTTACGATTGGTATAAATTTGCATATCGAATGGTTTATTGGCTTGTACCAAGGCTTCCGATAATTCATAAGCATTCTGGATGTGAACATTGTCATCTGCAGTTCCGTGACAAATTAATAAATGTCCCTTTAGTTTATCAGCCCAGTTGATCGGTGAGTTGTCATCATAACCGTTCGGGTTATCTTGAGGACGACGCATAAAACGTTCCGTATAAACGGAGTCATAAAATCTCCAGTTGGTGACCGGGGCTACTGCTATGGCCGTGGAGAAGACGTCGTTTCCTTTCATCAGGCAAAGAGAAGACATGAAACCTCCGTAACTCCATCCCCAGATACCTACCTTTGCCGGATCGATGTATGGTTTTTCTGCCAACCATTTGGCCGCAGCAATCATATCGTCACTTTCGATTTTACCTAACTGCATGTAAGTACATTTCCTGAATTCTTCTCCTCTTGCTCCAGTTCCCCGCGGATCTATGCAAGCTACGATATAGCCTTCCTGTGTCAGGTATTGTGTCCAGTCTATAGCCCAGGAATTATATACTTGTTGAGAATTAGGTCCGCTGTATTGAATGATTAATAACGGATAGGTTTGTTCCGGATTGAAATCCACGGGCTTCATGATCCACGCGTTGAGTTGAGTTGTTCCGTCAGCGGCCGGAATTTGAATGTATTCCCGTTGAGCCACGGAGTAATCTTTTAACGTCTCCTTTAGTGCCGCATTGTCTTCAAGTGTACGGATGGCTTTCCCGTTGGCCCCGTAAAGAGTAATAACAGGAGGGGTATTGGCATTGGAAACCGTGTTCACATAGTATTTGAAAGATTTACTAAACTCTGCATTGTTCCAGCCTTGCGTAGGGGTTAACAGTTTCTTTTTTCCTTTTAGGTCGATGGAATAGACGTATTTCTCGATAGGAGAAACCTCGTGAGAAGAGTAGTAGAATAATTTCTTTTCCGGATCGTACCCGTAAAAATCAGCTATGTCGAAATGACCGGAGGTAATAGCCTGTTTCTCCTTTCCGGCCATGTCGAAAAGATATAGATGGAGATAACCGTCTTTTTCACTACTGAATACGAAATATTGTCCGTCTTCCAAGAAAATAAGGTTATCGAAATTATTTTCATCTATGTAATATTTGTTCTCTTCCCGGTATAAGGTGGTCGTACTGCCTACCCGAGCGTTTGCCAGCAGAATTTCCAGTTTGTTTTGAAATCTGTTTAGTTTCAGTATGGCTAATTTTTTAGGATCGGTTGTCCATTTGATGCGCGGAATATAGATATCGGTTTCCTCTCCGATGTTCATAGGAGTGGTAACGCGGTCCTTTATGTCGTACACGTGTACGCTGACTTTGGAATTTGCTTCGCCGGCTTTCGGATATTTATAAGAGTAGTTAGAAGGATAAACGGCATTTTCTTTTAGTTCCGGTCTCTCCCCCTTGAACATATTCATATGGTATATCTTTACATCCGATTCATCGAATTTCATGAAAGCAATAGCTGATCCGTCGGGAGCCCATTCGAATGCTTTGTTGAATTCAAATTCTTCCTCGTAAACCCAATCCGGGGCGCCGTTAATGATGCTATTAAATTTTCCGTCGAAGGTAATCTGTAATTCCGAGCCGAAACGTAAATCTGCAATAAAGAGATTATTGTCCCGAACGAATGCTATCTTGGTCCCTTCCGGGGAGAAGGTGGCCAAACGTTGAGGTCCGCCTTCGGATAACGGTTTTAATTCTCTGTTTTTGAAATCAAACACGTAGTAATCTGCCGTGAAAGAACGGCGATAGATCGGTTTTATGTTCGTGCATATCAAAATGCGACTTTCGTCAGGACTGAATTCGTAATCCTGTATTGTTTTTACTTCTTTATATTTGGGATCACTAAGGTCCAACAGGGTGTTTACAGCCTTGCCGGTTTTGTAACTATACATAACTAATTTTTGTCCGTGGGATTCCAAAACGGTGTAATGTTCTCCGTCATTTAGTGAACGAAGACCCCGAACCCCCGTGGGCATAAATGTATAATTGAGACAGAAATCGGCCAAACTAAATTTTTTATTTTCGCTTTGTGCATATCCGGGTAAAGCCAACCCTACAATAAAAAGGAATACAATTAACTTGTAAAACATTCTCATAACCTATAATTTTTTAGCATTTTGAATCAAGTTCCAAAGATTCTATTTTTTTCTTTTATTTGAAAATGATTTGCCGATTTTAAGTTTAAAATAACGATTAAATGATTTGGAGCTTAAAATTTCGGAGGGATTTTACCGTGAAGGAAGCATTTCTCAATATTTAGAGGAAAGAGAGATGATTTTAATTTAAAATAATCATTATCTTTGCCGTTTCAAAAATGAAAGCGAATGAATTACACCCTTTTAGCGAAAGATAAGCAGAGTGAAGCAAGGTGTGGCGTGTTAACAACAGACCATGGAGCCATTGAGACCCCCATTTTTATGCCGGTAGGAACAGTAGGAACCGTGAAGGCTGTTCATGCTCGTGAGCTAAAAGAGGATATTCATGCTCAAATCATTTTAGGAAATACGTATCACCTCTACCTGAGACCGGGTACGGACGTGTTACAGGCCGTAGGTGGTTTGCATAAATTTAACGCGTGGGATAGACCGATATTGACAGATAGTGGCGGTTTTCAGGTATTTTCTTTAACGGATAGCCGGAAGATTACAGAAGAAGGGGTTACTTTTCGTTCTCATATTGATGGTTCAAAACATCTTTTCACACCGGAGAACGTGATGGATGTCCAGCGTAAGATAGGTGCGGATATCGTGATGGCCTTCGACGAATGCCCTCCCGGACAAAGCGATTATGCTTATGCTAAAAAATCTTTGGAATTGACACAAAGGTGGTTGGAGCGCTGTGTGAAACGTTTTGATGTAACGGAGCCGTTATACGGTTACCATCAGTCTTTATTTCCGATTGTTCAAGGATGTGTGTATAAAGATCTTCGGGAACGTGCCGCTGAGCATGCGGTGGCTTTGGAACGGGAAGGATATGCTATTGGAGGATTGGCGGTGGGAGAGCCTGCGGAATCGATGTACGCGATGATTGAGATCGTGAATCGGATTTTGCCGAAAGACAAACCCCGTTATTTGATGGGCGTCGGTACGCCTGAGAATATTTTAGAAGCCATCGCTTTGGGAGTGGATATGTTCGATTGTGTTATGCCTACCCGGAATGGAAGGAACGGGATGTTGTTTACGACGGAGGGAGTAATTAATATTAAGAATAAAAAATGGGAAAAGGATTTTTCACCCATTGATCCTTTAGCGCTCTCTTTCGTGGATAAAGATTATTCAAAAGCTTATTTGCGCCATTTGATTAAGGCAGATGAAATTTTAGGGTTGCAAATTTGTTCGATCCATAATTTGTCCTTTTATTTGTGGTTGGTAAAAGAGGCGCGGAAACATATATTGGAAGGTGATTTTCTTGAGTGGAAAACGAAAACAATAAAAAAAGTGACAACTCGGTTGTAGATGAAAAAACTGGATATATATATTATACGAAAGTTTCTGGGTACCTTCTTTTTTTCAATGGTACTCATACTTAGTATTGTTATCGTTTTTGATCTTTCGGAGCGTTTGGAGAAATTCATAGAGAATAGTGCTCCGGTCAATGCTATTATTTTTGATTACTACCTGAATTTTGTGCCTTATTTCGCGAATGTATTCTCCTCTCTGTTCACATTTATTTCAGTCATCTTCTTTACTTCCAAAATGGCTTATAATAGTGAGATCATAGCTATTTTGAGTACGGGAACCAGTTTTAGTCGGATGGTACGTCCTTATATGATTTCGGCGGGCGTTATTGCGATATTGTCCTTGTTGTTGACAGCTTTTATCATCCCTAATGCCAATAAGAAGCGAATAGAGTTTTCGGAAAAATACATTTGGAAAACTTTTCAAAATCGGGAGAAGAATATTCATCGTCAAGTTGCTCCCGGTTCTTATATTTATATGTCTTCTTTTTCAGTCGGCCCTAAAGTCGGATATGATTTTTCATACGAGAATTTTCGGGGGGATACGTTAATAAATAAATTGAATGCCCGATTGATCGAATGGAACGAGAATAAAGGAAAATGGACGATTAAGGATTGGACGTATAGAGAATTTGACGGGATGAAAGAGACATACACAACAGGTCGGCAGATCGATACTTTATTGAATTTTACTCCGGCGGAATTTTCAGAAGATCCCAAAAAGATAAAGGAGCGTTTAACTCTGCCGGAATTGAATGAGTACATTGACCGACAAAAGTTGAGGGGAAGTAGTAATGTTGTTGAATTTCAGATCGAGAAATACAGGATATTCTCCAATGCTTTTGCCACTTTTATCCTGACCTTGATTGGGGTGAGTATTGCTTCTCGAAAAATTCGGGGAGGGATGGGATTCCATCTGGGATTAGGGTTGTTGATCAGTTTTTCTTATATTCTATTTATGCAATTTTCAACGGTATTTGCAACCAATGGAAATATGAATCCGTTATTAGCAGTATGGATACCTAATATCCTGTATGCTTTTGTAGCATTTTTTGTTTATCGGACAGCTCCGAAATAATTTGAATCGGGAGTATAATTTAATTAAAAAAATAGAAAGATCAGTTATCTAAAAATCGAAAAGAGTTTAATATGCTGTTGATTTACAGTATGCTCAATTATAATTAATATTTAAATTTATTAGAAGTCTGTTATGTACAATCGGGAAGAGAAAAGACCTAGGATTAGTCGGAATGCCGGGAATCGTGATGAGAATCGGCAAAGGAAGCCTGATACCCGTGAGGGAAATGAAAGGGCAAATCGTTTTAACAGAGAGCGGAGAGATGATTTTTCCGAAGAGGGAGAGTCTGATCGTCCGGTCAGAAGATTTAAACGGGTTGAAATTAGAGATTTGAAACAAGAACGTGAAGGTAAATTTGTTCGTCGTTTTGACAGAGGTGAACGTAACGAAGAGGGAGAAAGGTTCCGGAGGAATCGTTACGAGGAAGATCGGAGGAATCGTTACGAGGAAGATCGGGGGGAGCGTGACGGGGAAAGAAAAGAGCGTTCATTCAATCGCAGAGACGAGAATTATCAAAGACGTGAAGAACAAGGAGGACGGAGGGAGAATCGTTTTCAGAGAAGAGAAAATCGGGAAGATAGAAACGAGAGGTTTTCTTCCGACAGAGAGAAGCGGGGCGACAGAGGGGAAAGACGTTTTCAGCAGAGGGATAACCGGGAGGAATCGGGAAAAAGAAGAGAGTTTAGGAGAGACACACGCTCTGACCGGGAAGGATATAACCGGGGTGAACGTGAAGAGAGAAGCGATCGATATAACCGGGCAGATCGTCCCAGTCGCGAACGCCGGACGTTTCAGGATGCAAGAGAAGGAAAGAGGAGTGTTTATTCTCAAAAAAAGCAGTTGGCTCATCGGTTGGAGAACGAAAGCGATGAGACGGAATTGCGTTTGAATAGATATATTGCCAAAGGAGGAATTTGTTCCCGCCGGGATGCAGATGAATTGATTTTGGCCGGGCGAGTAAAAGTAAATGGCGAAGTAATACAACAGGTAGGCGTGAAGGTTAAACGGGAAGATAAGGTAGAGGTGGATGATCGTGTTGTGGTGCCGGAACGTAAAGTATATCTGGTACTGAATAAACCTAAAGATTATGTGACCACGGTAGATGATCCCATGGAACGAAAGACGGTTATGTCTTTGATCGAAGGAGCTTGTAAAGAGCGGGTTTATCCTGTCGGGCGTTTGGATCGCCAAACGACGGGGGTGCTTTTATTCACGAATGATGGCGATCTGGCTAAGAAGTTGACGCATCCGAAGTACAATCAGAAAAAGATATATCATGTTTTTCTGGATAAAGTAGTAAGCGTGGGAGATATTCAGGCCATCCGGGACGGAATTGAGCTGGAAGACGGCTTTGTTCAGGCTGACGATATTCAAATCGCTGCTGATGATCGTACGCAGGTCGGTATTGAAATTCATTCCGGGAAGAATCGAATCGTTCGTCGTATATTCGAACATTTCGGCTATCAGATTCTTCGTCTGGATAGGGTTTATTTTGCCGGAATTACGAAAAAAAACTTGCCTCGCGGAAAATGGAGATTTTTAACACCTGAGGAGGTAAATGTGTTAAAAGTTTATTAAATATATAGATATAATGTAGATACTATTGTGGTTTTTTATACTTTAACAACATCTTTCATGGGGTAGTTGCATGGTCCCATGAGAGATGTAATATAAAGGGAATTATGGTTGCATTTGTTACAAATGGTTTGAATAGGATGAAAGCACTGCACTCTTTCTCCTATACTCCAAGATGGATCGTTTTTATAATCGACGTGATGTTGAGTTTTTTTGCGGTCAGTATCACTTATTTGATACTTGGAAATTTCCAGTTAGACCGCATAGATATGTCTCTTGTTTCACGAGGGGCGATTTGTATCGTGGGGGTGAGGATCATCAGTTTTATTCTGGGAAAAACTTATTCCGGTATTGTTCGATTTACCGGAACGGAAGACGCTTTACGCATTTATTATGTCCTGACGGCCGGAGAGCTGGTACTCCTTTTGGGGAGTGGTGCTTATTTTCTGATAACCGGTCATTTGTTGATAGCTATCTCCGTTCTTTTGACGGAGTACGTGTTGTTGATGAGTATGATGATCGTAAGCAGGCTGATTGTAAAAACTCTTTTTATTCAATATATAGGTGCGGAAAAAGTAAAGAAAAATGTAATTATTTGTGGAAGTGATGAGTATGGGATCATGGCTAAGCATGCGATGGATAACGCGGAAGACATGTCCTATAATATTCTTGCATTTATTGATGTAAATGATAAAAAGGCCGGGAAAGTATTGGAGGGAATTAAGATTTACAAAATGTCTTCTTTAGGGTATTTGTTGAAGCGAAATAAGGTGGATAAAGTTATTATCGCTAAAAAGATGATTGTTCACGATAAGAAGCGTACGATTGTCGAGACCTGTTTGAAATATAATGTCAACGTGTTGGAGGTTCCTCGTTTCGAGAGTTGGATTAACGGAGATCTGAGCATACGGCATATAAAGAATATAAAGATCGAAGATTTACTGGAGCGGGGAGAGATCAAATTGGATGAGGATAATTTGCGGAAGCAATTACTTAATAAGATCGTCTTGGTGACGGGCGCAGCCGGGTCTATCGGAAGCGAGATCGTCCGTCAGCTGACTCATTTCAGACCTTCTTTAATTGTGCTTTTTGATCAGGCAGAGTCCCCGCTGTATGATATAGAATTAGAGTTGAAAGAGGAGTTTCATTTCTATAATTATAAGATTGAAATCGGAGATGTACGCGATAAAGAGAGAGTGGAAGGTATATTCAATGTGTATCATCCGGATATCGTTTATCATGCTGCGGCTTATAAACATGTGCCGATGGTTGAGATGCATCCTGTGGAGGGTGTGAAAACCAATGTGTTCGGAACCAAGAATATGGCGGATTGTGCCGTGAAATACGAATGTAAGCGCTTTGTTATGATCTCTACGGATAAGGCGGTAAATCCGACAAATGTCATGGGAGCCAGTAAGCGGGTTGCCGAAATCTACACCCAGTCTTTGAATAAGATATCACAAACCAGTTTTATAACGACCCGTTTTGGAAACGTTTTGGGATCAAACGGATCGGTTATTCCTCGTTTTAAAAAGCAGATCGAAACGGGAGGGCCGGTTACGGTGACGCATCCGGAAATTACCCGTTTTTTCATGACTATCCCGGAAGCTTGCCAATTGGTTTTGCAAGCGGGAGCTTTGGGACATGGAGGGGAGATTTTCGTATTTGACATGGGAAAAAGTGTAAAAATCGTTGATCTGGCCCGGAAAATGATCAAGTTATCCGGTTTTGAGGTCGGAAAGGATATTCACATTGTCTTTACCGGATTGCGTCCCGGAGAAAAACTATACGAGGAGGTTTTGAATGTGAAAGAGACGACTCTACCCACGGTTCACGATCGGATAAAAATAGCTAAGGTTAGGGAGTATGATTACAAAGAGGTATTGGAGGAGATAAATACATTACGTTCTGCTTTGGAGACGACGGATAGTTTCGTTGTTGTGAAACAGATGAAAAACATCGTTCCTGAATTTAAGTCTAAAAATTCCATTTTCGAATCCATTGATTTCCAGATGGAAGAAGAGGGAATGAGCGAGCAGATGCAAGGAGTGCTTGATCGCATAGAAATATCGGAAAAACAGGAGGTTGTGGGTGATGTCTGAGAAAAATCGACCACGTTGGTACGCTGTTTATACGGCTTCCCGGGCTGAGAAGAAAGTAAAAGAGCGATTGGATCAGCAGGGGATTGTTAATTATTTGCCATTACGTATTGTGATCAGAAAGTGGAGTGACCGTAATAAAAAGGTGGAGATTCCTTTGATAAACGGGTATATATTCGTGTATGTGAACTCGTTGCAAATGCAGAAGGTGTTGACAACTTTTGGGGTGGTCTCTTTCTTGAAAGAATTCGGTGTACCGGCTCCGATACCGGATGGGCAGATAAAGGCATTGCGTTTTATGAACGACAACGCAGAAGAAGAGGTGGAAATTTCTACTATGGATTTGCCTGTCGGTTCTTATGTGCGGGTGGTGTTGGGAAAATTAGCGGGTTTGGAAGGCGAGTTGGTTGAAGTTCGGGGAAAACATCAAATTATGATTCGTCTGGGGCATTTGGGATGTGCCCTGACCTCGGTTCCTTTAAGTTGTGTGGAACCTTACCAAAGAGTCGTTTCCGATAGGTAGTTATAGCAGACAATTTTCAGATATGTTTTTTTGATTTTCAATTAAAAACGTATCTTTGCCGTCGCCCGTGAGAGAGTGTCGTTTTCGTCATTTTGCGGTAAATAATTTTAATGAAAACTTTAAAACAATTAAAATCGGTTATATGAGATTCTTATTGCTTATTGTATTTTTATTTGGTGCTGTTGTTGCTTCTTTTGCCCAGATGACCGATGCACAGGTCATTGAATTGTTGAAACAAGCTCAAAAAGACGGAAAAACACAGCAAGAGATGATGCTGATGTTAAAAGACCGTGGGGTTACCAAGGAACAAATGTTACGTCTGAAAGCGCAATACGAAAAGATGATGGCAGAGAAGGGAGGAGGAACAGGTAAGACGACTGGTAACAAATCGGGAGAAAGCCGTCTACGGACATTGAACAAAGAGATGTTGAGTTCCATGGATTCATTGTTCGTAATGATGGATTCCGTTTCGGCTCCTGTTGTCGATCGTACGGAAGAGGTGTTTGGTAAGGATCTCTTTAATAATAAGAAATTGACTTTTGAACCGGTATTGAATATTCCTACTCCTGAAAATTATAAATTGGCGGCAGGCGATGAGGTTATTATCGATGTGTGGGGAGATTCCGAACAGACCGTACGATCGGTGATTTCTCCCGACGGAAGTATTATTGTCGAGAATTTAGGGCCCATTTATTTGAGTGGCCTTTCCATAAAAGAGGCAAACGGGAAAATCAAGAGCGAATTCTCCAAGATATATTCTGCGATAACGGCAACGCAACCGACTACTTTTGTTAACCTGACTTTAGGACAAATCCGGAGTATTCAGGTGAATGTGATGGGAGAGGTGCTTGTTCCGGGTAGCTATACCTTACCCTCCTTGGCTTCCGTTTTCCATGCACTTTATTCAGCCGGAGGAGTCAATGATATCGGTACTTTAAGGGAGATACATATTTTTAGAAAGGGAAATAAGATAGCCACTCTTGACGTGTATAAATATATTCTGGAGGGAGGAAATATCGGAGATATCGTTTTGCAGGACGGGGATAATGTTGTTGTCGGTCCTTATAAAGACTTGGTGCAGATAAAAGGAAGGGTAAAAAGACCCATGAAATACGAGATGACGGCAGAAGAGAACCTTCAGAAGTTGTTAGACTATGCCGGGGGATTTACGGGGGATGCTTATAAAAAGAATGTACGTTTGATTCGTAAGAGTGGTTCCGAATACCGGATTTACACGGTGAAAAAGGAGGATTTTCCTCTGTTCTTGCTGGATGATGGAGATGTGATCGAGGTGGATTCTATCGTATCGCGTTTTGAAAATAAGGTCTCCGTGCAAGGGGCGGTCTATCGTCCGGGAGATTATTCTTTAGGTAAAGATATTCAAACGGTATCCCAGCTGGTAGAGGTTGCTGAAGGATTGAAAGGAGATGCTTTTACAGGACGGGTTTTGTTGTACAGGGAAAATCCGGATTTAACCAAACAGGTTCAGTCTTTGAATCTGCAAGAGATTTTCTCCGGGCAAGAAGAAGATATGGCATTACAGAAGAATGACCTACTCTATATTCCTTCTACTCTGGAGTTACAGGAAAATTTTATCGTTTCGGTCCGCGGAGAAGTGAAGAAACCGGGTATATATCCCTATATACAGAATATGTCATTGGAAGATTTGGTATTACAGGCGGGCGGACTTTTGGAATCGGCTTCCACGGTAAAGGTGGATGTAGCTCGTCGGGTAAAAAATCCCAAAGCGAAAAAGGAGGCTCTTTTTGAAGCGAAGATATATAGTTATACCCTAAAAGACGGTTTGATTATCGATGGTCCTAAGGATTTTGTCTTGGAACCTTTTGACGAGATAGAGGTGCGTCGTTCTCCCGGTTATAGCGAGCAGCAAAATGTGATTGTAGAAGGAGAGGTGATGTATGAAGGACAATACGCTAAATCGGTGAAAAACGAGCGTTTGTCGAGTGTTATCAATCGTGCCGGAGGACTTACCTCCAAGGCATATATAAAGGGAGCCCGTTTGGTCCGGAAGCTAAATGAAGACGAACGCCGGAGATTAGAGTCTAAATTAAAGTTGATGACTCAAGGGGTTGGCAAAGACTCGGTCGACATAAAGACCTTGGAGCTGGGTGATACCTATTATGTAGGTATCGAGTTGGATAAAGCGATGGCTGATCCGGGATCGGATTACGATGTGGTGCTTCGGGAAGGAGACCGTATCATTGTTCCGCTTTATGACGGAACGGTGAAAGTGGATGGAGCCGTGATGCGTCCCAATACTACTACTTACAATCCTAAGAAGAAATTGAAAGAGTATATCTCCAGTGCCGGAGGTTTTGCTTTCAGAGCCAAAAAGCGGGGAACGTATATTGTTTATATGAATGGAATGGTAGCGAAGAGAAAGGGAAACAGTGCAAAACAGATAGAACCCGGGTGTGAGATCATCGTGCCGATTAAGCCGATAAGAAAAGGAATGAGCTTGGCCGAAATCATGAGTTTGACTTCGTCTACGACTTCAATGGCCGCTATGATTACCACCATTATGAATAATTCGAAATAAGATATGGAACAGAACGAAGCAATACCACAACAAAATAAAGTACGTCCTGAGGAACAAGAGATAGATCTGGTCGAGGTGATCCGTAAATTGTGGAGAAACAGGAAGTTGATTTTGAAAGTAACGGTTTGTTTTATGATACTTGGAGTTTTAGTGGCTCTCTTTAGCCCTAAGGTATATACTGCCGGTAGTACTTTGGTACCCCAGTCCGGAGAAAAGAATGTATCGGGAAACTTGAGCGGATTGGCATCCATGGTCGGCATTAATTTAGGAAGTATGAATGGAGGAGAGGTGCTCTCTCCTAAGATTTATCCGAAAATTATAGCTAGTGTACCTTTTCAAAAAGAGTTGATGAATACGGCTTTAACTTTTGAGGAAATTGATCATCCGGTAACACTTTTTGATTATTATACCAATGACACCTATGAAAAATTCAGTTTGATAGGTTTTATTAAGAAATATACAATTGGTTTACCGGGAGTTATTATGGAAGCGATTCGTGGGAAGGATACGACTTCTATCGTACCGACAGGGGCAAACTCTCTGATTCAGTATATGACAAAAGATGAATTGGAAGTATCTAAAAAATTGAAAGATATCATCTCTCTTAATGTCAATGATAAAGACGGATATGTCCAACTATCTGCGGAATTGCCGGAACCGCTTGCTGTAGCTCAATTGGCTCAACAGGCACAGGCTTTGTTACAGAAATATATCACGGAGTTTAAATTAGAAAAAGTGGCTTCTAATTTGAAGTTTGTCGAGGATCGTTATAACGAGACCAAGAATGATTTTGAAGAGAAACAGAAAGAGTTGGCCCGTTTTCAGGATCGTAATAAAAATTTCTCTTCGGCCATGGCTAAGATTGAAGAGGAGAGATTGACGGCAGAGTATACCTTGGCTAATAATGTTTACAATGAGTTGGCTAAACAATTGGAACAGGCTAAGATTGCCGTAAAAGAGACGACTCCCATATTGACGGTCGTAGATCCGGTGGTTATTCCCAATGAACGGTCCAAGCCTAAGCGAGCTTTGATTTGTATCTTATTTACTTTTTTGGGAGGATTTGCCGGTATCGGCGTGGTGTTGGGATTGCCTTTTGTTTCAGAACTTACAGGGAGCGAGAAATTAAAGCGGATCGTTAAAGAATAACAAAAAAGCAGACTTTTAAGTCTGCTTTTTTGTTGGCTTTTTTATTTTTGTTTTATAGAATGTAATCTGAAATACTTTTTCATAAACCATATATACCCACAACTTAGAATCAAAATCATACTTATGAGATATCGGTATCCGTAATCTTCGCAATATATATAACCTATACATATGATGCTTTGAAGTAACATATAGAATCCGGAAACGACGGTGTGAGGGATTCTAAGTTCGTTTGCCATCAATTGATACAGATGTTTTCGGTGGGGAAGACTGATGTTTTCATGTAACAGAAGCCGGTGAACGATAGTGAGCACGCTGTCCACACCATACACGACCAACAAAATGATGTAACTGAGATCACGCGTTTGTATAACTAACTTTCCCAGCAGGAATAAAATAATAAACGCTATACTGACTGACCCGACATCCCCGGCAAAACATTTTGCCTTCTTCCGGAAATTAAAAATATTGAATACCGTCAGGGCGATGATCACGATCCATGGTAACGACGGTTCTACAAAGTTTACCCGGTATTCGTTGATGTAGAGTAACGACCCGAGTACGACCAGACTATACCCCCCGGTAATGCCGTTAATACCGTCCATGAAATTGTACGCGTTGATTATTCCCGTGCAGAAGATCAAGGCGATCGGGATATACCACCAGGGCAAAGTAAGAAGTCCCCACTGGTAGAACAAGAGTAGCATGGCCGTGACGTGTATCGCTAAACGTGCCCTTTTGGACACGGAATGAATGTCATCGATAAAACTCACGATGGTTATCAGGGTCAGCCCGGTTACGAACCACGGGTATTCAAAACGGTTTGTAAGGAAGTAAAACAAGACTCCGAAATAGAATATAATTCCGCCTCCCCGTAGGGTAACACGTGTATGCGAGCTCCTCTCGTTCGGCTTATCAATAATATTGAATCGATCCGCTAACCGGAAATAGGTTAACTCGACCGCCAGTAACAAGACAAAAACTAAAAAATAATACATGATGGGGATCAAACCTGAAGAAAAATTAATGAATTTTAAAATGCTCCAACACGTTCAACGGTTCCCAACCTAACTCTTTTTTGGCTTTCTCGTTACTGAAAGTCAACGACTTCGTTATCTTGTCTAATTTTGAGGAATTGATCGGGGCTTTATTACCCAGACAATCTCCCGTTAACGCCAGAGTTTTAGCCAACCAGTAAGGTATGTTCACGGGTAATTTTTTGCCCAATTGAGCCGAGATTGTTTTTTCCAGTTGCCGGAAACTCGGGTGCTCGTCATCGCACACGTTGTACACGCCGCCTTTATCGACGGCCAGGAACAATAACCTGGCGATATCCTCCGCCATCAACACGCTCTTACGGGCTTTCCCCCCGGCAATACTTAAATAACGTCCGGTTCTAATCCCCTCTATCATGAATCTCAGGTTTCCCGGGGGATTTTTCCCCGCCAACAGGGATGGACGAAGAATAGTTAACACTACTTTATGCCTCGCACACCAGTCCTGTAGATAAGCTTCCGCCTGTTTTTTACTATCGGCGTAAGGAGTATCCCCGTTTAACGGGTGTTCTTCACCGATAGACTCTCCCGATTCGCAACCGTAAACGGCCACCGTGCTGATAAATACAAATGACCCGGGTACTCCCGCTTTTTCCAACGCCTCACATAAATTCCTCGTGCCTTGAAGGTTAACCTCGTAAAATTCCCGTTTTTCCTTTTCCGTCCCGGGAATGACGTGTGCTTTACCGGCCGCATGCAATACCACGTCGTACCTTTTAGCCAAGGCGGGAATTGCTTTGGCCAGATCGACCGTATAATTATCGACAGGGGTTAGCCCTACTGTCTCTATCTCGTATCTCGTCGATAATAAAGGACGTATCTCGTTTCCTAAAAAACCGGAAGCTCCCGTGAAAAGTAGACTGTTCATATTACCCTTGTGTTTTGATATCGAAAGTTTTTGCTTTATCCCAATCTATCAAGGCATCGGCCTGACGGATATCGATGAAGTCAAAATCCCGGATTAGTTTTTGATATTTTTTAAAAGCTCCTCTCAAGCCTATTGAATTTTTGATTTGACGCGTCAAGGGCAAGTGTTTCATTCTTGGTTGTTCCGGGTCAAAATCGCTCGGGTGAAAGTAATTTATCACGTAATCACTGTGTTGCATGAAATACCTCGTTAACCTGTAAGGTAATACCCGGAAATAACCTCCCCCGGAAAAAATGATATCCTTACCAAGAAAACGATACACGTTCATCGGAAATTCTTTCAATTTGTAACCGTTAACGTTTATAATTCCGGGAATACCTTCCCCGTATTCTTTTAATCCCCCGAATTCCCGGTCCGCGGGAAATATCGAGCAATCGTACTTGAATCCCAGTTCCGCGAGGGCCTCGAAAACATACAGGTTTTGTCTCGTGACGGAAAAAGAGGGAGCCCTGAATGCGTCCACGGGTTCGCCAGTAATGTCTTCCAGCAGGGCTTTCGCTTCACGCGTGTTAGCTTTGAACGCTTTATAATCTAATCGTAACGCCAATTCATGCTGGTAAGAGTGACAACCGACATGGTGTCCTTTTTCATGAATCATCCGGATCACCTCAGGATGCTTTCGCGCGAGCCATCCCAGACAGAAGAAAGTTCCCTTCACCCCTTTCTCTTCCAATTCAGACAATATTCTCTCCAGGGGCTCGTGTATTCTAACTTCATGTTTATCCCAATCCATGTTTTGAGAGTAATTATCATGACAATACCAGTCCTCTATATCGAAGGTCAGAACGTTCATTATAATAAAGTGATAAAAAGGTTATACCAGGTGGCAAACGAGGATCACGCCACGTCAAAATCGATCAGCTGAAAAAAGATATTATCTTTCGTGACCGGGGGTAGGTCGCCCGTTAAATCCATGAAGATTAAATTGAAAGGAGAGTGCTTAATAAAACCGGGGATGCTGAAATAATGTCCATTTTTTAAATCGGCCCCCAGTCCCACGTAAAGATTTAATGGTCTTAAAAAATTATTGGATTTTTTTAAATTCAACCTGGCCAGCAATTTCTCCGGGAAAACACCCATGAATGTTTTTATCCCCAGGACATTTCGGAATTTGTAGAAATTTGTTTTTCCGACGATAGAGGTTTTATTGATAGCGTATTCCTGCTTACTCAACCTCCAGTTTAACAACTCTTCGTCCCAGTAAACGCTATAAGTCTTGTCCGAAGCAGATTTTATGTCTGTTCCCCAGCCATATTTTACCATTAGTTTAGAGACCAACGTGAAATTGAAATATTTCATGTAGCCGTGTATGCTATTCGCGTTAGCAACACCTAAAATAAATCCGTAACTGTTTTCTTTCGCGTAATCAAATGTCGTTTGAGCCAAAGTTTTGAAAAGGCCTTTCCCTCGATGATCAGGATGTGTTACCGTCGCAATATCCAATAAACCGAGAACGAGCTTATCGGCGATATTCATTTTTATAGGGATACAAGCGTAATGAGCGACAAGATCGTTGCCATGAAAAGCGTTAAAAGAGATCACCTTTCCTGAAGGATTATCCACGTACAAATGCTTAAAGCCGTCAACCGAGAACTCGTGATTGGAACCGGCATAAACAATATTCTGTAAATCGACCACTTTTTGTAATGATTCTATGCCGTCATCAAAAAGTAATCGCTTGATTTGATATTCCATAGAGAGTATCTTTATGATAATTCATTTATAAGTTTAAAATAATCTTTGAATAAATATTTGTAATCAAAAAACTGAGCGGCATTAAGTGCATTGTTACATAACACATTGTACTCTTCTTTATCTAACAATGCAAATTCATTAATAATTTCCGCATATTCTTGGGCGTTACTTATATTTTTAGATATTCCCGCTTTATATTTATTTACGATATCGTATCCCATCACGTTATTGGATAGAATCGGTTTACCACTCGCCAAATACTGAAATAATTTACCTTGACTTCCCCCGTATTTTTGAGATTCTACTTTTTTATAATTCATTAAGTTAAGGGAACTGCACGATAAAATATAGGGGACATATTTTATGTCGACCCACTTTTCTTTGAAAATGACGTTATTTATTTTATGCTTTTTACAATGTTCTATTAACCTTTCTCTTTCGTCTCCGTCTCCGTATATCAGAAATTTGATTTTAGAATTATCCCGGAGAAAGGCAGCGGCATCTATTAACTGTTGTACATTATTGGCTAATCGTATTGAACCTAAATAAACGACTTTAAAATAAGAGTTATCGGATAAATCATGATCTTTTATGATGTAGTTCTTTTTGTTATATTCGAATTCATCTAAATCAATGCCGTTATTGATGTAATTGTATTTATCGATATTTACTTTTCCACCGTGTTCCGTATCCCAACCCTTGCTTAATATATAATCTTTCCCTCCCTCCATGGTAAATATCAATCGATCAGCTTTCTCGTAAAGAAATCTTTCTATTTGATACGCTATCTTTATAAATGGATGACTCTGTTTCATCAGTCCGGTAGCAACAAAATCTTCTGGCCATAAATCCCATACTTCTGTCACATATTTGGCTTTTAACTTTCGGGCAGCAACATATACGGGAAAATCGAAAGGGACTCTTAAGTTATGTATTACAATATCAGGTTGGGGAAACTTCTTCCTGTAACATAATAATCTCCATGCAAATAAAAAAATAGAAAATATTCGTTTTAGTCCATTGGAAGTGTAAGAGGGGGTTTTTATGAAAATGTATTGTTTGTCCCCGTATTTTGATAGGATATATTTTTGAGAATTATTGATTGAGTTTGATTTATTGTAATGTAAAAAACTACCTGCAAAAATGATAACATGATACCCTTTTTTTATTAACATTTCTGCGAATTTTTGGTGTCTTAAATGAGTATCCGACTCTGGGGGCTGGGCGTTTACGCAAACTAACCAAACAGTTTTTTTCTGTTCCATTACTTGAAAGAGTTCACAGTTTTAACAACCGTATGTATTTCTTGTTCAGTTATAATAGGACTTATCGGTAGGCTTAGTTCTTCCCTATGAATTTGTTCGGTTACGGGAAATGATAAATTATTCCATTCTTTATAACACTCCTGTTTGTGTGGAGGGATAGGATAATGGATGATAGTTTGAATTCTTTCTCGAGTAAGATATTGTTGAAGTTCGTCCCTGTGTTTACAACGGACTGGAAATAAATGAAACACATGGGCATCCCAATCTTTTATGATCGGAAGAATAATTCTCTGATTTTTAATATTCTCAATATAATTTCGGGCTACTTGTTTTCGGGTTGCAACATCTTGATCCAGGTATTTTAATTTTACATTTAGTACGGCAGCTTGAATTTCGTCCAACCGGCTATTCCGTCCTGTATATTTGAAGATGTATTTTTGACTTGATCCGTAATTGGCCAAAGCTCTGACGACTTCAGCTAATTCCTTATCATTTGTCGTAATAGCACCTGCATCTCCTAATGCCCCTAAGTTTTTACCCGGGTAAAAACTATGACCGCTGGCATCTCCTAACGAACCTGTTTTTCTACCGTTAAACCGGCATCCATGAGCTTGGGCGTTATCTTCAATTAATTTCAGCCTATATTTTTTACAAAGGTCTCCGATTCGCTCGGAATAGGCACATTGGCCATACAGGTGAACGATCAGAATCGCTTTTGTCTTTTTCGTGATTGCGGCTTCTATTTTTGTATCGTCTATTTGGTAAGTTTCGATATCAGGTTCTACCAATACCGGTTTTAAACCGTTTTCCGTAATCGCTAACATGGAAGCGATATAAGTATTTGCAGGAACAATAATTTCATCGCCGGAATGCATGATTCCCATTTCTATGTAAGCCCGAAATATCCAAATCAATGCATCTAATCCATTCGCACAACCGACACAATATTTCGTTCCTATGTATCGGGCGTAATTTGTTTCAAATTCTTCGTTTTCCTTTCCCTGCAAATACCAACCGGAATCTATCACTCGATTAACAGCTTCCTGAATTTCTCCCTGATACTTAGCCGTTATTTTTTGTAAATCTAAAAACTTAATCATATTTTGTATTGTTTCCCGTTTTTATCCTTCATCTTCATATCTAAAAGAATTCCGTCATTTGTCATGTATCCTTTTTGTCTTGCAGGATTCCCATACCAGACCGTATTAGCGGGAATATCTTTTGTAACAACACTTCCCGCTCCAACAAATGCATATTCACCGATCACTACCCCTGCTATAATAGTGGTATTGGCCCCAATACTGCATCCTTTTTTTAAGTATGTTTTTATAAACACAGGAGGATAAATTTTGGAACGAGGAAATAAATCATTTGTAAATGTAACATTAGGGCCAATGAAAACGTGATCTTCCACGATTACTCCGTCCCAAAGTTGTACACCCGATTTTATTGTAACATTATTTCCTATTTGTACTTCATTTTCGATTAGCACGTGCGCGCAAATATTACAATTTTCTCCGATAATCGAATTGGGAAGCACGACACAGTATTGCCATATTTTTGTTCCCTCTCCTATTCTTTTGGACTGTACATCGGATAAATGGTGAATAAAGCTCATTTCTTAAGATTTAAAAATTCTTGATAGTTCCTTATGTAATCCATTTCGTCATATTCCATTGAAGCCAAGACCAAACAGACTGAACCAGAGGAAAAGTCATCCAACGTTCTCCAGATTCCCGGAACGATTAATAACCCTTGATAGGGGCGGTTCAAAGTGAACGTGCGCTTAACATCCCCGTCATCAAGCGTAACATTAAAACTACCGCTTGCCGCAATAATCAACTGATACAAATTTTTATGAGCGTGTCCTCCTCTCGACTCTCCTCCCGGAATATCATATAAATAGTAAGCTCGTTTAATTGCAAAGGGAATAGTTTTGTTATTCTCAACAACGGAAATGTTTCCCCTCTCCTGATGATGTTTATCCAGCTCGATAATCGTACAGTCGTAAACTCTACTCTCTTTCTTCATCTGATAATGATTTAAATAATTCGTAATCATAGATATAATCATTCACATCAAATGGAGTTGACGCTAATACCAACGCTAAGGAGTTTGTTGAAAAGTTTTGCATTTGTCTCCAAATACATTTGGGAACATATAATCCGAAATAGGAACGATTTAAGGAGAAGGTCTTTCTTTCGCATCCGTCATCTAAAACGACATCAAAACTTCCAGATAATGCCACAATAAATTCCTCGTTTTTACGATAAGCATGTCCTCCTCGAATCTGTCCCCCTGGGACATCGTATATCCAATAGGAACGTTTTATATCAAAAGGAATATGTTTCCTTTGTTCTATAAAAGATAAATTCCCTCTATTATCTAAAAATTGAGGGAGATGTATGATCTCTACGTTATTTAACGGCATAATATAAAATCATTACTTAATCGTTGTATCTTAGCAAAAATTCTTTCTCGTATTTTCCCCAATTAAACTCTTCCAAAATTGCTTTTTGTCCGTTTTTTCCCATTTGATAGGCTTCATCTTTATGATCTAGAATATATTGCATGGCTTGGACAATAGTCTCACTATTTCCTGGTGGTACACATATTCCACAGTGATATTTGTCGATAATCAACTCTTTCCACAATCTAAAATCGGTACAAATTACAGGTAATCCCATGGCCATGTATTCGAAAATCTTATTTGATCCCAACTGTCCTTCGGTATAGCAACATATTCCGACATAATCAAAAACGACAACTCCTGCAATTGCTTTAGAATAATATTGATCCAATTCTGTTTTGGAGACCCAGTCTATGAATGAAACGCGGTCGGAGGCAGGCATGGTTTGAAGTTGTTTTTTTAACTCAGGATTGATTTTACCCACGATTGTATACATAGCTTCCGGTACATAATCAAGGGCTTGCAGAATTTGTTTCTGATTACTCATTCCGTATACTGTTCCGGCATATATAAAAATCTGATCTTTCTTACGGTTTATCTCGTGCAAATGAGTTATTATCGGATAGTTAGGAACAAAATATACATGATCTGAATATTGCTTCAGATTGGTTACCATATTGGGAGAGACTGTAAAGACCGCATCAAAATCATTCAAATGCTTTTTATAGAAAAAGGTCAACTTCTTTGATAAAATTTCAGAAAGAAATTTCGGTAAAAAATTTATCTCTGTTATGTAAGCTTCCCAGTTTTCATGAGCATCGAAAATTACTTTTTTCCCTCTTTTTTTTAAATACAATCCCAATGCGATTAATTCCAAATCATGAAATTGGTAAATGTCAGCATTTTGCTTTAATGCATCTTTCGCAAAATCTCTCGGGAATAATAATAATTTTGCACGTTGAAATTTAGATAAAACTTTTTTACCCCACGAGACAATTTTAACACCGTTTAAAACCTCATCCGGTTTGTCGTCCGCGCATAGTAATATTACCTCATGACCGGCTTTATTTAGGCTGTAACACTCTCTTTTTAATATACGTGCATCATAACGTCCATGCGCTACGGTCAAATGACAAATTCTCATTATTGTTTAATGATAATTATTTTTACTTTAATTTATCTATAATTCGCTCGCATGCTTCTCCATCCCCGTAAGGATTTACAGCTTTACTCATTTGATTATAGTAGGTCGGGTCGTCTAATAGTCTGGATACTTCATAAATAATTTTTTCATAATCAGTCCCAACTAATTTTACAGTTCCTGCATCTACTGCTTCAGGTCTTTCTGTCGTGTCCCGCATTACCAAAACGGGTTTTCCCAACCCTGGAGCCTCCTCCTGTATGCCACCGCTATCCGTGAGTACGACAGTACTTTTTTCCATGAGGTAAACAAAAGACAGGTATTCCAACGGTTCGATAAAAAACATGTTGGATAATTGCTCTGAACCGAAAATATCGTGAATGGGTTTACGTACATTCGGGTTCAGGTGCATGGGATAGACAAAATCTATCTGAGGGTATTTTTCCGTCAAAGTTTTTATTGCGTTGCACATATGAATGAAACCTTCCCCGAAATTCTCCCGACGATGGCCGGTTATTAAAACCAGACGACGATTGTCTTTTAACCGTTCCACATCATAACCACTATTTTGTAGAGACAATTTTAATTGAGAGCTTAGAGCTGTATCTTTTTTTATTTTTTCAACTACCATGTATAAGGCATCGATCACAGTATTACCCGTTACAGTGATTGCTTTTTCTTGTATCCCTTCCAATAATAGATTTTGTCTACTCAATGAAGTCGGAGCAAAATGATAGGTTGCGATTCTTCCCGTGATCTGCCGATTTATCTCTTCCGGCCAAGGACTGTAAATATTATGTGTTCGTAATCCTGCTTCAACATGTCCTACTGCAATTTGTTGGTAGAAAGTAGCCAAGGCTGTTGCAGTTGAGGTTGTGGTATCTCCGTGAACAAGTACGACGTCCGGTTGTACTTCTTTTAATACTTCCCTCATGCCTGTTAGAACCCGAGCTGTTATGTCATACAGGTCTTGTCCCTGTTTCATGATATTCAGATCATAATCCGGCTTTATGTCAAAAATTTGTAATACCTGATCCAGCATCTCCCGATGCTGACCTGTAACACAAATAATTGTCTGGAACTGTTCCGGATACTTTTGAAACTTCTTTACTAAGGGAGCCATTTTAATCGCTTCCGGACGCGTTCCAAAAACGAGCATTATTTTTTTCATCCTTATTTTTTATAGATTCCGCAAAAATCGAGAATTACTTTTTGAGCAGTCCAAGGCAGTTCTTTAAATTCGTTGTGTGCGACAAGCATAACAACAATGTCGGCTTTGTTGTAAGCCTCTTTATAGTTAGTCAATTTGAATACTTTATGATCCTGAACATTAGGTTCAACTACTAAAATATCGGCGTTATTACAGCTTTGCATTACTTTGCTGGTTATATATTTGGCAGGAGATTCTCTGAGATCGTCGATATTAGGTTTGAATGCAAGTCCCATCATAGCTACAACCGGTTTACGATGGTTTCTCAATTCGAATTTTAGCATCTCATTTTGTACTTTTTCCGCACACCAGAATGATTTATAGTTATTGATATCCCGTGCATCGGCAATGATTTTGGATTCCATGGGAAAATCAGCCGTGATAAAATAAGGATCTACCGCTATACAATGTCCACCGACTCCACAGCCCGGTTGAAGGATGTTTACTCTCGGATGTTTATTCGCCAGTTCTATTAATTCCCACACATTGATCCCGGCTTTATCACAAATCAAGGATAACTCGTTGGCGAAAGCGATTTGAACGTCTCGTGAGGAATTTTCAGTTAGTTTGCACATCTCAGCCGTACGTGCGTTGGTTTTATGTAAACTTCCTTGAACAAATTGATCGTAAAAAGCAGAGGCTTTCTCGGTAGATTCAGGATTGATACCCCCGATTACCCGATCATTGTGAACCAACTCATAAATCACGTTTCCCGGTAGGACCCGCTCAGGACAGTAGGCAATATAGATGTTGTCTTTTAATTCCGGACGTTTAGAAAATATTAGTTCTTTCATTTTATCTGTGGTCCCGATCGGAGAAGTGGATTCAATAACATATAAATCTCCTTTTTTTAGGAAAGGTAATACGGCATGGGTTGCTGCTTCCACGTAAGAGATATCCGGTTCATGATTTCCTTTGAAAGGAGTGGGAACAACTATAAAGTAAGCATCACTTACTTCGGGATTCAAAGAAGCTCGTAGATGTCTTTTTTGAACGACTTCTTGAAGGTATTCTTCCAGTCCGGGTTCAATAATATGAAGTCTTCCTTTATTGGTGAGTTCCACAACTTGAGGATTGATGTCTACACCGGTTACTTGTACACCATTTTTGGCGGCAATAATAGCTGTAGGTAAGCCAATATAGCCTAACCCCATAAAACATGCTTTCATAAATTATTTATATATAAATTTAAACCATCCAGACGACAGTAATGATTCGGTAGAGATCGATTATCGATAACTTTCTTTATTCCGGGGAATATAGTATAACATTAACATCAACAATAAAAGGCCATGGGTCAATAGTGCTGTTGTGAATGTCGTACTTAAAAATGCCAATGCGACCATATAAATAGGAACAAATATTAATCTTTCATCTACTCCGTTCGATACGGATTCTATTAATTTTAATAAAAAAACCAATATCAGTGGAAACAATAATATTCCTATGATACCACAATTATAATAGGCATCGGTAAATAATCCGTTATTTGCCCGTGTCTCATAATCATTAAAATATCTGGAACCAATTAAAAATTCAATTCCTCCCTCGTATGGAGACTCGAATCCCAAGTGTCTTAAGAAACCTTGTCTAAAAAAATCGAGTTCATTATCCTTGAAAAAATCATAATAGCAATAATTCAATTGACTTGGAATTAACAGCATTCTATAAATGATAAAACCGAAAAAGAATTTTTTCAGGAAAATGAATTCCACTATACTCCAAGCACTCATTAAACCAAGCATTCCGAATACAAATATTGTTCGTCTATATCTGAAAAAATAGAAACCTAATACACACAAAAACAATGAAAATAAAACACCTTTACTACCTTCTATACCAAAATTAAGAAGAATAACAACAATCAATGCTATTGATGCAATTTTCTTTCTTTTTAAAATACAATAAATTAAAATAATAGGCAGTAATTTATTGGCTGCTGTTGCTAAATAACCAACTATAGCTCCGACATTGTATTCCCTCGCCTCTAATCTCAGGTCATAAACATCTTTAAGCCCGAAATGGAATCTGAATCCGGTGTATTTCCACGAAATATACAATACACTCATGCATAGTAGCAGGCTTATCAGGACAAATAATTTTTTATTGCTATTAGTTTTGATTTGAAATTTGGGAAAAAGTGCGTTATAAGAAAAAAAGCATAACCAATAAATGTATAATAGTATAACAAACTTCGCATCGAAATTCAAATAAGCTATTAAAGTTGTGGAAGGGATAAGTGATATTGCAGAAAGTAATAATAATACACAATTAGAATACGTGATGTTTTTATTCATGTTTATGATAAACGGCACAAATGTTAATAAAAAACACCATGATATAATGTAATTACCTGTATTGAAATTATTACCCAATCCCGTGTAAGCAAAAGTGTCTGATATGACCAGTTCATAAGAATAATCTAACGCTATCCTATATAAAATAATTGAAAGAATAATCCAAAGATTGCTATATTTGTTTTCAAACATTTCTCGATTTATGATAAGGTTCAATCTTTATGATTAATTTCTCTGAACGAAACAGCCTCTCCGTGTCCCGGGTAAATTTTTATTTCACTTTCATTACCCTTGAAGTAATTTAATAACCTGTTCAAAGATTCCGATAACTCTTCTTTTGAACCGCCTTTTAATTTGGTGATCGTTTTATAGCCCGGTAGGATAGTGTCTCCCGTGAATAAAAATTTATCGTCGATACTAAAACAGATACTTCCTTTACTGTGCCCCTTGGTCAAAAAGAATCGAATGATATGGTTATTCCAATTTAATCGATTATTTGTATCTTCAATATGAATATCTGCCTGATGAAGACTTGTCGGTACGACATTTTCCGCATACTTGGAAAGATTCCATTCCGGTAACCGAATGTTTTTAGCGCATGCCGACGAGCACATTAACTTAATGCTCGGGTAATATTTTTTTAACTCGTTATACCCGATACAATGGTCATAATGTTCATGCGTCAGTATGACATATTCCGGTTTTAAAGTATTTTCCCGGCAAAAAGAAACGATTGAAACAGGATCGGGTGTTCCCGGATCCACTATTATGCAGTAATCCAGATTCGGGAGAGACACGATATAGCAATTGGAAGTGACGGGTGAGTTTATTATTCTTTTTACCTGAATCACACCTTTAATCCATTGTTTTTGCCGGATTGCCCAGTACGGTTGAATTGTCTTTTACTTTTCTCATCACGACACTTCCCGCTCCCACGGTTGCTTTATTCCCGATTTGTAAGCCGGGATAAATGACTGATCCAGTGAATACGGATACCCCGTTTCCGATACTATTTTTACCACTAACAAGTGTACCTACATAAAGATGCGAGTAGTTTCCGATCACAGAGTCATGGCCGACGTTACAGTGATCCTGTACAATCGTGTGATTCCCGATTGTCGTATTGACCGATAGTGTTGTAAAGGCTCCCACGATATTTCCTTTTCCTAATTTGACGGAAGAACAAATGTTGGCTAAAGGATGAATAATATTGATGAAATGTCCGCCTTTCGCCTCTATTTTTTGCGTTACAATCTCCCGTTCTTGTCCATTCACGTACGAACAGATAAAAACATCTTCTGTTTCTATGACATATTCCTCTACCGTTGAAGCGAGAGTTGGAGTGTCATTCAGTTTATCGAATTCTGATTTTAAATATCCTTTTATCACCCACTCCTTGTTGTACGCTGTACTTTTACGTGCATATTCTTCAACGATTTTGCTGAAGTTTCCTATGCCGATTATGATCAAATTTTTCATAAATCCTTTATCTTAAAGTAAATCCACCGTCCATGATAAAGAAATTTCCCGTTACCCATTGAGACGCATCGGACAAAAAATAAATGGCGGCATAAGCGATCTCTTCCGGTTGGGCGAATCTCCCGAGCGGATAATCTTCTTTGATTTTTTCTATCTCTTCTTGGAGTGTGTATTTTTTTAGCATCTCGGTTTCAACAAAAGCGGGTTGGATGCAATTAACCCTACCTTTTAGAGGTAGCAATTCTAACGCTAATATTTTAGAAAACGAATTTAACGCTCCTTTCGAAGCTGCATACAATCCGTTGGAAACTGCCGGATAATAAGCGGATATGGATGATAAAATGACAATGGAAGCAAATTTGTTTAATTTCTTTGATTTCAGTAGAGAGCGAATTAATAATATCGGTGCAAATAAATTAATGTTCATCATTTGATTTATTTTATCCCGATTGATATGTTTGATTAACGATTTATCATTAATACCGGCACATAAAACCACTCCGTCTATTTTGTCAATATGATTACATAATGCTTCAATTCCTTCATCGGAAGTTAAATCGATCTTCACGGATTGATGATTTTTCCCCTCTAATAAATTCATTGTTTCCCGTAGACGCGATTCATTGCGTCCCGTAATGATCAGAGACGCTCCCATTTTCGAACACTCTATGGCGGTTGCCCTGCCTATTCCCGACGAGGCCCCCGTGACAAGTATTGTTTTGTTTTGTAAATTGAAGGGATTCATGTTTACGTGTTATTCATGTAAATTTATAAATATACAAGATCAGAACAATGTATATCACCCTGGGTTTCAATGTATGCAGATGCCACGGAAAATCCACCTCCAATGGTCGACATCAGTAATTTTAAGTTCTCTTTTGCCAATTGCTGGTTTAATTTTAAAGTCATTGTTAACGGAATGGAACCTCCGCTCGTGTTTCCATAATCGGGAAACGTGTAAGGGGCCTTTTCTGACGGGATCTTTATTTTTTTGCGAATTTTTTCGCATAAAAATTTATTGGCCTGATGCATGACCAGAAAATCAATATCATCTTTATTTATATCGAAATGACTCATCAAGGCACCGACAGATTTAGGCATGTAAGAATTGGCAAAAGAAAAAACATCTGTTCCGTTCATTTTTAGATGTGTTCTGTTCCGTTTTATTCCCTCTTCGTCTTCTTCCATAATAAAAGAGTCCGGAGTGATAGGATTTCGATATCCTCCGTCGGGAATATACACGGAGCTGAATTCGGAACCGTCCGTGAGGAAATGAAATTTCATTAAGTCGTAATTGTCCGGTTGATATTCCAAAGCGGTAACCGTTCCCGCGTCTCCGAAAATCAAATAAGTACTTTGGTCATAATAACTGACATTTTTTGATTGCGTATTTCCGACCAGAAGCAGACCTTTTTTAAAAGATCCGGTAGACATCAGGTTACCGATAATGCTCAACCCGTATAGATACCCGGAACAACCATGGTTTATATCAAATGCCATGATATTTGTTGGTAGACCCAAACGATGCTGGAGAGTACAAGACGTGGACGGAAGTTTATAGTCTCCTGTATGCGAGGCAAATACCAGTAAATCGATTTCTGATTTATCCCAATGCAGATCCGTTATCAATTTTTCTGCCGCTTCACAGCAGAGATCAGAGGTACATTGATTTTCTTTTACCCGATGTCTCTTTAATACACCTACTGATTCTACATATTTTTCCAGCGTCTCTCGCGGTAAAAGATCATAATCAAATGTCTCTTCTACATCGGAAGGAACACACGCTGAAATTCCCGCTATTTTTACTTTTTTGACCTCAAGAAATGACATTACTTGGATTCAATCAAATTATACAAATCTTCTATGGTCTTGCAAGATCTTAAATCTCCCCCGGAAACGCGTTTTCCCATTTCATCATCAACCATCGCGATAATAGACAATGCTACCAATGAACCCCATTCACCCAGATCTTTATAGATTGTTGCAGGTGTGAATTTTTCAACCGGGGTGTCGTCAAATTGTTCTGCAAATGACTGTACAAATTCTTCTAGTTTCATAATTCTTTTTCTTTAAATGGATTTATACTATTATACTCTTCTATTTCCCAAAGAGAAGTTACTTTTTTATCAGGATACATGCGGGTAACAATCTTTTGTAACGTATCGTCCGTGCCGACTTCATAGAATTCCGTTACTCCGTCTTTTACCATGTTATTTACCATATCTGTCCACAACACGGAATGAGTAATATGAATAATAAGATTATCTTGAATTTCTTTCGGGTTAACGTGGGCTTTTCCGTCCACGCACTGATAAATGGGACAACGTGGTTTCTTAAATTCCGTGTCTCTGATTATTTTACCTAATTCTTTTTCCGCTTCAATCATGAACGGGGAATGGAATGATCCCCCGATGGCTAAAGGAACAGCTTTTTTGGCTCCTTCCTTTTTGAATGTTTTGCAAGCTATTTTTACCCCTGCCTTCGATCCTGTAATGACTACCTGACCGGGGCCGTTATAGTTCGCAAAATAGATGGGTTCACCGGATTCTTCAGAGATCTCTTTTAATCTCTTTTGAATATATTCATCCGGAAAACCGATAACGGCTCCCATGGCGGTATCAAATTTTTCGCATACTTTTTGACCGATTAAGGCCCTGTTCAACACAAGATTTAAACCGTCTTCATAGGATAAACAACCGTTTACAACCAAAGCAGCGAATTCTCCCAGTGAATGTCCGGCAACGACATCCGGTCGAATTTCATTCTGTGTTAAAGCCGTGGCGACCTCATACACAAACACGGCAGGCTGCGTATTTTTTGTTTCCATTAATTCCAGTTCATCTCCATGGAACATAACATCGGTTATACGTCTGCCGAAGTAATCATTGGCTCGTTCAAAAAGTTCCTTGGCCCGGGGGAAATGATCATAAAGTTCCTTACCCATGCCTTGGCGTTGACAACCTTGCCCCGGGAATATAAATGCTTTCTTCATTTTAACTGCTTATCAAATTTATAACCTCTTTTTGTCGAATTTTGATACACGTCAATTCCTCTTTTCCCCAAGTTGATTAAATGAGGTATTATCTCTTGTGCGTGATATACTCCGATAATTAAGTTTGATACTTGCGAACAGGTGTACCAATCTTCATTAAAATATTTTTTTGTCATTTTTTTTGTCGCAAAAAGCTTATATCTAACATAGCTGTTATCATAACAGTAATAACATTTATGCTCACCATCCATATCTATGTATTCATGTTTGACTGGCTCTCGAGTATAAAAAGAAGAATAATAAGGATACTCTTTCCTTAATACAGATTCCACACAGTGTAGCATTGTTCCTATATAATATCTTCTTAGACCGAGAGTAAAAACTAATGCATCGATTTGAGATAGCCTGTAATAAGGAGATTTCTCGTCCCAACAAGACTCACCTAAATGGTGTTCCGCGAGTAAGAAATCACTTTGAGGACCTAAAGCACAAACGGAATGTTGGACATTGATGCTTCTTTTTACACCGGGATATCTTCTAAAAGTTTCAGCTAATGTTCCTGCTCCCGTGATACTCTTTTTTACATCAAAAATTTTCCCTTTACGTAATAGGGGAAAAGCAGGCATGATTAATGTTCCTTCAGGTCCGATTACTTCTAAAATTGCGTCAATCAGATTTTCTTCAGAACCGTTATAATTATACATTTCATCCCAAGAAGAGTGAATAAAAACATTGCTTCCTCTTTTCATCCCCATTTTTTTCATCTCTTCTATAATGTCTTCAGTCATGATTTTCTTTTTATATATCCAGGGGCCATACCTTAACCTGAAATACTTCTGAAAGCTTCTGAGGGTTAGTGTTTGATTTTGAGGTATTCCCAAAATCTTTTTTGCAATCTTAATTAGTTTTTTTCTCAAATTTTGATAACGAATTATTATCTATTTTTCTCCTTTTGAATAATAGAACGATAAAAATAACAAATATATATAGGCTGAAGCTCTGAACGTACTAAACAATATCAACGCCCAATAAATGTTGAAATCCCATAGATAAGCAATAATTAGGGGAGCAATAGAAGCAAACGTGTAGTATAATTGCCATATTAAATTTTGTTTTAGTTTATTGGTTATGATTAATACCCCGGATAAAGATATTGCAATAAAATCAATGGCAATCATGGGGAGCAATATCTGAGCGTATTTTCCTGCTACTGACCATGTTTTACCTAATACGAAAGCAAAGAGATCGGGTAAAAAATAGATAACGGCAAGAGAAGCCACTAAAGTTAGTACAAGCAGAATTTTAAATAATTTCACGAATAATCTTCTGAAATTTCCTTGCTCCAGATATATTTCATTTGCTTTTTGTCTAAAAGTATCTCGTATTGATATACTGATTACGCTAATTGGTACGCTAAGTATTGTTATTGCCATAGAAAAATAACCAACATCAGTGTTGTTGTAATAGGCTCCGAGTATTAATACAGGAACTGCTCCTCCTACTGTGTTTAGTAATTGAGCCGGCATTGTAAATTTAGGGAATTCGATAAACTTAATAGCCATATTTTTCATTCCTTTACAAGAGACCTTTTTAAAAGTTACCCAATCTTTATTTATTACACGAAAAACACAACATAATGCGGTGATAAACCGTCCTATAATATCTCCAATGATTAAACCTGAATTTTGAAATTTTGTAAACCCAAATACTAATTTTCCAATTGTTACAGATACAGAATTCGTGATTTTATTTAAAGATAAATTGAAATAATATTTTTTTCTGACACACCATTCATTATAACAATTAAAAATATTGATAAAAAAAGCGGCAAATGGACAGATCAATATCCAATATTCCAGATTATTGCCGCATAATCTCCCGACTTCATTCCGAAAAAAATACAACGGTAATAAAATTATTAATAAGAACAACAAACTAATCACCAATGACAAACAAGTAATATTAGCGGCATCTTTATCATCTTTTGCTACAAGAATAGCAAATTCATACTTTCCCGTGGAGATGACGGTTAGGATCGAAATGACCGATGTTAATGATGCCAAAATGCCGAACTGCTCAGGACTATAAATTCGCGCAAGGATAGGATAAATTAATAGTGGCAAAAATTGAGCAATGGTTGTACCTATAGTTAAGGTCAGTGCATTTCTTGCAAAAGGACTACTTTTATAATTTTTATAAAAACCTAAAAGATTGAATGCCATCGGTTAATGGATTACAGAGCACTATCCTGCCAAGCGAATTTTCTCTTGTTGTATCATTCCATAAGATACTAATCTATAACTGTATTTTAATTTTCAACAGATAAAGATTTAATATTTTAATTATAGAATGAATGTTAATTGTTTGTTATAATATATTTCACGGTGATATATTGTTATTTATTAATATATTACACCATTTCATTAAATGCTTTTTTATGGTATAAGAAATCTTTCAATAAACGACCGATTAATGATAGTCATTTTTACATGCAAATAAATCAGAAAAAAGATTAATATATATTATATTAGAATCTCTAAGACCTATAAATTATTTTACAGCTTCGCCCGGTCAATCCCATGGGGGATCTAATCAGAATTTTTAGTTTTGTATCATATATGATACATTTTCGGCCACATTATAACGAGTGCAAAAGTAAAAAAATAATACTACATACAAAATAAACGACTCTTTTATCTCGCATTTAGCAAGCTTTTTTATCGATCATGTTCTTCACTACCATTTTATTATTGATTTTATTTTTTTTGTTGCCGACATTTATTTTTTATATAAACGACTTCTTTATAAAACGAATAATTCCGATATACCCACTACATGTGTAAATTAATATAAATACACACATTATTACATTCTAAAAAATGATTAGAAATGTCATTAATCGGTCGATATTTGATCTCGAAATAGAGGCTGTTTAGGAATCTCTATTCTACTTTAATTAATCTATTCTAATGATTAAATAATCATTTATTTATATGATGAAACTTCAAATGGTTGACCTGAAAGGTCAATACGACAAAATAAGGGAGAAAATAAAATCTAAAATATATTCAAAGATATGAGGAAATTTTGCAGTAGGAAAAAGACTATAAATTATTTGATTTTACTTTTTACAGAAAGTGTCAGCATTAGTTATTTCAATAGTTTTGGAATAAGTAGGTATAGAAAAATATCAAATTCATGACATTACATTTTTTTTGTGAAAAAAGCAAGTTGTTTTATCTCATGAATATTCTTTCATTTTTTGTTTTAGGTATGGGTGTTTACTGTATTAGTATTTAAATATGTCAATATTTCTTTTGAGGGACTATTAAATTAAAATCATCATTATTATGTTAAACGAAAAATCTGTCTTAATAACGGGCGGGACAGGCTCTTTTGGAAAAAAATTTGTAGAGACTATATTGCGAGATTATCCTGCAGTTCGAAGAATTGTTATTTATTCTCGGGATGAATTGAAACAGTTTGAGTTGAAACAAAAATATCCGGAAAAAGAATATCCTCAGTTACGTTTTTTTATCGGAGATGTACGGGATGGAGAGCGTTTAAAGCGGGCTTGTGAAGGTATTGATGTAATTATTCATGCTGCGGCCATAAAGCAAGTAGATACAGCGGAGTATAATCCGGATGAATGTGTAAAAACCAATATACATGGAGCCCAAAATGTGATTAATGCAGCATTGGCAACGAATGTGAAGCATGTTGTGGCATTATCGACTGATAAAGCATGTGCACCGATAAACCTGTATGGTGCTACAAAGTTATGTTCTGACAAATTATTTGTTGCAGCGAATAATATAAAAGGAAGTCGAGATTTGCGTTTTTCGGTTGTGCGTTATGGAAATGTAATGGGATCCAGAGGATCGGTCATTCCTTTTTTCATGAACCGAAGGTCAACGGGAGTACTTCCTATTACTCATGAGGAAATGACTCGATTTAATATTTCATTACAAGCGGGAGTCGATTTAGTGATGTTTGCCATCGGACATCACTTAGGCGGAGAAATTTTTATACCAAAAATACCTTCATACAAAATTGTAGATGTAGCTAAAGCCATAGCTCCGGATGCAAAAATTGAAATTGTCGGGATACGTCCGGGGGAAAAATTGCATGAAGAAATGATCACTCCGACGGATGCCATGAATACGATCGATCTGGGAGCTTATTATGCAATTCTTCCTTCTGTATCAGATCGTTATACGAGAGAAGATTTTATTAAATATCATAACGCAACACCTGTCCCGGAAAATTTCCATTATAGTTCTGATAAAAATACCGAGTGGGAAACAGTAGAATCCATGCGTGAAAAAATAAAAAAATTTGTAGATCCTAATTTTGAAATTGAATGAAAGTTGTCGCCATTATTCAAGCCCGTTGCGGATCGACTCGGTTTCCGAATAAGGTTTTTGCTGACATCTGTGGAAAACCGTTAATTTGGCATGTTATAAATCGATTAAAATTTGCTTACACTATAGATGAGATCGTATTAGCGACTACAACAAATTCTTTAGATGATAAATTGTACGAATGGGCTATTCTTAATCATATAACTGTATTCAGAGGAAGTGAAAATGATGTTTTGAATCGATATTATAATTCAGCAATTACCTGTAAGGCTGATATTATTATACGCATAACTGCAGATGATCCTTTTAAGGAACCATTAATTATTGATCGTGCTGTTCGTGTTCTCCAGGAAGAAAAGGCAGATTTTGTTTGTAATAATTATCCACCTACTTTTCCTGAAGGATTAGATGTGGAAGTATTTACCAGGAAAGCTTTGGAAGTAGCTGAATCAAAATCGGTCAGTTCTTTCGAACGTGAACATGTTACACAATATTTCTATCGTAATCCGTCAGATTTTAAGATTATAAATATTGCTCATACTGAAAATATTTCAAATTTAAGATGGACGATTGATACAGAAAAAGATTTCTTTATGGTTGAAAGGGTATATTCATTTCTATATAGAGAAACTGATGAGATCTTTCATATGGATGATATTCTTCAATTGATCAAACAATATCCCGATATAGCTCAGATGAATTCAAATGTTACCCGTAGTGAAATGTATAAAAATAAATAATTATGGAACGTATTTCCCAATTAGAGCGTGATTATGTCAATCAGGTTTTAGATAATGCTTTTGCAACTTCTTTAAATTCTGTTTTTACTAATAGATTGGAATCGGCTTTTGCCGAGCGATTTCATACGGCTTATGCAATCGGACACTGTAATGGTACGGAAACAATGCATACTGCACTAGCAGCCTTAGGTGTTTTGGCTGGAGATGAAGTGATTGTTCCGGCGTTGACAATGACCAGTACTTCTTTAGCTGTATTGCACAATGGTTCTATTCCGGTGTTTGCAGATGTAGATCCTGATACTTTTCTTATAACAGCCGAGAGTATTGAGCGAGTGATAACTGACAAAACGAGAGCTGTTATTACTGTATCACTTTATGGATTATCACCTGATTATGATTCTATCTTAAGTGTTTGTCGAAAACATAATCTTTTTTTAATAGAAGATAATGCAGAATGTTTTCTGGGTAAATATAAAGGAAAAATTGTGGGGGAATTTGGTGATTTTTCGAGTTTCAGTTTTCAAGCGAGTAAGCATTTGACAACTGGTGAAGGTGGAATGCTTATTACAAATAATGAAACATATGCGGATAATGCGCGTCGTTTCAGTTGCCTCGGATATGCAGGAGTTAGTGCTAAAAAAGGTAAGATTACCCGCAATGACATTCAGGATCCCAAATACAGTAGACATATTGCTATGGGGTTTAATTATCGTATGTCTGAACTACAAGCTGCAGTCGCTTTAGGACAATTGGAGCGTATTGAAGAATTGGTTGATAACCGTTTGAAAATTGCTGAAATCTTTGATGAAGCTATTGGAGATACGACTTTATTGAAGCGTCAGGCAGAGCCTGAAGGTATAGTTAATTCTTATTGGTCATATAGTTTAGTGCTGAATACGAGTAAACCAGATACGGATTGGTATAAATTTCGTGATCTATTTCAGAAAAATGGAGGTGATGGGTATTATGCTGCTTGGAAACTTTCCTATAATGAGCCTTTTTTTCAAAATATTGTTCAAAATATGAAAGGTGTATGGCAAAAATATAATGCTGATTTGTGTCCTATTTCAGAATACTTACAAAGCAGAATGATACAATTAAAGACGAATTACTGGAATTTGGATGAAGCCAGGCAACAAGCTAAAGTATTACGACAAACAATTAATCAATTTAAATAGAAAGTTATGGGACCATTCAATAAAGAAATTAAAATCGGAAGCCGGCTTGTTGGGCAAGGGCTCCCTACGTATATAATTGCAGAGATCGGAGGTAATTTCGACGGTAGTATCGATAAAGCGAAACGTTTGATCGATGCAGCGAAAGAGTCCGGTGCAGATTGTGCAAAGTTTCAGACATTCACAGCTCCGACAATTGTTTCGGAAGGGGGATTTTCCAGGATGCAACTGAAAGGGGTTCACGGTTCTTGGGGGAGAACCGTTAGTGAAGTGTTTAAAGATGTAGAATTTCCGATGGAATGGCATCAAGAGATCGCAGATTACTGTAAGCAAGTTGGAATTGATTTTTCCACTTCTCCTTATTTTAAAGAGGCTGTTGATTTATGTGTTGAATTGGATGTGCCTTTTATTAAAATCGGTTCCGGTGATATTACCTGGTTGGAAATGCTGGATTATATTGCCCGTACGGGGAAACCGTTGATGTTGGCAACAGGTGATGCTACATTGTCGGAGATAGACGAGGCTGTCAGAACGATAGAAGCTACAGGAAACCGGAATCTTATTTTGATGCAATGTATTACCAATTATCCATCTAAAATAGAGAGTGCCAATGTTAATGTGTTGAAAACCTATCAGTCGGCTTTCGATGTATTGACTGGATATTCGGACCATGCACCGGGACCGGTAGTTGCTTTGGCTTCGGTGGTATTGGGAGGATGTGTGATTGAGAAACATTTTACATTGAATAAAAAAGACAAGGGGCCTGATCATCCTCATTCCATGGAACCACAGGATTTTAGACAGATGGTCGATTACGTTCGGGAAGTAGAACGAGCCATGGGAAGTACCCGGAAAGAAGTGGTTGCCGAAGAAGGGGAAACGGTTTATGTACAACGTCGTTGTTTATATGCCAAACGGAACTTACCGAAAGGACATATTATGACTGAAGAAGATATTGATGTATTGCGTCCGGCTTTAGGGATTCCTCCTAAATATAAGTCCGTTATCATTGGAAAAACCTGTAAAGAAAATATAGAAAAAGGACAACCTTTATTTTGGGAAAATTTCTGATGCTCACGGAAAGAGAGATTTTCATAACTTTGGTCGATAACGATTTGATCCGGGCGTCTGATGCCATTATTCTACTGGAGGGTGACGGATTCAATCGTTATCGGCATGCGGTAAAGCTTTTTCAGGAAAAATGGGCTCCGTTGATTGTATTCAGTGGAGGGATTACAGATTATGCTTATGGGAGTTTCCCCTATGCGGAAATAAAACCATTGCTTTTACAAGCGGGCATTCCCGAGGAAAATCTGTATCATGAAGTCCGATCTTTAAATACCAGGGAACAGGCGGAAGAGATTATAAAACTTTGTTTGCAATGGGATTGGAAGAAGATTATACTTGTCGCGTCTCCTTATCATCAATACCGGGCCTATCTGACCTTTCTAAAATCGGTTCAGGAGGCAGAAGCTGAAATCGTGATTTATAATGCTCCGGTCGACCAGTTGGAGTGGTTTACTCCACAGCCCTGGGGTGATCGGTATTCCTGTTTACAACAGGAGTTTGATCGGATTGAAAAGTACTCGGTCTTGGGACATTTAGCAACTTATTTTGAAGCAATTACTTATCAAAAATGGAAAGAAAGTATAGTATCGTACTGATATTGAATTTTATATTAGCGATTTTGTTTTTTCATTCATGTGCTCATAAGGAAGAAGGTATGAGCGAAGATATAGAATGGTCTGACAGTTTTGGTTTAGAGGATATAAAGCTTATCTGGAAGGAGAAGCATGCAGCTTTTACTTCTCTGATAAAATTTAATAATAAATATTTCGTTGCTTTCAGAGTCGGAGAAAAACATGTAAGTAGTGGTGAAATTGAAAACGGATATATCCGTGTTTTGGTGTCAGACAATTTATCTCAGTGGAATTCAATAGACTCATTAACATATAACGGAGATTTGAGAGATCCTTTTTTTTCTATTTCACCTCAAAATGAACTTTTAATGTTGTGTGGAGTTAATCAAATGGAAAACGGTAAAATCATTCATGATAAAACAGTATTGAGTTCCTTTGATAAAAAAGTAAATAAGTTTCGTAAATTCTCAGATGTTATCATGGATGATAATACCCGGCCCTGGTTATGGAAAATACGGTGGTGTGGAAAGACTGCCTGGGGATTCGCCTATAAAGAAGGTCTTACTCCACTCCTTATGAAATCGACAGATGCGAAACATTGGACAAAAATATGCTCTCTTCCTGTTCAAACGGAGAATATTCCATCAGAAGTTGATCTCGCTTTTATTGATAAGGAAGAAATGATTGTCGTCGTTAGAAATGATAACGGTCGGGCTGTGATCGGGCGTGCTATGCCTCCTTACCTGAATTGGAAAATAGAGCCTATGGGAATATGGATAGGTTCACCGAATCTGCTTGTAAATTCCCATTATCAACTTTTTCTTACCTATCGTCTTTATGGTAACGGCGGTATCGTAAATTTCACTTTTTCCATGTTAGATACCATGGAATTAAAATTGATAAAATCTTTGAATATTTTCGAAGGTAGCTATTATGATATGGGCTATGGTAGCTCTATATTGGTTGATAATGGAAAAAGCATACTTACTTCTTATTACATTGCCGGAGAGGATAATGCCGGCATTTATATTGCAAAAATATCTACAAAGTAAAACAATTATGAATTGTAATGAAGCGAAACAATTGTTCGCTGATAATTTTATCGGGATTCAGGAGTTAAAACCTTTGCTTCGAAAATTAGACTGTGAAATTGATTTAAATGATATTGATATTCCAATTCTTTTTGAAGATCGGGATTTGTATAAAGCAGCGAAAGATGGTTTTCTTCTTATCCTGGTTATTCCTGATGTTAAGGAAGGTCTTTTTTCAATACGTTCATTGCGCTCATGCTTCGGCATAGATCCGGATAAAGAGGTTCCTTGTTTTTATAATCAAGATTGGTATCTGAATGAAGATTTTATTGACTTTGTAGTAGCTCCCGGTTGGTATTTACTTCAAAAAAATCCTCCGGACTCTACGAGAGCCGTTATGCCCGACGTAATTCTTGCTTCAGAAAATAATATCACGTTTCCTTCTGCAATGCTCTGTGCCTATACATTTTTCGCTTATAGGTTAGCTTACGGAAAAAATCTTTGGGAAACTGATTTTGTATGGTGTAGCGATTTAGATCATAACGGGGACAGGATATATGTAGGTAAATATCATGATATAGACGGAGTTAATAAAGATGGTTTTAGTATTCATCGCCATTTGAAATTGCGGCCGTGTTACACGGCTATTTCTGTTCGTTAACCTTTTTTATGATTCATTCTTTTAAAGGTCTTTCCAAATCGCTCTTGTTTATAGATTCATTTATGGTGTTACTGAATCTGTCAACAAGTTATTCGATTATACCTTATTTATTATTCGGACAGTACGATCGTTACGTCAATATGCTCCTGTTTCTGGGATTCAATATTTTATATGTATCCGTACGATTTAACAAACCATTTACTATTCCTCGAAAAGATGCTCTTTTTTATATTTATTTGATTTTAAATGTATGCAATTTTTTTTCGGCTATTTTGACCGATACAGGATGGAAGTCAGCATTGATTTATTTAACTTTGAATACGGTTTTTTATCTGATATTACATAATCTGTTTAAAGATTATCGAAGATATTATACAACAGCAAAATCCTTATGGTTTATATCTCGCGGATATTTATGGCTTGTCGGTTTGTGTATTTTTAGTTGCGTATTTATGTATTTATTGATAAAAACAGGTATAAATCCTCAGATGAATTCTGTAAATACAAGATATGATTTGTTTAGTGATAATTATAACAATTTGGGTGCGGATTATTATTTACCATATTATCTCTCGGTTTTCCTTGTCTCCTCTGATATAAGAATTCCTTTTTTTCAAGATCAGGGATTCGTGTTAGGTATTTATCATGAACCGCATATTCTAACATTTATGTTATTTCCGGCCCTGTTTTTATCATTGTATTATATTAAAAAAAACAAATATATAATAGTTACTCTGTTGGTTTTCTTATTGATATTACTTTTAGCTGGATCTACAACGAATATTTTAGCTGTATTGTTATGTGTGATTTTTTATCTTATCCACAATATGTTTTTTATAAATAAGAAAACATTCTTAAAAAATTTTGCAATTATAATTTTGATATTGACCGGTTCGTTTTTCATTTATTCCTTACTTAATATTGACGATTTGTTTTTCATTTTTGCTAAGTTGGGGTCCGGTTCGATGGACTATACCCAGGCAACTTTGGAATTTGCAGTTACACCTAAAACTTTAATCGGATCTTCATTTTTTAATCTAAGTTATTTGGATAGAAGTAGTTTTACTGTTACAGGAAATAGAGATATAGGATATATTAATTTTGTTGTTAATATCGTTTTTTTACTTATTTGCGGTTATTATATGTTGAGATTATTCCTTTCGAAGAATCCATATAAAATGGCTGTTTTTTTATTTGCAGCTTATTTTTTTATTCATTCTACGAAAGTGGCAATGGTGAGCTATTCGTTAACCATGTTAATGTTTGTGATATTTCTTATGTCACGAGTGGCAAAACTGAACGATGAACAGTGCATAGAATGTCATTATGTTTAAGTTTTTATCCACAATATTAAGAAATAAGATTTTTCTTTATGTAGGTACACGGTATGTTACCTATGCTTTCCAATTCATAGCCTCTTTTTATATTGCACTTAAATTAGGACCGGTTGGTTTCGGAGTCTGGAGTTTTATTTTACTTCTGATCAATTTTTATAATATTATTGATTTTGGAATTTCTAATTCAATTAATATTCTTTTGGTACAGGATAGGGAGGTCGAAGAACGTAGCTCCAGTCATATATTATCATCTATTATTATAACTATCGGTTTAAATATTTTGGTGATCCTCAGTTTTATTATTATTAAGTATGCCCATTTCGGTTTTTTGTTAAAATATGATATTGGAATATATCTTCCGGCTATATTGTATACAATTATTGTTTGGAATTTCAATAAAGTTTTTTCTTCTATATACCGGGTAAAGAATCGTCTGTTGGAACTGGCTTTTTTTCAATCGATAATTCCGCTACTTTTCTTTTTAGCCGTCATTTTCTCTCCGGTCAACACATTGTGGTATTTATTGGGGGCTTATATGTTAGGCCAGAGTTTGGCTTTCGCCGTATTTATACTTAGGAAACAAATAACGATAAAAGGGGCTATTTCCTGTAGCAGTATGAATACCGTTTTTTTTAAAGGATTTTGGTTATTTCTCTACAATGGAGCTTTTTATCTTATTATGTTTTCGACCTCTTCTTTTGTTAGTGCCTATTATTCTGTTTCCGATTATGGAAAATTCAGTTTTGCATATACACTAGCTCATGCCATTCTCCTATTTCTGGAAGCTTTCGGATACATTGTATTTCCTAAAATCATACAAAAATTGAAAGGAAATAATTTTGAAGAATGTAAGTCAGTTATTTTAATGATACGCAACAGTTATCTTATGGTTGTACACGGCTTGGTATATCTGGCTTTTCCAGCTTTTTACTTGCTTTGTTTGCTTATGCCGAAATATGGGGATATACAACGTATGCTTTGCGTTGCAGCCTTAACGATATTGCCTTATGCTAATGCTTTTGGATTAAATACTTTTTTAATGGCACAAAATAAAGAAAGAAGAATTTCTTGTATTTCCTGTATTTCTTTAATTGTGAATATAGGTCTTTTATTTTTATTTATTCGTGTATTCAATTTTTCTTATGATTTAATACTTGTGGCTACTCTTGTAAGTTATGTTTTATTTACGTATCAATGTGCTCTGTATACATTAAAAGTAATGGGAGAGCCATTCAAATTTTTGAAAGTTTTAGAAATGGCTTTTCCAGTAAGAATAAGTGTCCCATATCTATTTACTTTAGTGGCAACATACTTTTTTTCAGAGAGAGGGCATTTTATATGGTTATTGCTTCCCTTGATTGTATTTCTTTTAATGAATCGTACGTCACTTGGTAAAACAGCTGCCATGATTGTACAACTGGTGAAAAGACCGGAAATTATCGATTTGAAGTAGAAATGTTTTATCGATTTGAATTTTCTCTGTACAAATAATACTAAATATAAGGGATATATATGGACGAAGAAGTTCTCCTTAAGGAATTTGTGAAAAAAGAAGAAGAGAGTGGTTGTTATACTTGTTATGTGGCCGGTGATTATGTGTATAATATTATACGGGCGGATATCAGAAGACTTTATATAAAAACGAATGGATTAGAAATAATGCCTTTTACTTCTCCATTACAGAAAAGAAAGGCTATTCTGTCTTTTTTTATATCATTTTGGCACCTGTTAAAATTAAGCATAAAACGTGGTCATATCGATAACATTATTTTTCCTTTTCATCGGGTCGAAAAAGTAGATAACCTTTATATTGATAAATTTACAGACCCAGTTATAGAATTTAGCTCGTTAAAAAATAATTGTCTGATTTTTGAACGAAGTAGAGCCGGTGTTCACTGTACTCCACGTATTCATGCGAAAATGGTAGTATTTACAGATGTTTTCGATGTTTTTGCCCGACTCTATGCCATTTTATTTTCACGTAGATTCGGTAAAAAATATAAAAATCAATTTAACCGGCTTTTTGAAATTGTGAACCATTTAGTTCCCTATTCTGAGAATGATAGAAAATGTGCAATCCGTAAAATAATGGAATATCGAGCCTTGGCTTATTTTTACAGGAATGTTTATAGGAAGCTATCGCCTAAACGGGTTTTGGTTGTTCCCAGAGTCGCATTTTTACCTCAAATGGTTGAAGCCAAAAAAAGGGGAATAACAACAATAGAGTTTCAGCATGGTATTACTTATGGGGAGACATCAGTATATTCCGGTCGGCGTGAATCTTTGTTCACCCCGGATTATTTTTTTGCCTTTGGTAATATGCCTCCTCGAAATGTGTATGGCATTGATGAAAACCGGATAATAAACATTGGATGGGCATTTCCTTTGTTGCTAAAGAAATTAAGTACAATACTCCCATTTTCAGATAAAGATATTCTGATTATTTCAGATCCGGAAATAACAGATAAAATTGTGAATATCGTTGAAATTTTAGCAGAAGCTAATCCTGCCTATACTTTTCATATACGTCCTCATCCGATGGAAATATTGCAAAGAAAACATCGGATTGTTATAGATTGTCGGAAGAACATCCTTTTACAGGATAATAAGATCAATTCCAATGTTGTACTCAATAGCTTTATACATATTATAGGTGAAAATTCGACAGTACTTTATGAGGCTCTTGCTATGGGGAAAAAGGTTGGTAAATTGTGTTATCCGGCTTTTCGACCCAAGTATCTTAATCCAACAGATAAAGAGGCTGTTTGGGAAATCGCTTCTCAGGAAGATTTTGAAAAGTATGTATCTGAAAGTATAGCTACACGACGGTCTTTGTCTATCTATTCAGAATTTGACGGTAAAAAAATAGATGAGTTGTTTTAAATAATTAGATAAAAACTGAAAATGAAAAATTTAATTATCATAGGTGCCGGTGGAATGGGACGTACGGTATATGATTTAGCTAATGAATCCGTAGGATATGGGGAGGATTTCAGTATTAAAGGATTTTTGGATGATAACCTTCAGGTGCTCGATGGATTTGAGCATTATCCTCCTTTATTGGGTAGAATTTGTGAATATATACCTCAGCAAAATGATGTTTTCATTAGTTCTATTGGGGGAAATTGTCGTGTCGGATGTACTGAAACTATTGAAGCCAAGGGTGGAAAATTTGTGAATATCATTCATAAAACGGCCCGTATCGGAACGAATGTGAAAATGGGACATGGCAATCTTATCGGGGCTTTTGTTTCTATTGGAGCCGATGTTTGTATTGGTAATTACAATATGATACAATCTTATACTGTAATTGGTCATGATGCCCGGATAGGTAACGAAGTTAGAATTGATACGCAGGTTGTTTGTGTAGGAGGTATAATTGTTGAAGATGAGGTTTCGATTCACACTCATGCTGTTATCAGTCATAATGTTATTGTAGGACAAGGAGCCAAAGTCGGAGCTTGTTCTTTCGTGATGCGAAAAGTAAAACCCGGTACAACGGTTTTTGGTGTACCTGCAAAAATTTTATAGAATAAATTTAAATATTGAGCGAGTATGTTGTATGTCTTTTCAAGATTTAAAGAATGTCAGAATCGATTTGAAAAAGAAAAAAGAAGTTTATGGTGGAAAGGTGTATTTTTTGTGGATTGGATGATTGCTTTTTTTATCCATGGAGCATCAATAAATGACTATTTCGCTTATCGTTTCTTTTATCTGAGGCATTCAGGAAGAAAAGAGTTTATCACCTTTCGCCGGCATAAAAAGATACAAGCAATATGTAATCCTACATTGACGGATAGAGAATTATGCAGAGACAAAGCTCGTTTTAATCGTCATTTTTCGGCTTATTTGGGACGTAATTGGTTAGATGTATCTACTTGTACCTTTCAGGAATTCTGCAATTTTTTTAAAAATTATGAGGTTGTTTTTCTTAAGGATATTTCTTCTTTTAGAGGTATCGGTATAAAAAAACTTCAATCTTCAGATGTTAATGTAGAGAAACTTTATCAGCAATTACAGACTAAAAAAGAGGCGAATTATATATTGGAAGAACCGATAATTGAAAATGATGAATTGGCTTCATTTCATCCCTGGTCCATCAATACAATCAGAATTGTTACTGTTTATAATGAAAAAACAGATGAAGTTTATTTGATGAATGCAAGAATTCGTATGGGAAATAATAAAAATAATGTAGATAATTTTCATTTTCAAGGGATTGGTGCCAATATAGATATTCAAAGTGGGGTAATAAATTCCCTCGGTTATGATATGTTCGATAATACCTATATATGTCATCCGCTTACCGGTAAACAAATTGTAGGGTTTCAAATACCTTGTTGGGAAGAGTGTAAATTATTTGTAGAAAAAGCTGCGCGTATGATACCAACAGTCAGGTATATCGGTTGGGATGTAGTAATAGGAGTAAACGGTAACTTTTCTTTAATAGAAGCCAATGATAATGCTGATCATGATTTCCAGCAATTATACAATAAAGGACTCTGGAAAGAATATCGCAAAGTATTGAGTAAAATACATTAAATAACTTATGAATTATGGAGATAAATAAATTCATCGACAAGTTTGCAGAACAATTTGACGATACGGATCGTCATGAGTTTAAAACGGGAACTGTTTTCCATGAACTGGAAGAATATAGTTCGATTATTGCACTATCCATTATCGGAATGATAGATGAGGAGTACAACGTGACGATAAAAAGTGAAGAAATGCGTCAGGCTGTAACAATAGAAGATTTGTACAATATCGTAAAATCTAAGTTGTAATGAATCCGGAACTTCCGTTTGCTTTGAGAAATAAAACAATCATGGTTACAGGTAGTGCTTCCGGTATCGGACGGTGTACGGCTATTGCCTGTGCTATGGCAGGTGCAAAACTTATATTGGCAGATATCAATGAAGAAGGCCTAAAAGAAACATTGTCATTACTGAAAACAGAAAATTGTATTCAGAACCATGAAATACGGGTAGCGGATTTATCTACTGACGAGGGATTAACAGCTTTGATTGATACGTTGTCTATCTTAGATGGGGTTGTTTTTTGCGCTGGTATCGGTATAACTAAAACAATCCCTTTTTATTCCAGAGAAGATTTTTATCGGGTTTTTGATATTAACTTTTTTGCTCCTGTGTTATTAACAAAATTACTTGTTAAGAAGAAAAAACTCAGTAAAGTCTCTTCTTTGGTTTATTTAGTCTCGGTAGCAGGCGTGTTTTCGTTTAAACCAGGAAACGGGATATATGGAGCGTCTAAAAGTGCACTTCATGGATTTGTGAAATTCGCTGCCCTGGAATTGGCTGCAAAAGGTATTCGATGTAATGCTGTATGTCCAGCTATGGTAGAGACACCTTTTTTACAAACAGTGTCTTTATCGCAGGAAGACATAGAGAATGATAAGAAAAAATATCCTTTTAAACGTTATGCCCAACCGGAAGAAATTGCTCAGGGATGCGTTTTTTTGTTATCTGATGCCTCCTCTTATATGACTGGACAAGATTTGGTACTTGACGGAGGGCGATTACTGAATTAGATAAAAATACTATGTTATTAGATAAAAAGGTTTGCATTATAACGGGAGCAGCTCAAGGGATCGGTAAAGTGATAGCAGAACAGTTTGCTTCAGACGGAGCGATCGTATATGCTTGTGATCGTACAGAAGGTCTGATGGATTCTTGGGCGGAATGTATAAGTAAAGAAAACGAAGGAAAGATTTATCCGGTTTCTTTTGATGTGACAGATTCTTTGGCGGTAAAAAATGCGATAACAAATATCTATAAAGCGGAAGGACGTATAGATACCCTTGTCAATAATGCAGGAGTAGTGTTTAATCGTAAACTAGGAATGATTACGCGGGACGAGACTGAATTTATGTTCCGGGTTAACGTTATTGCTGTCATAGAATTGATACAGTTAGTTGCGCGTCTTATGGGACGTAAAGGAGGGGGGGCTATTGTTAATATCGCTTCTGTAACGGCAGTTGTCGGTTCTCCTGGACAAGTTGCCTATTCGGCAACGAAAGGGGCCGTTATTTCATTAACCAGATCGGCTGCGAAGGAATTGGCCCCGATGGGAATACGTGTGAATGCCGTTGCTCCGGGCATTATTAAAACGGAACGTTTCACAGAACTTTACGAGGAAAGTGCGGATAAGATTGATTTACGCATTCAGAAGATTGCGTTGGGGCGTTTGGGAACCCCATCCGATATTGCTAATGCCTGTGCTTTTTTAGCATCGGAAAGAGCTTCATATATATCCGGACAGATATTGGGTGTTGATGGTTGTGCTACCATATAAGCGAATCATAAAATGTTATTGGATATAGATAAAAAAGATAGTAAAGCTGTTGCTGCTATAGATTCGTCAGGTGCAGAGCTCCGTTATGGTGATTTAGTTCATTTTATCGGTTCTATGCCGCAATTATTGCCCCGGCGGTCTTTGGTTTTTCTGCTGGTAGAAAATAATGTCGGTGGAATTGCGTGGACAATGGGAATGTTAGGAGCCGGTGTGGTACCGCTCATACTTAATGCCCGGCTTGATCATGAGTTGTTTACACAATTGAATGAACGTTATAAACCTGCATACCTTTGTGTACCGAAAGAGCAGAAAGAAAAATATGATTATGGTGAAATTGCTTCCGGATACGGTTATGTAATCCTGAAAACCGGTGAAAAAACCGGTGCTCTTCATGATAGTTTATCACATTTATTACCGACTTCCGGTTCTACTGGAAGTCCTAAATTAGTACGACATTGTTATAGAAATATAGAAGCAGCCGGCTTGAATATTTCTACATTTTTCGAAATAAAGGCCGAGGATAAAGCTTTAATGGTGCTTCCAATTTATTATACAATGGGGCTTTCCATGATTTTTAGTCATTTATATGCCGGAGCAACAATTTTGATTACCGGTTTGAATATGACGGATCCTGCCTTTTGGTCTTTTATGAAGGATAAAAAGGCGAGTAGTTTTACAGGAGTGCCGTATAGTTTTGAAGTTCTTAATTTAATGAGATTTTTCCGGATGAGTTTTCCTGACCTTAGATTGCTCACGCAAGGAGGAGGCCGTATGGAACGTAAATTAAATCTGAAATTTGCGGAATATTGTCATGACCATGGAATGAAATGGATTGCGACTTACGGACAAACAGAAGGCAGTGCCCGGATGGCTTACTTACCACCGGAGTATGCTATTAGTAAGGTCGGCAGTATCGGACGGGCAGTACCGAATGGTGAATTATCATTGATCGATGATGCGGGAAAACTGATCGAAGAACCATATAAAGAAGGAGAAATGTGTTATCGGGGTAAAAATGTCACGATGGGATATGCACAAACAAAAGAAGATCTTTTATTGGGTGATGAACGTAATGGATGGATGCGTACAGGTGATATAGCCTATCGGGATGAAGACGGTTTTTACTTTATCGTGGGGCGAATGGGAAGGTTTTTGAAATTATTCGGTATGCGCATAGGGCTTGATGAGTGTGAGCAAATTGTTAAGTCTAAGTTTTCGACAGAATGTGCGTGTTTCGGTACAGATGAGAAAATGATTGTTTGCATTACCGAATCAAATATATTACAGGCTGTAAAGGAGGAATTGGTAGAAAAAACCAGACTTGTTGCTTCAGCATTTGAGATAAAACGAGTAGAGTCATTACCGAAAAATGAAGCCGGTAAAATATTGTACAGTAAACTAAAAAATCAAATAGAATCATTATGACAAATTTAGAGAAATATGAAGAAGTTTTTGTAGAAGTATTTGCAGTGGATAAGAATGTCCTGAATGAGAACTTTAATAAAGAAAACGTAGAGTCCTGGGATTCTATTCATCAGTTAAATATTACGGCAAATTTAGAGGAAGTGTTTGATATTATGTTTGAACCGGAAGATATTATGGCAATGACCTCCTATCAGGCCGGCAAAACGATATTGGGAAAATATAATATAGAACTTTAATTTTATTAAGAGTTTAATTTATTATGGCAAGATGGAGTATCAAAAATGTTGCTTTACGCGGAGTTTCGCTTTGCGTACCTGATCGTGTTGTAAAAACCGAAGATTTTGATTTTTTTACGTCTGAAGAAGCGGAAACATTTAATAATACAGTAGGTATAAAAAGCCGTTATTTAGCAACAGAAGATGTTTGTGCATCAGATCTTTGTCAGGTTGCCGGAGAGAAGCTTTTAAATGAATTAGGATGGGCGAAGGAAAGTATTGACGTGTTACTTTTTGAGTCTGTAACCGGCGACTATAAGACTCCTCCGACATCGACACTTTTGCAAGATCGGATGGAATTGCCTGAAACTTGTTTTGCTATGGATATTCCCATGGGATGTTGCGGTTGTATGTATGCTATTACCGTGGGAGCTAATTTGCTTTCATCAGGCAATGTGAAACGGGCACTTCTTTTAGTCGGAGATACAGCCGTGAGAATGGGATCACTTAAAGATAAAAGCAGAGTGCCTCTGTTCGGTGATTGTGGTACGGCTCTCGCCTTGGAATATGATACGGAGGCGGATGATATACTTGTAGATTTCCGGACAATGGGAAAAGGAGGCCCGGCATTGATGACGCCTCACGGGGGATTTCGTCATCCGGTAACTTCCGAATCGTTTATCTATGAAGATTTCGGTAATGGGATCGTAAGAGCTCCTATACATACTTTGATTAACGGGATGGATGTATTTTCTTTTGCGATTTCCCGTCCTCCGAAAGCGGTACTTTCTTTTATGGAAGATTATGGTATTGATAAAGATATAGATATAGATTATTTTCTGATTCATCAGGCAAATAAAATGATTGTTGACAGGGTCGTAAAGAAGCTCAAATTAGATATAACTAAAGTTCCTTATAATTTGGAGGAATACGGTAATTTGGGGGGAGCTTCTTTGCCTTCATTAATGGTTAGTCGATTAAGAGAACAATTGATGAGAGAACCTAAAACGTTACTGATGTCTTCTTTCGGTCTTGGACTTACTTGGGGAACGATGCGGTTGAAAACCAAGCCGATGATTATTCCAGAAGTGATTAAATTGTAGATGATATTATATGGGTACTTTGATGGTAGCTGGAATTCGTATGACTTGAACTATGTAAAATAGAATGGTGAATATAAAATATGTATAAAAATGGTTTAAAACGTTTCTTTGATTTTGGGGTTGCTTTATCGGGGCTTCTTTTTTTATCACCGGTATTACTTATTGTTATGGGGATCTTAATATATGCCAATAAGGGAGCCGGAGTATTTTTTTTTCAGGCTCGTCCTGGAAAAAAAAGAAAAATATTTAAGGTGATTAAATTCAAAACAATGACGGATAAACGAGATGATCATGGAAATTTATTACCGGATGTGGAGCGTTTAACAAAAGTAGGCAAATTTGTCCGTGCCGTTTCTTTGGATGAATTACCTCAATTAATTAATATTTTAAAAGGGGATATGAGTTTAATTGGTCCACGTCCGCTTTTAGCCAAATACTTGCCTCTTTATACCTCCGAACAGGCACGTCGGCATGAGGTCCGTCCTGGAATCACGGGATGGGCACAGGTGAACGGAAGAAATGATATTACCTGGCAAAAGAAGTTTGAAATGGATGTTTGGTATGTGGATCACCTTTCATTTAAATTGGATATGCAGATTCTTCTGATGACAGTGAAAACAGTTTTATTGCGTAAAGGTGTAGTTAAGGAAGGGTGTGCTACCACCGAACCGTTTAATGGGGAAAATTGAAAGTGAGTAGATATCGGTTGTGAAGTTGTTATATAAAATTAAATAAAGGCATAAATTGGAGGTGATACTACATGGATTTCGACAAATGTAATAATAATGTTTCATGGCCACTGTCGCAGTATTAAAACAGATACATACATTGGTAAAAATTGTGTAATTGGAATCAATGCTATTATAATGTCGGAAGTGATTATTTAGTGATCAGTGTATTATCGGAGGCGGAGTTGTCGTAACTCCAAAAGTTTCTTCTCATTGCATTGTTGTCGGAAATCCTACTAAAATGATTAAGAGGGAATTCAGGTGAATGACAAGGGATAAATTGTTTAAATATAGATTCATTATCAATATTGTATATACATTTAATTATGAAATCAAGAATTTGGCTCTCTTTGGCCCATATGGGGGGAAGGGAGCAGGAGTTTATACGGGAAGCGTTCGATACGAATTGGGTGGTTCCGCTGGGACCGAATGTGGATGCTTTTGAAAAAGCGTTGGCAGCGTATTTACGGGAAGATAAGCATGTGGTGGCGTTGAGTGCGGGGACGGCTGCCTTGCATTTGGGATTGATCTTGTTGGGAGCCGGAGTCGGAGATGAGGTGATTTGCCAGAGTTTTACCTTTTCCGCTTCTGCCAATCCGATTATGTATCAGGGGGCTAAACCTGTATTTGTGGATAGCGAGGCTTCGACCTGGAATATGGATCCGGTGTTGTTGGAAGAAGCAATAAAAGACCGGTTGCGCAAAACCGGCAAATTACCCAAAGCGATTATACCGGTACATTTATACGGAATGCCAGCCCGGTTGGACCGGATTTGTGAGATTGCCGGGCGATACGGAATACCGGTGTTAGAAGATGCTGCAGAAGCTTTGGGATCGGAGTTTAAGGGACGGAAATGCGGTACTTTCGGTGAATTGGCTGCCTTGTCGTTCAATGGAAATAAAATGATAACTACTTCCGGCGGGGGAGCCTTGGTTTGTCGTTCGGAAGAGGAAGCCGGGCAAGTGAAATTTTATGCGACTCAGGCACGGGATGCAGCTCCGCATTACCAGCATTCACATATCGGTTATAATTACCGGATGAGTAATATTTGTGCGGGAATCGGCCGGGGCCAGATGTTTGTATTGGAAGAACATGTGGCTCGCAGAAGGGCAATCCATGCTTTATATACTTCTTTGCTGAAAGATATTCCCGGAATTAGTGTATTGCAGAATCCTTCCTCGGATTTCGATTCGAATTTCTGGCTGACTTGCATTACCGTCGACCCGCTTGTGGCGGGATGTACCCGGGAAAATATCCGTCTGGCGCTGGATGCGGATAATATCGAGAGCCGACCCTTGTGGAAACCGATGCATTTGCAACCCGTATTTGCTGAAGCTCCGTTTTATGGGAACGGCACTTCCGAGCATCTGTTCGATATAGGTCTTTGCCTGCCTTCCGGACCGACACTAACGGATGAAGATATTGAGCGAGTCGTATCTTTGATAGATGGATGTATTTGTCATAAAATAATCAGATAATATAAAAAATGCATTGATCGGGGCAGCAAGGTATATTACGCCCCGTTGTTCGCGTGTGATAAAAGATATTGGCGGGAGAGGGTTTCCGGATAGAGGAGGCTCGGAATTGCATCAATATTGTGCATGATATTCGCCATGCGATTCCTGTCGGGTTAAAAGGAGATTATCACCCGTTAGCCAAATTACCTTTGGCAAAACATCCTTTCGGGTGGGATAGGTAGTTGGGGATTAGAAATAAAAAGTTTAGGGCATGTGTTTTTATCACGTGCCTTTTTTATATAATATTGTAGCTTGTTAGCGTGTAATGGAGTTAAGATTGAAATGGACTTAAATAGTTTATCGAAAAGAATAAAAGGTGAAGTGGAGTCGGATTTGCTCCATCGGGTGATTTACGCGACGGATGCGTCGGCCTATCGGGAGATGCCGTTGGGGGTAGTATACCCGAAAGATGCGGAGGATGTAAAGGAGATCGTGCGATTTGCCCGGGAGTGTGGGGTCGGACTGATTCCGAGAGCGGCCGGAACCTCTTTGGCCGGACAGGTCGTGGGGAATGGGTTGGTCGTGGATATTTCCCGTCATATGAATCGGATTCTGGAATTGAATGTAGAGGAGGGGTGGGTAAGAGTGGAACCGGGCGTGGTGTTGGATGCCTTGCATAATTACACGAAGCCGTACGGACTGTTTTTCGGACCGGAGACTTCGACTTCCAACCGGTGTTGCATGGGGGGAATGGTCGGAAATAACTCCTGCGGGTTACATTCGTTGGTATACGGTAGTGTGAGGGATCATTTGTTGGAGGCTAAAGTCGTGTTGGGAGACGGAACAGAGGCTGTTTTAAAGGGATTGACGGTTGGAGAGGTGGAAGGAAAATTGGAATTGAATACGCTGGAGGGGGAAATATACCGACAGGTAGTGAAGTTGTTGCGGGAACATAAAACGGAGATTCTGGAACATTATCCGGACCCGGCCTTGCGTCGGAGAAATTCAGGATATGCTCTGGATCAGTTGTTGTATTCGGATTATATTGATAAACAATACGATGACTCCTTTAATCTTTGTAAGTTGATAGCCGGTTCCGAGGGTACGTTAGCTTTTATCACGGAGGTGAAATTGCGTTTGGTGGTGTTGCCTCCGAAAGAGAAGGCTGTGATCTGTATTCATTGCTCCACGCTGGAAGAGGCATTCGAGGGTAATTTAGTGGCTTTGAAACATAAGCCGATGGCTGTCGAGTTGATGGATCGGACCATCCTGGAATTGAGTAAAGGGAATATCGCACAAAATAGGAATCGTTTTTTTATTCAGGGAGACCCGGCTGCTATTTTGATCGTGGAGTTGGCTTGTTCTTCCCGTGAAGAGGTTGACTGGTTGGCTGATACAATAGAAGAGGATTTTAAGAAGCACGGGTTCGGTTATCACTATCCTCGGTTATACGGGACGGATATCAGACGGGTCTGGGATCTACGAAAAGCCGGGTTGGGGTTGTTGTCGGGAATGCCGGGGAGTGCGAAGCCGGTTTCGGTGATTGAAGATACGGCTGTGGCCCCGGAACGTTTGCCGGCTTATATGAAGGATTTTAAAGCGATGTTGGAACGCATGGGATTGAGTTGTGTCTACCATGCTCATATAGCAACCGGGGAGTTGCATTTACGTCCTGTTTTGGATTTGAAAAAAGAGAAGGATCGAAGGTTGTTTCGGCAGGTGGCAGAGGAGACGGCATTATTGGTAAAAAAGCATAAGGGCGCATTGAGCGGGGAACATGGAGACGGTCGGTTGCGAGGAGAGTTTATTCCCGTATTATTCGGGCAAGAGGTGTATGAAATGATGCGGGAGGTAAAGCGTTGTTGGGATCCGATGGGGATATTTAACCGGGGAAAGATTGTGGATACTCCCCCGATGGATAAAGGTTTGAGGATAAAAGAGGATTATTCCGGAGGTGATGATTTGAAAACCTATTTTGATTTTTCCCGGCAAAAAGGATGGATATGTGCTATCGAGCAATGCAATGGTTCCGGGGATTGCCGGAAGGCGATGGTGTTCGGGGGAACGATGTGTCCGAGTTTCCGGGCAACGGGAGACGAAAAAGATACGACGCGGGCCCGGGCGAACGTACTTCGGGAGTTATTAACCCGTCCGAAAACCGAGCGGGTATTCGATCAACCGGAGGTATTGGAAGTATTGGATAACTGTGTAGCTTGTAAGGCGTGTAAATCGGAGTGTCCTTCGAACGTGGATATGGCCCGTTACAAGGCAGAATTTCTACAACATCATTACGATACGTGCGGAGTTCCGGTGAAGGCTTTCCTCATTGCAAACCTGGGGCGGATACAACGTTGTGGAATGTGGTTGCCTCCTCTTTATAACTGGTTTGTCTCTAATCGTTTGACGGGTGGTTTGTTGAAAAGGCTTTTGCAATTTGCTCCCAAAAGAAGTATCCCGAGATTGTATAAAACAACGTTACGGCATTGGACGACCCGCCATATGCCTTGTAACAAGAATAAGACTCGAGGAAAAGTGTACTTGTTCGCCGATGAGTTTACCAATTACATGGATGTGAAGGTCGGTATACAGATGATCGAGTTACTGGGAGGATTAGGATACGAGGTAGTGATCCCCGAACATGTGGAGAGCGGGAGAACGGCCATGTCCAAGGGGATGTTGAAGGAGGCAAAGAAAATGGCCCGTAAAAATGTAGGTTTATTAAAAGATATTGTGACGGAAGAGAGTCCGTTGGTGGGAATAGAGCCTTCCTGTATTCTCTCTTTTCGGGATGAATATCCCGATTTGGTCGGGGATGATTGGAGAGAAGAGGCTTCTTCCTTAGGGAAAAATTGCCTGTTGTATGATGAATTTATCGTGCGGGAGATACGGAAAGGCAATATCCGGCCGGAGCAATTTACCAATAAACCTTTGAAAATTATGTTACACGGACATTGCCATCAAAAATCACTGGCGTCGGTCGAACCCTCTAAGATAATGTTATCTTTGCCTGTGAATTACGAGGTAGAGGTGATTCCTTCCGGATGTTGCGGTATGGCCGGGGCTTTCGGATACGAGAAAAAACATTACGAACTGTCCATGAAAATCGGGGAGCAGATTCTGTTTCCGGCGATAAGGAGTGTGGATGAAGAGGTTTGTATTTCAGCTCCGGGGACCAGTTGCCGTCAACAGATTAAGGATGGGACGGGACGGGTTGCCTTGCATCCGGTTGAGGTTTTATTTCAGGCCTGGCAGGAAACGGAGAGATAAATTTTTAATTTTTAATTTAACGAATCAGATGGAATATATGGATTTGATTGATACGAATTTATTGAATGAAGTATCCCGGCAGGCAGAAGAGAGTCCGAGATTGCGAATGAATTATAATTTTCATAAAACATTAGATGCAAAAGCTCAACGTTTGTTGAATGCATTGGAGCCGGGGACAGTCTTGCCCGTGCATCGTCATACGACGACGGCAGAAACCTATATATTGCTTCGAGGGAAGATAAAGGTCCTGTTTTACAATGAAAGGGGAGAATTAACAGAGAGTGTGTTGCTGAATCCGTTAGCGGGAGTTCATGGGATTCATATTCCGGTCGGACAATGGCATACGTTGGAGGTATTGGAAAGAGGTAGTGTTATTTTTGAGGTAAAAGACGGACCTTATACGCCTTTGGAAAAGGAAAATATAATGGAAATGTGATTTTTGCAGAAAGTAAACGATATACCTTTTCATTTGTTGGAAATAGTAATTTGTGAATTAATAAAGGATTTCTGTTTTAAAAGTTAAGATTTGAAGTTAAAAAGTTGTATGTTTGTACGATTCATAAAGTAAATAGTCGTATTGAATGAAAGGTATTGTATTAGCAGGAGGTTCGGGTACTCGTTTATATCCAATCACGAAGGGGGTATCCAAGCAATTGTTGCCCATCTATGATAAACCGATGGTATATTATCCGATATCCGTACTAATGTTGGCAGGAATCCGGGATATTTTAATTATTTCAACACCGCAGGATCTGCCTGGGTTCAGGCGTTTGTTGGGAGACGGGTCGGATTACGGTGTTTGTTTCTCTTATGCAGAACAGCCGTCTCCGGATGGATTGGCTCAGGCGTTTCTTATTGGAGAGGAGTTCGTCGGGAAAGAGTCTGTTTGTTTGGTACTGGGGGATAATATCTTTTATGGTCAATCTTTCACGAGTAGCTTGTCTGAGGCCGTGAAGATGGCGGAGGGGGAAGGAAAAGCGACGGTGTTCGGTTATTGGGTGAGCGATCCGGAGCGTTATGGCGTTGCTGAATTTGATTCACAAGGGAATGTTTTGAGTATAGAGGAGAAACCGAAAGAACCTAAATCTAATTATGCGGTTGTCGGTCTCTATTTTTACCCGAGTAAGGTTGTTGAAATTGCCAAAAGGATAAAGCCTTCTGCCAGGGGAGAGTTGGAGATTACCACGGTAAATCAGGAGTTTTTAAAGGAAGAGGAGTTAAAAGTACAATTATTGGGACGTGGATTTGCCTGGTTGGATACGGGAACACATGACTCTTTGGCCGAGGCCTCTACTTTTGTGGAAGTAATAGAGAAACGACAAGGATTAAAAATTGCTTGTTTGGAGGAGATTGCTTACCGGAAAGGGTGGATAACGGCTGAGCAATTAGAGAAGTTAGCACAACCGATGATTAAAAATCAATACGGACAATATCTTTTGAAGTTGTTGAAATAATTTAGTGTGGCAGAACAGTAGGGTTTGTCAGGGAATACGAGGAAATTCATCCTGTCGTCTGTTCCTCGATAAATTTTTAGCTTAGAATATTTTAATTTGAAATAAGATGAAAAATATATTGATTACCGGAGGAGCCGGATTTATCGGTTCGCATTTGGTTAGATGGATGGTGAACAAGTATCCTGATTATCGGATTGTGAATTTGGATAAGTTGACATACGCGGGGAATTTGGCCAATTTGAAGGATATTGAACATTGCCCTAACTATGTATTCGTGAGAGCGGATATTTGTGATTTTAATAAGATACAGGAGGTCTTTCGTCAATATCATATTGACGGCGTGATCCATTTGGCGGCAGAGAGCCATGTGGATCGTTCTATTAAAGATCCTTTTTCGTTTGCTCAAACCAACGTGATGGGAACATTGAGCCTGTTACAGGCAGCTAAGTTGGCATGGGATGGAGAGTTCGAAAATAAGTTATTCTATCATGTTTCAACCGATGAGGTATACGGAGCGTTGAAAAACGACGGAAGTTTTTTTGTGGAGACGACAAAATACGATCCCCATTCTCCTTATTCTGCTTCTAAAGCTTCTTCGGATCATTTCGTGAGGGCTTTTCACGATACTTACGGTATGCCGATAAAAATTTCCAATTGTTCTAACAATTATGGTCCTTATCAGTTTCCAGAGAAGTTGATCCCATTGTTTATCAATAATATACGTCATGATAAGCCACTTCCGGTATACGGCAAGGGAGAAAACGTGCGGGATTGGTTATACGTGGTGGATCACGCGAGGGCGATAGATTTGATATTCCACGAAGGAAGAGTTGGAGATACATACAATATCGGAGGTTTCAACGAATGGAAAAATATCGATTTGATAAAAGTGATGATCCGGGTAACGGATCGTTTGTTGGGCCGGAAGGAAGGAACTTCCGATAAGTTGATCACTTACGTGACCGACCGGGCGGGACATGATTTGCGGTATGCCATCGATTCGACGAAATTGCATAAAGAATTAGGATGGGAACCTTCTTTACAATTTGAAGAAGGGATAGAGAAGACGGTAAGATGGTATTTAGAGAATCAGGAGTGGTTGGATGATGTAACGAGTGGCGATTATCAATCCTATTACGAAAAGATGTACGGCTCTGCTATTTAGCGTATTATTGTATAATAACCTATCGGATGAAAGTAATAAAAACGGATATAGAGGGTGTTGTGATCATAGAACCTCAGGTTTTTGGAGATGAACGGGGTTATTTCTTCGAGAGTTTTTCTCAGCGGGAATTTGAACGACAAGTGGGAAAAGTGGTGTTTGTACAGGATAATGAGTCTCGCTCTGTATATGGAGTATTGAGAGGGTTGCATTACCAATTGCCTCCCTACACGCAATCAAAATTGGTTCGTGTGGTGAGCGGAATGATTTTGGATGTTGTTGTTGATATACGTATCGGATCTTCCACGTATGGAAAACATTTGGCAATAGAGTTAAGCGGAGAGAATAAACGGCAATTATTTATCCCGAAAGGGTTTGCACATGGTTTTGTCGTTTTAAGTGAAGAGGTTATTTTTCAGTATAAATGTGATGACTTTTATGCTCCGGAGTATGAGGCAGGAATCCGTTATGATGATCCCGATTTACGGATTGACTGGAGATTACCCGCGGAGGTTATTATTTTATCTGAAAAGGACAGGAATCGTCCTTGTTTTAAGGATGTAAAGGGAATATGATTCCTTCAGGATTATAGGTTGCATTGGTTAAATTAAAGTGAATCATGAATGAATTGTTCGGGCTGAGAAGCTTGGCGTCTAAAATTGTACATTCAAAATATTTAAGTAGATGGATAGTATTGGCCATAGATTTGATTTTATCCGTTGGCGTAACTTTATTTGTTTACTTTATTATTATGTATGTGACACTTTCACCGATTAAGAAAGAGTATGTGGGAGGATTGATAGCGTGGTCTGCAGTATATAGTTTGTTGGCTTTTCTGTGTTTGCATGCTTATCGGGGAGTTGTACGGCATACGACGCTGCAAGAAACGTGGCGTATCGGGGTTGCCATCATTTTAAAGGTAGTATTGTTGTATTTTACCATTCATTGGATTGTTCCGGAAGTTTCGATAAATCGTTTGTTGCTGGGAGGAATTATTGATTTGAATTTTAGTGCTGTTGTATTGGTTTCTTTGAGAGTCGTATTTATTAATGTATACGAATTTTTAAAGACTCATTCGGTCGGGCAGATTGAGCGTGTTTTAATATATGGAATGGATAGTAAAAGTGCTTCGTTAAATATTACGTTATCTAATAATTTCTTGCCCAATTATCGGGTCGTGGGATATTTGACGATAGGTAAACAATACAAGCATTATAGATTATCCGGAGTCTCCGTTTACTCCGTAAAGGGAGAAGATTCGTTTAATCGTTTGATAAGGCGTTTGCAGGTAAAAGGCATAGTTTTTCCGGATTACTGGACGGCTCAGGATGAACAGGACCGGTTGGTACGTTTTTGTCAAAAAAAGCATTTGGAAATGCTTATACTTCCTGGAGTTGAAGAGATATACGATGGGAATCTGCCTCGTCCCCGTGTGAAGGCGATTCGTTTGGAAGATTTGTTGGGGCGCGATGAGATTCGAATCAGTATGCGGGAGATTTCGGCTAAGTTGGAAGGTAAAGTCGTGATGGTTACCGGGGCTGCAGGTTCTATCGGAAGCGAGCTTTGCAGGCAATTGACACGTTTTAAGATTAAACAGTTAATCCTTTTCGATTCGGCTGAAACACCCATGCATAATATACAGTTAGAATTCATAGATCGTTACCCTGAGGTATCTTTTGTTCCGGTTATCGGGGATGTTCGTTCTCCGGAACGGGTGGATTTTGTCTTTCGTCAGTACCGTCCTCAGGTGGTTTTTCATGCGGCGGCATACAAGCATGTGCCTTTGATGGAGTTGAATCCCTGTGAAGCCGTGTTGGTAAATGTATGCGGGACTTGCAATATGGCGGATTATTCCGTAAAATATGGCGTAGAGCAATTTGTAATGATCTCTACGGATAAGGCTGTGAATCCGACGAATGTGATGGGAGCCTCGAAGCGATTAGCGGAAATTTATGTCCAGAGCCTAAGTGTGGCTATCCGGGATGGAAAATATCCGGGACAAACCCGATTTATTACGACCCGATTCGGTAATGTTTTGGGATCTAACGGATCGGTAATTCCCCGGTTTAGAGAGCAAATTAGAAATGGAGGGCCGGTAACGGTAACCCATCCGGATATTATTCGTTATTTTATGACTATACCGGAAGCTTGCCGACTGGTATTAGAGGCGGGAACTATGGGGGATGGCGGTGAGATTTTTATATTTGAGATGGGGAAACCGGTGAAGATTGCAGATATGGCCCGGCGTATGATCGAATTGTCCGGATTTGTTCCGGACAAAGAGATAAAAATCGTGTATACCGGTCTACGTCCCGGGGAAAAGTTGTACGAGGAGTTGTTGAGTAATAAAGAAAATACAAGCCCAACGGTGCACGATAAGATTCGTATTGCTAAAGTTAGGGAGTATGACTACGATGAGGTAAAAGAAAAATTGAAAGATATTTGTGAGTTGTCGTCGGCTGTAAATATTCCGGAAATGATTTGTAAAATGAAAATGATTATACCGGAATACATCAGCAAAAATTCGGAATTTGAAAAGTTTGATAAAGTTCATGTTTAGTATTTAGAGTATGGCCAATATATTGATAACAGGGGCTAACGGACAGTTAGGATCGGAATTTCAGGAAAGAAAATTTTCATTGTTAGATGACGTGTTTTACACGGATGTGGAGGAGTTGGATATAACGGATTTTAAAGCAATATGTTCATTCATAGAGGTGCATGAAATCGATACGATCATTAATTGTGCTGCTTATACGGCGGTGGATCGGGCCGAGGAAGAGGAGGAAAAGGCGACTTTAATCAATCGGGATGCCGTCGCCAATCTGGCTAAGGCTGCTGTAAAATTAGATTGTCTATTGATACATATCTCTACGGATTATGTTTTTGACGGGGTTCATGATCATCCTTATACGGAAAAAGAGGCGACGAATCCGCAAACCGTTTATGGCCGGACAAAACTGGAAGGAGAACAGGCTATCAAACGTTCCGGTTGTATGTATATTATTATTCGTACAGCTTGGTTGTATTCGGAATTCGGACATAATTTTGCCAAGACAATCTGTCGTCTTGCTAAAGAAAAAGAGGAGATAAATGTGGTGAATGATCAATGGGGAACTCCGACTTACGCCGGAGATCTGGCGGATGCTATAATAAAGATGCTGGAGAGTGATGAATTACCCGAACACGAAGGTATCTATCATTACACGAATGAGGGGATTTGTTCCTGGTATGAATTTGCAAGAGAGATCGTTTCTTTATCAGGAGAGAGTTGTCGGGTGAACCCCATTACTACGGATCAATATCCGGCAAAGGCAAAGCGTCCGACCTATTCGGTATTGGATACAACAAAGATTAAACAGGAATTTGAAATAGAGATTCCGGAATGGAAGGAAGCTTTGATTCGGTGTATGAGAAAGGGATTTAAAGAGTAATATTCGGGTAGAAAAAGATATTTGCCGGAGAAGAAGGAGGGATTACTTTTCGGATAATTGAAACGTTTTTAAGATTAAAAACGATATAAAGTGTTGTATTAAATCTTTATTTGGGAGATTTGGAAATAAAACGTATCTTTGCAGGCGCTTTTTTGGAGCTAAAAGTGTTGATTATCAATAAAAAGAAGATACAATAGAATGATTACAGTTTCAAATTTAGAGATTCAGTTTGGAAAACGGGTTTTGTTTCGGGATGTAAATTTAAAATTTACTCCGGGAAATTGTTACGGTGTGATTGGGGCGAACGGTGCTGGAAAATCTACCTTATTGCGGATGTTAAGCGGGGATTTGGAGCCGACGCGGGGAAGTGTGATGTTTGGGCCGGGGGAGCGCTTGTCGGTATTGAAACAGGACCATCAAGCTTATAATGAGTGTACGGTGTTGGATACGGTAATGCAGGGATATCTGAATTTATGGAATGTGATGAAAGAGAAGGATGCATTATACGCAAAACCTGATTTTTCGGATGAGGATGGTGTCAGGGCGGCTGAACTGGAGGAGAGATTTGCCGAAATGGACGGTTGGAATGCGGAAAGTGATGCGGCATCTTTATTAAGTGGACTGGGAATTGAGGAAGAGTGGCATTATTCGTTAATGAAAGATTTAAGTGGTAAGCAAAAAGTTCGGGTATTATTAGCTCAGGCGTTGTTCGGTAAGCCGGATAATTTGTTGTTGGACGAGCCGACGAATGATTTGGATATAGAGACTGTGATGTGGTTGGAAAATTATTTGTCAAACTACGAGAATACCGTATTGGTTGTATCGCATGACCGACATTTCTTGGATGCGATAAGTACTCATACGGTAGATATTGATTTCGGTAAAGTACAGTTATTTGCTGGTAACTATAGTTTTTGGTACGAGTCGAGTCAGTTGGCTTTACGTCAGGCTCAGGCTAAAAATAAGAAGGCGGAGGAGAAGAAGAAGGAGTTAATGGAGTTCATTCAGCGATTTAGCGCTAATGTGGCTAAATCGAAGCAAACGACAAGCCGAAAGAAGATGTTGGAAAAGTTAAACGTGGAGGAAATTCTTCCCTCTTCCCGGAAATACCCGGGTATTATTTTTACCCCGGAACGGGAGGTGGGAGATCGGATTTTGGATGTACGGGGACTTAGTAAGCAAGTAGAGGGGAAGTGGTTATTCCAGAATGTAGAGTTTACCGTGGAGAAGGGGGATAAGATCGTATTTTGGTCGAAAGATCCCCGGGCAATGACGGCTTTATTAGAAGTTATTACTGGAAATGATAAGCCTGATACGGGATCATATAGTTGGGGCGTAACGATTACCAGTGCCTATTTGCCGTTGGATAATTCGGCCTTTTTTCAAACTGATATGACGTTGGTGGAATGGTTAGGACAATATTCAACCGATACAAGTGAGACTTTTTTACGCGGTTTCTTGGGAAAGATGCTTTTTTCCGGGGAAGATATATATAAACGGGTGAAAGTGTTATCGGGAGGGGAGAAAATGCGTTGTATGATAGCCCGTATGATGTTGACAAATGCAAACGTATTGGTATTGGATTCTCCTGCCAACCATTTGGATTTGGAATCTATTCAGGCATTTAATAATACTTTAGTCGCGTTTAAAGGCATTGTATTGATGAACTCACACGATCATGAGTTTATTCAAACGGTTTGTAACCGGATTATCGAGCTAACACCTAACGGTATTATCGATAAACGTATGGATTTTGATGATTATATTACGAGTGATACTATAAAAGCACAAGCGGAGAAGATGTATAGATAGGGGCTATAAGAGGTTGTTGGGGTGTAAATGAAAATTTATAATTCCTAAATTTTAAAAAATGAAAAAAATATTGATAACCGGGGGAGCAGGTTTTTTGGGTTCCCATCTATGCGACCGTTTATTGGAAACGGGAGCACAAATTACTTGTTTGGATAATTTTTTTACCGGTGCAAGAGAAAATATTGCCCATTTATTAGATCATCCTCGTTTTGAGTTGGTAAATCACGATATTGTATTTCCGTATATTATAAAAGATGCAGATGAGATCTACAATTTAGCTTGTCCGGCTTCTCCCATTCATTATCAATATGATCCGATAAAAACATTGAAGACATCCGTGATAGGAGCTGCTAATGTGTTGGGGATGGCAAAACAGTCCAATGCCAAAGTTTTGCAGGCTTCTACGAGTGAGGTGTACGGGGATCCTATCGTACACCCGCAACCCGAAAACTATTGGGGAAATGTGAATCCTATCGGGGTTCGTTCCTGTTACGATGAGGGTAAACGATGTGCGGAGACCTTGTTTATGGATTACCATCGTCAATTGATGATTCGGATAAAAATTGTACGTATTTTTAATACTTATGGGCCTCGTATGTCGATAAACGATGGTCGTGTAGTATCTAACTTTATCGTTAACGCTCTGCATGGAAAGGATATAGAAATATATGGTGACGGTTCGCAAACCCGTAGTTTTCAATATGTGGACGATTTGGTCGAAGGTATGATTCGTACCATGCAAACGGATGATGATTTTACAGGACCTGTAAATATAGGTAATCCGAATGAATTCACTATTTTGGAATTGGCCCATCAGATTCTGGAACTCACCGGGTCTAAATCGAAAATAGTGTTCAGGCCTTTGCCTTCGGATGATCCGAAGCAAAGAAAGCCGGATATTGCTTTGGCTGAAAAAGTATTGGATTGGAAACCGGTTATTCCGTTGCGTGAGGGGTTATTACGAACGATTGATTATTTCCGGAAAATGTAATATAGCAGCCTAAGATTTTTCTTAGGCTGTTTGTTTTCTCTTGGCCTTTTCCCAAGCCCCTTTTCCCTTGTGTTTCTGTAAATAAAAGAAGGCTTTTATGACATTCAAGTTCATGAATACGAAGTAATAAGGGATGAATAATACCTTTACTTTAATATGCCTTCGTTGCAAAATACTTCCTCCGATTGCCATGAGATAGAATAGGGTTTGAAGGAGGAGGAGTATTGTATAGCATGTCGATTCCGGTCTCAGGCTGACGAGTAGGATATTTAAAGGAAACAGGAGAAAGAGGAGAATGGGTGTAATCGACCATCTTAGTACCCGGTGGGAGATGTATTGAAAACTTAATATACCATAACGGAAGATATTCAGTAATGGAAGTAATCTCCATATGGCTTGCAGGCCTCCTGCGGCAATACGTACTTTCCTTTTTTGTTCGTTCCCTATATCGGCAGAAGCGGATTCTATGGCATAAGCCGAGTCTCGGTAAGCGATTTTATAACCTTGGGAAGCAATTTTCATGGATAGAACGAAATCGTCTAATAACGTATCTTCGGGCATCGTTTTGAAAAGGGAGGTACGGATAGCAAAAAGTTCACCTGCGGCTCCTACTGCTGAATACAAACGAGAATCCCACGATTTTAATTTGGATTCGTAGCGCCAATAAAAACCTTCTCCTCCCGCTGCGGCGTTATCTTTATCTTCAACGGCAATTCGCTTTTCTCCGGCGACACATCCCACGAGGGGATCGGAGAACGGAGTGAGAATTTCCCGGATCGCTTCTTTATTTAACATGGTATTGGCGTCCGTAAATATAGTAAAAGGGGTATGTATATATTGCATTCCCCGGTTAAGAGCAGCTGTTTTTCCTTTTCTTTCAGGATCATGCAAAACTGTGATCTCCGGATATTGAGCTAATTTTAGATTCGTGTTGTCATTACTTCCATCCGTGACCCACACGATTTTTAGTTTATCTTTCGGATAATTGAGCTGATTACAATTTTCCATTTTCAGATCCACAATATCTTCCTCGTTATAGGCAGCGATCAAGAGTGTTGTCGTCGGAGCTGGTTCTTGAAGACATAACGATTGAGCAGGATGTATCTTTTCTTTTATTCTAACGAGTAAATAGAGAAGGATGCCATAGCCTATATAGGTATAGAGAACAATAATGGCGGCTATCCAAAAAAAATAGTCTATTCCGAGCATCTTATTTTAAATATTTTTCAAGGGTTTCTTTTAAAAGAGCCGAGGAAATCGGTTTGGTTAAAAAGTCGTTACATCCGGCTTCCAGTGCCCGGGTACGGTCATCGTCAAAAGCGAAGGCTGTCAACGCAATGATGGGAATATCCCTGGATTTTTCCCGAATAATACGGGTAGCTTCCAATCCATCCATTTCAGGCATTTTAATATCCATCAGGATAAGATCCGGTTTCTCTTCATTGAATAATTTAATTGCTTCAATACCATTCCAGGCGTGGAGTAATTTATAATTTTTACCTATTAGGACTTTTAAAAGCAAAAAGTTACTTTCTACGTCTTCTGCGATTAGAATCGTGTGTTGTGTATCCATCTCTTCTTTTACGTTGATTCGATTTACAGGTTCTTCTACACTCTCTATTTGAGCAGAATGATAAGGAATTGTAAACCTGAATGTGGTACCTTTATTTAATTCCGATTCAACGGAAATATCTCCTCCCATTTTTTGGACGATCATTTTACAGATCGCAAGACCAAGCCCCGTACCTTGAGAAAAAGAGTTGAGTTTGGTAAAACGACTGAAAATGTCGTTTAATCTTTCACGCGGAATACCGTATCCCGTGTCTATCACGTAAAATTCTATTTTTTCTCCTAACAAGTGATATCCGAAACGGATGTGTCCATTAGAAGTAAATTTTATAGCGTTTGTGATTAAGTTGGATAAGACTTGTGCCAGTCGGTTACCGTCGATCCGTATGATTAAATCCGTAGGAATGTCTAATAACAACGTCACGTTTTTTGCCGTACGATTTTGGTACATTTGTAAAATCTTTTGGCATAATTCCCGGATATTAGTTGGTTTGTCGTTAAACTCCAGGGTGCCGGCTTCGATTTTAGATAAATCGAGGATGTCGTTGATGAGTTGGATAAGTAGTTCCGAATTGTTTTCTACAATATCCATATAGTTATGTTTCTCTTCCTGGTCCGGGATATCACAAATTAACCGGGAAAATCCGATGATGGCGTTGAGCGGAGTCCTGATCTCGTGACTCATGTTTGCCAGAAAAGTCGATTTTAATTTATCCGATTGTTCTGCTTTTAGCCGGGCTTTGATGAGCTCTTGTTCCGAATTTTTCATATCCGTGATATCCCATGATATCCCCACTAAAAAAATAGGTTCTCCTCCATCGTCCCGGATTAAAGTTTTTAGGGTTTTTACGGTTCGTAGTTCTCCTGAAGTATTTTGGTAAGTTTCGATAAACTCGATATCCTTGCCCGTACTTAATAAGCGAAGGTCATCGTTTCTAAAGTGCTCGGCATCCTTTATATTGGGGAATATTTCAAAATCGGTTTTACCGATAACACGGTCGGTTGGTATATGTGAATGTATTTCGAAAGCTTTATTCCAATATAGATAACGGAGGTCTTTAGTATCCTTAACAAAGAGATAGACCGGAATATTATTTAAAACGGAGTTAAACAGGCTGTTTAATTCTTTAATCTTATTCTCGTGTTGTATCGTTGAAGAGATATCCCTGCAAAATACCCATATTTTTTCTTCTCCCTGATACTTTATTATCCTGGAGAATATCTCTACCGGTCTACTGCTTCCGTCCGGGTATTTGTGCCGGGAAATATACCTGCATCCCGTTGAGTTCTCCCGGAAAAATTTTAATTTATCAGGCCAATTCTTTTGAGTTATTTCCGAATGAAAATCCCAAATGAAATAAGTTGAGATCGGTTTATGTAAATTGTAACTTATTTTAGTTTGATGGTTTGCATAATAAAGTGATCCGTCTGTTCGGAGTGAATATATCTCTTCATTGGACGAATCCATGGCCTGAATGATCTCCTCCGTTTCTTCCGGAGAAGAAGCCTCCTCTTTCTCTGAAGAAGTCTTTTGTTTCAGGGGGTCCGTATGAGGTAAATCATTTTCCATATCCGAGTAATTGTAGTTAAGCAAAGATAATACTATTTTGGTAATTCGATTCCCGTAACAACAGGATTATGATCGCTCCAAGGCAGGGAAGGCGAGCGATAGGATGTACCTTGAATTTCTGGTGAATACAATACGTAATCTATTCTGAATAATTTGCAAAGATTACGATAGGTGTATCCGTATCCGTTTCCGCTTGTTATAAAGCTGTCTTTCAGATCCCCTTTTATTTTATGATAAACATAAGAAGTAGGGGGATCGTTAAAGTCTCCGCATACGATAACCGGAAACCGGGTAGTATCGATGATGGATCGTAATTGTTCTGCTTGTTGAGCCCGTATCTTGAAATTATTTTTTAATGCCCAAATGATTTCCTTTGCCGCTTTTTTCCCACCTGTCGGATTATTCTCCAAGAGTTGTTGACGTAATTGTTGCTCTTTCTGGCTGAAATTGGTCGTTTGCATATGCACGTTGAAAACACGAATCGTATCTTGTCCGATCTTTATATCGGCCCACATGGCGTTGTTTGTCGGGGAATCAAAATTTATATTTTGGGAGGAGAGGATAGGATAACGACTCAGTATGGCAATTCCGTAATTTGAAGTATGGGTTTGCCGTGACCAACTTTTGGCCGAATGAGGTAAGGTTAAAAAGCGAGAAGTCGGAGAGATCGCATTTTCTTGATTGGATTCACCGTATTCTTGCAAGCAGAGAATATCCACATCATTCGATTCCGCAAAATTTACGATATCTGGAATAGAGGTATGATTGGATTCTAAATTCTTAAAATTTAAAATATTGTAGGTTGCGATACGAATTTTATCGTTTTCGGAGTTGGAAAAAGGTGAAAATTGAAATATGGATAAGAGATAGGGGATGCTTAATAGGATTGTTACGATAGGAACGAACATCCATCTCTTTTTTTTGACTGCCCAATAAATACAAAGTAAAAGGTTCATGGTTAATGTGGCAGGAAGTAGTAAGCCGAGAACGGCAATGCCCCAGAATGTTGCCGGATGAACATAAACGGCCAATACTCCCATGATGCTACTTAATGCGATAAGTAACGTAATTGGAATCATTAGCAATGAAAGCATGAATCGAAGTGCTGCCATAATTTTTATTTGATAAGGTTTGAATCTTCGTCCTTGTAATCTGTTCTGGACGTAAAATAACTTTTCATACCTTTCAGGTATTTGATGATTCGTATCTTAAAGCTGTTGAAAAAAGATCCGTCCGCACTAACTGTTCCGTATCCTGTTACAGCTCGTGCTTTTCTTTTTCGGACAAAAGCGATTTTTCCGTATTTTTTCAATCCCAGAGCCATGGATCCGTCTTCTCCCCGGATGATGTCGACGCGATAACCGACTTTTTTCCCGTACTCGACGTTGTAGGCGAACACCAATCCCCGTACGCTCAATTCCGGTCTTTTGAAAGATTGCAGAAAGAGATGAGTGTCTCTCATGAATTCGTATATTTTTAGGCCCAACCACGGATGGTCTTTATCGGGAATATAACTCCAGAGAGAGGATACGGCAACAACCCCCGGTTGTTCCAATTTTTGTACAAGAGTCTCCACGTAGCGGGGTGGGTACATGGTGTCGGAATCGATACAGATATAATATTTACCTCGGACTTGTTCCAAACCGCATCGGCGGGCATAGCCGCAACTTTTTTGTGACTCGTTGTAATAAGGAATACCGGAAGCCTTGTAAATATCCGCCGTACGATCAGTAGAACTGTTGTCCACCCCTATGATTTCCATGGGATAGCGGCAACGGGAATCACTAAGAGACCAGAGGCAGGCTGCCAGATGTTTTTCTTCGTTATGAGCAATGACAACGACGGAGACTAACGGTTGTTCCGATTGATTGATTTGCTGTAATTTTTCCCTTATTTCTTGTAGCGTTTGGGGGGGAATTTCATCGAAGGTTTTATTGTAAACGGATAGATATTTTGAATACCAAGACATAGTTTCTGATTTTAGTTTATATTTTTTGAGGAAGTATTTGTTCGAAAAGATTTTTCCATTGCTCGGCAATGTGTTCGATCTTGAATCTTTCCACGTGAATACGGGCCGCCTTTCCCATTCTTTTTCTTTCCTCTTCCTCTTCGATTAAATAACAAATTTTTTCGGCTAACTGTTTTATATTACCATCTTCTACGAGGAGACCGTCTTGTCCGTCCTGAATAATATCCCTGGGGCCACAGGGACAGGTAAACGAAACAGGGGGGACACCACAAGCCATAGCCTCGATAATAACCATACCGAATCCTTCAAAACGAGAACTTAAAACAAAGATAGAGCTTTCGCAGTATTTATCAATGATGTTAGTGACGGAGTGTTCCAAAATACATGATTTATCCAATTGCAATTGATGTATTTGAGCCTCTAATTGGGCACGCATCCCGTCGCCGTATATTTTTAATGTCCAATCCGGATGCTTAGGGACCACGTATTGCCAGGCATCAATCAGGCGATCAAATCCTTTTTGCGGAACATATCTTCCGACGGCGATAATTTGTTTTTGGTCTAAAGAAGAGGTTTTATCAGGAAAAAAGGAAAGAGGATTATGAATTACCTCGACGTTATTTAATTCTTTCCAATATCCTTTGTCTTCATGACTAAGAACGATAAATTTCTTTAATCTTTTCAATTGGCGCAGCAGTTGATTCATCCAGAATCTGGCTACCATTTTTTGTAACCAGTGGGGTAACTTTTCATTACTGAAATCCCGGTAATTGGAACGATTGAAATGGATCTCACCCAACTTTATGCTTCCGTCCGGTATGGAGTTGATAAAATTAATCTCCCTCCGTAACATGGATATGGTGATATCCGGACGAATATTACAAAGAGCTTCTTTCAGCCGTTTTTTGTATAGTTGTTGTTTTTTCCGGTATTCTATAATTCGTTTGCGGAGAGGTTGGCCGTAAAGGTGATCAAAGTTTATATCCAATTGAACTATTTTTACTTTCGGAGAAAGTGAATAGTAGGGAGTCTTTTCTTTCCCGTCGGTAATAATGATATAAATTTCGTAATTGAAGACTTCTGTAAAGTAATTTGCCTTTAAAGTAAGGACCCGTTCCATACCGCTCGGGTAATAAAGAGACGGGATACAGTAAGCTATTTTAAGACTCATGGTTCAGTTTCACTTTGAGGTTACGATATCGGTTATTTTTTGCATTTGTTGTGTCCACGAAAGAGCAGGTTCTATGGAGTTTCGAATTTCTGCCGGGGTAAAGCGGTGTATTTGCCAGAAGTCGACAAGAGACTGGATGTCGACAGGCGAATCGTCGGCTGAGGCTTTCATAATATAGGGCATATGATCGAAGTCTTCATCTGTTTCGGAGTAGATGAATGGAATTCCCCGGGCTGCGTATTCTCTGTTTTTTAAAGTTTTGATTTTAGAAATTTGGCTACGATGCCTGGCCAGACTGGCAACTCCCATGTCTGTTTGTTCGAATATCTTATCTAATTCTTCTCCGAACACGGGGCCATGGAAAAATATTTTTTCTTCCAAATGATGGTCGGTCACCATTTGACGGAGTTCGTTTAAGATATCCGGCATTCCTCCTCCGACCAGATGAAGATATACTTCCGTGTCATGAGGTTGCTTGTAATATTCAATCATCCCGGTCACGATACGGTCATAACCGTGCCAACGATGCATGTCGGCCACTCCCGTCAAGTGGAACTCTCTGGGATTATGGTCGCTTTGTGTTTTTAATTTTATCCGGCTAAAATCAATTCCATTGGAGATATTGATTGTAGGAACATTCCAAATGGAGGTATAGCCGGAGAAAGTTACTATCCGAAAAAGTTGTTTGGCCATGGATTTCCGGAAACACTTATCCGTGTACAGCATCAGTTTTTCTTTTAGAGCCAAACCGTTGTACTCCTGATCATAGGGATAGGTGGGAATCTCCATGACGGTTCTGATTCCTTTTTGATGTAATCTTTTTAGAAAATGAATTAGAAACGGATTGGCGTTATGATCGTATCGTATGTAAACAAAACGAATATCATTATCCAGTATATATCGGTACAGATGGTTGTACGCCGTTCGTTTCTTTATTTTAGCTATCCATCCTTTTCCATAATTATCTATTATTATTTTTTCAGCCCATCGGATATGGTTCCCCTCCGTATCCGTATCCAGATAACAAAACCGGACATCCCATCCGCAGGCCTGCAAGGCGTCTTTTTGATAAAATATTTTTTTACTGATGCCGTTGTATTCGGCAAAACCATGAAAAATTAAAAAAAGCATTTTCATAGGAGTCGTTTTTCTACCGTTATCTGTAAATGTACGCGTCATTTGTGCTGGGTGATTTATACCATTCCAGATAATTTGTACCTCCAGATGTTACCCATTTTTCGAAATCCGGATAGGCTTTTAATATGGAAATCGCTTCGGCCGGATAACGGAAAGAGCGTGGTACCAACAGACCCCACATCAACCCGTTCGTACTCTCTTCGATAGGACGACTGATGTTACTCAAAGCCGTATGTTTGAATCCGGGTAGATGGATCTCGGTTCTCCGGGGAGTAAATTTATTTCCGCTAATCACAAAAAGGTTGAGTTGGTTCATGTTGATTTTATTTAGTGCAACGGGCCGGCTAAACTGTATCTTGACTTCAAATTTCTGTATATCTTTCCGTTCGCCTTTTCCCGGAACTACGGAGCCGAGGGCAAACGTGTTTATCATGATGGCGGTGTTGTATACTCCCATAATTCTATGGGCATTTTCAAATAAAGGAATGACAGCCTGTGTCTGATCATTTTCCAAGCCTTTGGCATTGACCGAAAACATTTTCCTTTCGAACAGATTATTGGTACTGTAAGTTACGCTTTGGATTTCTCCGGGGGTTACCTGATCCAATTGCAGGGCCGCTCCGATGGTGCGGGTAGATCCTACGGCACGAATCACTATTTTTAAGGTGAGGCTTTCTGCCATATTATTGGAGTTGATAGCCGGTATGGCACCAAAATCGACCACTAAGTCGTTCATGTCATAATCTCCCAAATCGGGAAACATATCTTCCGTGATCCAGGTATACATCAGCGTGCTGTCTCCTTCGATCGGGAAATTCGGATCTTCCGGATTTCCGGGGTCCGTTATGTTTCCATCGGTACATTCCGAGCTCGGAATGTTGATGGTCGACTCTCCTTCGGCGACCCAATGGGCGGGCTCTTGGAGTACGTGATAATTAGCTCCCGGAGAACTGGAACATTCGATTTCGAGATTTCCGCGGAAGGTTACTATTTTCCAACTTTTTGCGTCAATTTCTTTAACCCGGAGTAAAGCGAACTCTTCGCTGCCGGTACCGCTGATGGTGCTCGAAGCGTTTGTGAAAGACATTTTGTCGGATATGGACAGAATAGAGTGTCCCTCCATTTGAATATTTGTCCCTTTGACGGTCATGGATGTCCCACTGACAAGCGTATTTGATGCAAGTGACAATGTCGTTCCTGTTAGCGTAAAGTCTTCGTATAGCGTCATACAATTGTTTGTGTATGCCCCTCTCTTGAAGTCTATAATCTTGGCTGTAAATTTGCTGTTGTTGATAAAGGTACTGCCTTCCGTTATGAAATTATCGGTATTTAACGGTCCGTTGTTGGTAAATAGGGAACCGATAAGATTCACTTCGCCGGCAACGAGTTTTCCGTCGTTTGTGACCATCGTTTGGTTATTTTTAACGGTAAAATTCGTTACGGAAATCTCTCCGATATTATATAACTCTGCCCCGTTTTCAAAGACCAGATTGTTTAAATTGACTTCCCCTTGTACGATGAATTTCGATTTGTTACTGAGGGTGAGGTTTACCTCTTTTTGCGTGGGGTTGAATTTCCCGTTGGGGGCAACAACTATGTTTGTTTCATCCCTGGTCGCCTGGATATTTACCGGTTGATCAAAGATAATCTCTCCCCCGTTTTGGATGATCAGGTTATCGTCTTTTTCTAATTTGATCGGTGCGGAAGAGGTGTTTCGCCATGTCCCTTCCACGTATAAGGAGACGTTCCCCCAGGAGTATATGATTTCTCCGGTATAATTTCCCCTGATCACGTAATTTTTACCGTATTCAAGCGTGCAACGAGGAGGAGATGAACTGTTGATCTCTATAGCCTGGGCCGGGGTCGGAAAATCGGTTTGTTCTATGCTATAACTTTCAACAGTATTGGTTTTGGCCATGATTTTAGCCAAAACGCTCGTGTTTGCCGTGGGATTGAAGTTACAGGTCAGTTTATTCCCTTCCACGGTGTATTCTTGTACGGTTTGTTGACCTTCCGGGGAAGTTTGACGAACATATATCGCGGGTGTACCTTTAGGTAAAACGACGCTTGTTTGGAATGTCAGACTCTGACTGCAGACTCCTTTAGCCAACAGGACTGCCTTCTCTTTTTCGAATATAGGGTTCTCATCAAATATTTCAATAGTATAGAAATATTTGTTATTATGAGTGTCATACGGGATGACTGTCACATCCAGGGTTGAAATGTTCGACCAATCGAAGTTTTTCGGAATATTTTGAATGATGTAATTTTTTTCAAAATATCCCGGGTCGAAATAATCTTTCTGACATCCGATTAGTATCGCAATAAAAAATATAACTGACAGTACCTTTTGGAGTATTTTCTCTCTCATAATTTTGTTTAGTTAGGGTGTTAGAAGACTAAATATATGCCAAGTAGAATAAATTTAAACAAAATATCTACTATACAAATATACATAAATTGGGTGGTAAATAAATGTTTTAATATGGTAAACTTACTTTAAATCAAATTATTCGGTGTATTTTTTCAATAAATATCCAAAATGCGGGATAAAATAGAGCCGGTAGTTTAAAACTGAAAAACAGTATCCGGTATCGTTTATTGTTTAGTCGCTTTTTTATCAAATCGGATGTATGGGCTAATTGGAATAATTCAGGATCATACAGAGAGGTTATTATTTTTCTCTTTTCCCGGTAAGTAACATACTTGCAATTGGCGGCAAGCGGTAAGAGTTGCCGGATATGCTCCAGAATAATCATTGTCCCGTATATACGAGCTAAAGGATCGGGATGACTCATGACATAATGAATGCAATCCGTTATTAATTCCGTGCGTTGCAACAGGAGAGAGCGGGTGATGGAATAACGTTCCGCATCCGAGTTGGAAGTGGAACCTTCCCGGATTAAATAGTAATAGGTGATCTCTTCCAGAGCTACCACAAATCGGGCATTCATACACTCTTGAATAAAGAAATAACGATCTTCGAGTATTCGGTGTTCTTTATTGCGAATATGGAAGTCATTCAAAAAGCTGATTTTGAATAGTTTGTTCCAAGTCGCAAGTCCCATTAACGTATCGGGATTAACATAGAAGTTCATTACCTTTTCCGGAGAGTCCAATACGGAGAATTGGCGTTTATGAAAGGGATAGCTTTTTTCTCCGGAAGGAGTGACATAAACTGTATTTCCGGCAATTATGTCCGCCCGGGGGTATTCCATGGCTTTTTGGTATAGCGTCCTGACACAATCGGCAGAGAGCCGGTCGTCGCTATCCATGAACAGAATGTATTCTCCCCGGGCCTCTTCTATGGCCCGATTGCGGGCTAATCCGGGTCCCTGGTTTATTTTTTGGTCTATGATCCGCACGTTTTCTTTTTGGGGATGAGTACGGAGTATTTCCTTAACAATATCGAGACTACCGTCGTTTCCTTTGTCATCCAGCAAAAGAATTTCCAATCCATCGAAATCTTGATTAAGGGCTGAGAGTAAGGAGTCTTTTATATAGGGAGCCACGTTATAAACGGGCATGGCTAAAGTTACTTTGTAAGTCATGCGATCAGGATTTTTTAGTGATAAACAATCTTAGCATACTCTTGGCGGAGACGAGTCGGGGATAGGAAAAAACGAATCTGCCGAGGGTACGGAACTTCTCTTTTACCGTCATTTCCCTGCCTCTGTAGACTGTCGCATTTAACATGATGGAGATAAACCGGCGAATCGTCTTTTTTGTTTCGTTATTTTTGTCTTTGCCAAATTCCAATAATTTTGAAGAAACAATGAAATAGCATTTCATATTTTGATATGAAAATCTTCGGGTCATGATGGAATTTGCCCTTATCCTTCTTTTGAAAAAGGGTTTTGCAATGAATCCTACCCGGTCGGCTTGCATGTAAAGTTGGGCGGTAAAGAGCTGGTCTTCATGGATAATTCCGGGTAGGAACAGTAATTTTATGCGCTCTAAAAATGAGCGTTTGACGAAGCTCAGGCAGGCTGATGATTGAAACCGGAAGGTATCCAATTGCAGATTCAGCATTTCGATCCCGTTGTAGACACGATCTTCTAACCCTTGTGTTCGAGAATATTTATTATCTAAACGTATGTGATCGTCATCGGAAAAAGTATCCGCATCAAAAAATATAAAGTCCAGTTGATGAGCCTGGCATTTGGAATAACACTCTTCTAAAGTAGTTGCTTCTAACAGATCGTCGCTGTCCATAAAATAGATATATTCTCCTTTTGCCATAGACAGGCCCTGGTTACGTGTAGCGGACAACCCTTTGTTTTCCTGTGAAAATAGGATGATGCGATTGTCTGTTGCCGCCAACTCTTGCATGATTCGTAAACTTTGATCGGTGGAGCCGTCATTGACGAGAAGGATTTCAATCTCGTGCAGTGTTTGCCGGGTGATGGAATCGACAGTCGCTTTGAGATAAGCTTCCGTATTGTATATGGGTATAATGACACTAACTTTAGGCTGTTCCATGTTTACATTTTATTTTAATGCATTTTGTAAGAAAAGTGCGGATTCTTGTTGTAACCGGGCTAAATGTTGTGTTGCCCGGGTAAAATCGACGGATGTCGTATCCGGTTGGTCCGTCGGTTTTACGTAACGTTCCGAAAGCTCAACATCTTGAAGTAACGAACGGATACGCGTACTTATAGCGTGAATTTCCAGGGCGTAAAAATTTCTTTGATACAGAAGAGAAAATACGGTTCCGTGAAAAGAGGTCGTTACCACGAAATCGGCATGTTTAAACCAGCCGATAAATTCTTCGGGGGAGGCACAGTTGAATACTCCGGGGCGACTGGTTAAAACGGGAGTAGATACCAATTGTATGACTTTTCCCCCGATACGATCTGCTAATTTTTGGGCGAAAGAAAGGGTCTCCGGCATGATTTTTACCTGATAAACAAGTACGTATTTGCCTTGTATTATCGGTTTCACGGCAATGTTATCGAAAGTTTCTCTTGAACACAGGATGGTCGGATCTGCTACGGTTTGAATCTTTTGTTTAACGAGAGGTTGTAGTAAGTCGTTTAATTTAGACTCCCGAACACCGATCGTGTTCAATTGAGAGAGGGCTTTACCGAGAAATTCTTTCTCTTCGTCGTTCAGGGCACTCGTCTCCATACTGGCCGCGTAAGCGATCTTTCGAGCCTCCGGGCGAGAAGAAAACAAACCGAAATAGACATCGTCGAATCCTTTGGTAATCTTCGGATTCCAAATCTGATCACTACCGAAGATATAGGCATCGAAATCCTTCGGAATCTCTTCTTTATGGTAAACGGTCGGAGTTGAGAGAGCTAACTTCGAGCGGATAAAAGAGGAAAAAGCCTTGTAACGTTTTGCCCTGACCGGAAGAGTTAAGAACTCGATAGCGGCTCCTTTGAGTAAATAATAGACATGAACCTTAGTCGTCAAAAATTTTTTGAAAGCAAATACCTTGTAATTGGCTTCCAAAAAAGGCGGGTTATAATCGATAATTTTCACGTCGTGTCCGGCTTTTCGCAAGTATTCCTGTAAAGCGAAAGCTTGAAGAACGGCTCCATAATTATGTGCTCTATGAAAAGTTAATATCCCTATTTTCATATGATTTCCTTTTTTTCGTTTGTAAATCGGTTCATCCGGGAGACTGCTTCCTGACATTTTTTACGTGTTCGGGAGGAGAAATAATCAGCTATAAAGGTAATGATTTTCAGGCTGAACTTGTCAAAGGCAAATGGTACCGGATGTGAAAATATCTTTCGTTGTAGTTTGGCCGGGATAATCAGACGGATGAGCTTTGAAAACATTCTTGCCGGATGGTATTGTAAATAGTTTTTTCCGGTGAATATACGCGGATTGTGAGGTAAACATTTTTCCCATTTTACGGGATAGGATTCTATATTCCCGGATTCCTGTAACTCGTGAAAAGCTAATGCTCCGCGGGAGTTATTGGTGATAACAAGGGATATACCTTTCTCTGTTTCTTCCGGCCATTCGTCGCTTCCCCAATAGTCTCCCAACGTGATATCCGCTGTTCTGGGCAGTATTGAAAACGGGCAGTTGTAGCAACTGGGACGCAATGTCAATCCGCCAAAAAAGAAACGAGCGAAAATATCTTCTTTCTGAGGTATTTTACGTGAACTACCTTGTATGGAAAGGGTGGTCGTCCCGTAAGACTTCATGCCCTGCGTTTTATCACGGAAACTAATGATCCGATCGGCTTGGAAGTGGTGTAAATGATCCTGTAAGACGAGTTCCGATTCTACGCCATTGCATACGATCTCAGCCGTAAGTAAGTTTTTTGTATTGTCTTTTTTCAGGAACCGGAAAAGTCCGGCGATTTGACAAGGAGTTCCGGAAAATAGCACTTTCTCGTTTCGGAGTAAGAGCTTCTGTGTCTCTTTATATATGTTTCTGGTATCGCTCTGGATGTATTTGGAATTTTGTAATTGACTTAAATCGTCGGCATGATGGATAAATTTATGGAAGACCCGATTGTTTTCCAAGACGGCTCCTGCCACGTGTCCTCCGTTTACAAGAAAATGCCGGGCTAATTCGGCAAAAGCTCCTCCGCTGGCACTCTGAAATCTGATGTTTTGATTCAAGGACCAAACGGCGTATACTTTTGTATCTGTTTCCTTGTTCGATGTCTTAAACGTCAGATTCGGACAAACTTTTTCACATAATTTACATTTTATACAAGTGGAGTGATTGACGATAATGTGAAAAAAACCGTTCTTCCGTTTCATTGAAAGAGCTTGAACCGGGCAACAATCTATACAAGCAAGACAGCCGCTACAGTTTTTATGAGAAGGTAGATTAGGCATTTTTCTTTAATTTAGACCGGACGAGTTGTATAAGGTTTATTCCCATCCGGGTTGTTAATGTTTTATGTGTCCAATAGAGATTGACCGCAAGTACCAGTGAGCTGATTCCGTAGAAAATCCATGGATTCGATATGAAATAGTTCAGCAGGGCGACAATACAAATGAAGATAAACAGGGCTCCCGTGATCTGGAATAAAAAGGCGGAAGGACGGTAACCGACTATTTTGGCGCAAGTGAAACCTCCGACAAAGATATAGAGCAGATAGGCAATGAAATAATTTATTCCCAATCCATCCAAACCGAACCATTTGGTACATCCGATCAACAGTAAATATTCCGATATGAAAAAGAGCGATTGGATGATAATATACAGCAATCCTTTTCCTTTGGCCGTGATAACGTAACCGAAGGAGAAACCGAAAACACGGAAAAGAACCCCGACCAATTGCCAGCGAATGATGGATGTTCCTATTTCGAACTCTTTGGAGTAAAACAGATTGAGCATGATAGGAGCAAAAATGAAGCTCGCTAAAATTCCGATACCGGCTATCAATACACCCAATTCAATCTGTTCGTTGATACAGTCGGAGACCTTTGCATTATTTTGTATGTAGGTCATAATCCGGGGCATGAAATCAACCCCCATGGCCGACAGGATCATACCCACGTACATGTTGGATAGTGTCCAACAGGATTGGTATATACCGACCACTTCTATTCCCATGGCATCTTTCAGGTAAATTCTGGAGAAGTAGGTCATTAAATTTGCCACGGCTGCAGCTATGGATAGACTGATACCGATGCCCAACAAGCCTTTCAGTTCCGTCTTCATCTCGGCAAAAGAGAGACGGGTCGGTTTCAAATGTAATTTTTTTAAGTAGTAACCGGTACTGAGAAGCATCGTCAGAGCAACTAAGGCTATGCTTGCCGGAATCGCCGCATCTCCCCAAAGCAGGATAAGAATAATGGTAGATAACGAACCGAAAACAGCTCCGATTATTTGACAGATAGCCATACTCTTAATTTGTTTCAGTCCGTTTAAAACGGCTATTTGTCCGTTGGAAACCCCATTGAATAGTACGACCAGGGAAACAATACATACTCCCCAATAATAATCTGTCGTGTTGAATAATTTTAAACTGATGGTTTTGGAAAAGATACAGATAAATAATGTACCTAATAAAGAGGTGATTAAAATCGACAGGTGCAAGATGGTATAAGTCTTGGAGACTTGTTGACTGTCGTTTTGAGCATTCGACTTGGCGATCTGACGAACTCCGCTTTGGTTCAGTCCCAGGCTGGATACGGTGGAGACCAAATCCGTCACGCTGTTGTATAACCCGTAATAGCCAAAACCGGCGGAGCCGAGAACCATAGCGATGATTTTAGCTCGTATGATTCCGAAAAACATCATGATTACTTTTACGGCACCAATGATTCCTGTTGTTTTGGCTATGTTTGAATAGGTTGACATAATACTTGGTTGAAAGATCGGTTATTTATTGTATTTTACCCACTCTTTTCTTGTAAAATCATATTGTTTTATGATTCTCCCCGGATTTCCCACGCAGACGGAATAGGGAGGAACGGAAAGGTTTACGATCGTTCCTGCCGCAATAACGGCATGTTTACCGATGGTGACTCCGGCCAGGATAACGGCATTTGCTCCGATCCAAACGTCATCTTCTATATGAATAGGAGCGGTCGATACTCCTTGATCTATAATCGACTGATCCGGATCGAGATAATTATGGTTTAAGCCGGAAACCGTGATGTTTTGGGCGAGATTAACTTTGTCTCCGATGAAAACGGGACCGATAATCGTGTTACCTAACCCGATACGGCTATGGTCGCCGATGTGGATTTCACCAACCATGTTGTTTAAGGTAGAAAAACTCTCAATAACGGACTTTTTACCTAAAGTGAACGAATTGAAAGGCACCAGATCCTTTCGTACATTACGGTAGATGACAGAACCTTTTTTCCGTTTTAAATAGAGAGGTTGTAAAAAACGTAGCCAACGTCGAGGACGGGTTTTTACCGGATGAACCATCCAGGCCAAAATAAACTGTTTTAATTGGGGATTTTGTTTTATCCGTTCTTTTAATCGGGCCATGTTCATAGCAGTAATTTTTAGTTGGACGGGACGGTTAATATTCTTGTAATTTGTTTTTCGGCATTGGTTCTGACCCGGAATTCGACCCTTCGGGAAGCTTCTTTGTCTTCCACTCCGTTTTTCATGATCAGTTTACTGGAAGATAAACCGTTCGTTGTAATTTTAGGAAGAATCATGGTTAATTGTTCATTATTTTGTTGGTGTTCCAGCAAATAGGCCAAAACGTTTCGAGTTCTGTCCTGGGATAATTCCATGTTTTTCAGATAGATTTCATCTTTAGAAAGGTTCTCTGCCCATTCACTCGAGGTATGACCTTCTATTCTGATTTCTTCGACGTCGTCGCGGTATTTGTCCGATGTTAATATTTTCAGGTAACGAGGGAAAAAATCATTAAGTATCACCTTGAACTCTTCTTTGAGGGTCGCACTTCCCCGGTTGAAGAATATAATGGGTTCTTCAAAGCGGACAGATAGGGTCGATTGATCTAAAACGGCATTCCATTTTTTCAAATCATCTTTAAACTCGCTCTCCAAATCTTTGTATAATTCGTATTGAAGCTGATTGTAAGAGACGGCAATTTTTTCAATCCTGTTTTTTTCATGAGTAATTTTGATGATATAGATAACAGAAATAAAGATGTATATCAACATTAAAACCGACATTAAATCTGCAATGGAAAACCAATGATTGTCTTCGTTTTGTCCGTTAAAAATACTCATAATGATTATTTTGAGGGTTCTTGTTTGGAATTCTGCTGCTTGAGAATGGTATTGTGATCCTGTGTCAGTTTTTTCACGATGGCTAATAATGTTTGTGAGAACTCCTGCATGGAGTCCAGCTTGGTTGCAAATCTTTCTTCTACATTATTCATCTGTTCTTGTAGAAGTTCTTTGGTATTGTTGATCATTAAATCCAGTTTCTTACAAGAAGCGTTCAGGTTAATGATTTCAGAGTCCAATACGGATTGTTGTTTGTTAATATTTTCATAGTCCGTGTGATATGTCTTATTCGTGTTTTCTCCTAATCTTTCGATAGCCGTTCCGATTGTTTTTAAAGAGTCGGATAGTTTTTGATTGATATGATTCAATTCGTCGGCTCGTTCTATTTGTTGTTTATGAGATTCGATAAGCGTCGTATTCAATTCATTGAATAGATTATTGATCGTTTCAGAAGAGGACGGAGGTACGGAACCTATTTTTTGTTCTATGTTGGATAGTAATTCCAGAATGCGGTCTTCTTGGGAAGAAGAGGATGGGTAAACGTTTTTCGTTGAACGAATCCCATAGAATGCCGGAAATACTTTCAGGATAATAGAGGTCAGCATACCTGCAACAGAACTGTAAAAGGTTGTTTTGATATGGTCCAGTAGTTGTGGAAGGGCGACTTCGATATCATTTACATCGAAATTGAACAGGGCCCAGATAATGCCACAAAAGGTACAAAATAATCCCAACGAGACGACGGTAGAAGTGAGCGTATTTCTATTAAACCAAATCTTACCGAGATAAGGAAACAAAAATAGGATCAGAGATATAAAAATGAATGTATAGCTGTTCATAGAGGTAATGATTTATAAATTTCCAATAGTTTTCGAGCTGTATTCTCCCATGAGAATGATTTTACCCGTTCCAGGCCGTAAGCAACTTGTTTGTCATAGAATGTGCTGTCCTCTTCCAGAGCAAGTAGTTGATCGGCAATGTCATTTTCTTTAAACGGATCTACTAATATAGCATTTTTTCCTGCAATTTCAGGCATAGCGGTTATGGAAGAAGTAATGACCGGGGTTCCACAAGCCATCGCTTCCAGAATAGGTATCCCAAAACTTTCTCGTAATGAGGTATATAGAAAAGCAAACGCTCCGCTGTATATGGCCGGTAGATCCGTGTTAGGAATATAACCGGGATAACGTAATAACGGTTTCAGGTGTTCTATTTTTTCTTCTTTCAGAATGGCATCGATAATGGGTTCCTTTAAATCGGCAATGACTAAAGGAACGGGATGTTGAGAGCGTTCGGCGTATATCCCGTAAGCCTTTAAGGTACGGTTTGTGTTTTTCTTCGGATCTGTATTCCCTAAAAAGAAAATGTATTTATCCGTATCAATGTATTTTCTTGTGACTTTTTCCGGTTGACCGATGGGGTGGAAATGTTTACTGAAGCCGTTGTAAACGGCCGTTATTTGTTCCGGTTCAAGGTGTAAAGCTTCTTGAATGCGCTTGCACTCGAAATTCGATACGGTAATGATTTTTTGGCAAGAGGGTAAAATGCGGGGGACGACAAAACGACGATAATACCATCCCATATTTTGGTAGATGGAACGATTATTGTGTTGTCTTTTTTCCAGAAAGATAATGTCGTGTAAAGTTAAAACGAGCGGAACGGAACAACGGATGGGTGCCGTATTGCTGGTGCAATGCAACATATCGGGTTTTATTTTTTTCAGCGCACGAGGTAGTGCTATTTGTTCCCATAGGGGATAGGTGGGACATTTAATCTCCACGATATGCATATTGGAACTGGGGGAAAGACACCGATCTTCTCCCGGGGCAACAAGAATGAAGTATTCGTTCTCCTTATCAATCTTTTGTAACTCCCGGATCGTTTCCAAGGCTACAAAGTCCATTCCATGTTTGTTTGTTCTGAATATACGTTGAGCTTCGATAGCGATTTTCATACCCCTTTGTTTTAGTTTTACACTCGTGATTTTATTTTATCTCTCCATGTGCTGTATGAATGAATCTTTTATTTACCCCTTTCATGCGAAATAGATTGACAAACATCATGATAAATAGCAGGGGGATTTTATGGATGGCCCTTTTAAAGCGATCGTCGACAAGATAATCGGGTATCGCCAGACAGAGGGTTATTCCCGTAACGATAAATAATCCCCACCATTTTAAGGAGTATTCCCAATGAATGAACAGGGAAAGACAAGCGAAAAAGCCGATACTTCCCAATAGCAACAAACGGGGAGGCATCATCCATTGAAATAATTTGTCACAGTAATCAATGTTAAACGAGAACAGGGCTCCCGGCAGATCACGAACGATCCGACTCCATTGACTATATTGTGCGGCAAGCCATCGGCGGCGTTGGTTATAAAATCCTTTGTTTCCTTGTGTCTTCTCGTCATACACGTAAACTTCTTCCAGGTAATCGATAAAATAGCGTTGTTTTAAAAGTAAAATTTCCAATTCCTTATCCTCTCCGGCGGTAAAGATCTTTTTTATATTTTCTTTGAACCAGTCGTAATCGAAAGCCATTCCCGAGCCGATAAGAGCTGAAGAAAGTCCCAGGTTTACATGTCCTTTCCTGAAAATGGAATTATTAATTTCTTCGCTGACAGCATCCAATACGGCCACATCCGTATTGCGATTTTTGGCTTTTCTATGAGCTTGCATGGCTTTGGAACCGGATGCATAAGCGTTGTTTATATGTTCCAAGAACAGAGAGTCGACGCTGTTGTCCGCATCAAGGATGACCACTATTTGGTAGTCGTTTTGAAGTTTGTCCATGGCCAAATTCAGGGCTTTGGCTTTTGAGCTGTTCTCGTAAGCAGCCATGAGCAGGATAATAGGTAGTCGGGCCAGTTCGTTGTTTGTCTTTTCTTCCATGTGGTCGGAGATAACCACGACATCATACAGGTCCCGGGGATAGTCTTGCCGGAGGAAGGAATGAACGGCTGTTATAATAACGGCGTCTTCCTGGTAAGCGGGAAATAATACGGCTATCCGATGTTGTTTCCGGCTTGCGGGATAGTGAAAAGCCCGTTTGGGTAGTGCAGCAATACTGAATACAAGAAGGTAACCCGTGGATATTGCCAGTATACACCAAATGATGCAGTCCATAATATGTAGTATGTGCTCCATAAGCTATGCCAATTTATGTTTTAATGTGAAAAATGCTGCTATCCCTTTGCCTGTCGCGTGAATGAGTTTTAGCCGACCATGCAATAAATAGATTACTGTATTTTTAGGGGCGGCAATGAATAGTTGATAAAGGATAGCTAAAAGCCGGTATCCTCCTTTCCGATTTCTCCACGCGTACAGAAGTCTGTTCCGGGTCAAATAGAATGTGCGCAACGGACTGTTTTGTCCGGTACTTTGACTCTCTTTATGAAAAACCGTACAACGAGGTTCATACCATAATTCGTAGCCATGACGGGTGATCTGGGTACACCAATCCAATTCTTCGTAATAGAGAAAATAGATATCCGGAAGATATCCTACTTTCTCGAGGATTTCCCTTTTAAATAAAAGAGCGGCTCCATGTAGAAAAGGTGTAGGGATTGCTCTGTTGTAGATATCCTTATCCGGCTGTCCGAAACCGATCAATTGGTTGCGTAAACTGATACGGGACAACGGAGTATAACCTGCAAACTGAATATTTTGTGGTGGAAATGCAAATTTAATTTTAGGGGATACTGCACCGATCTCCTTCTTTTTCTCGATAGCTTCAAGCAAAAAGCCGAAGGTGTCTTCCGTGACATAAGTATCGTTATTAAGTAAGAATATATATTTTCCTTTGGCTTGTCGAATGCCTAAATTATTACCTCCTGCAAAACCCAGGTTGTGCTGACTACGGATTGTAACAATCCAGGGATATTTCTCCTGTAATAGACTCGCCTCATTCGACTTGGACCCGTTATCCACAACAATGATTTCGTGTGAGACGGAAACATATCGATGAAGAGACTCAATAAGCTCGCAAGTATCTCTCATCCCGTTGTAATTTACGGTTATAATCGATATATTAAGCTGGTTGTTCATGAGGCGTAAGTTGTTTGTTGTCAGTTTGTTCAAGTTCTTTGTCGTAATATCTCGACATGTATATAAATGCCATAGCGGTAAATACGATCATACCGTTAGGATAGCTTAAGACTTCGTTGCCGTAGGAAGAAACTACCATACCGAATATACCGCTCAAAAGAGCGGAGCATACCCCTTTTAACTCTTTATTTTTAAGTTTAAACATGATGATATAGGCACTTCTGGCAAGTATTGCCATGATGATCCCCATGTATAGAATTAATCCGATGATTCCGGTTTCGACCCAAGTCATTACCAACCAGGAGTCGGTAGGGACCTGAGAAATAAAGGCTTTGGGCTTGAATCGTTTGGCTTTTCCTCCTCCCAGGCCGAGTCCGACCCCGAAAGGGTGGGAGGCCATATAAGTTTTCAATTGTTCCTGATTTTTTTTCCGGACTTGAAAAGAAGCATCGTTAAAATTGAAGGCGGTTCTCATGCGCCGGATCAAACCGTTATCGTTCCCTATATTGGTATAGTTAAAAAAGAAATAGGCGGCAATCAGTATCAATATGCCTGTCAGTGCACCTTTATAATTCTTACTCAGAACGGCAAAGCACGTGATTCCGGCAAAAGGAACGGCCATGGCACTTCTTGTCCCGGCGATCAACATTCCGTAACCTCCGGCCAAGGCTGCGATGGCGAAATAAATTTTTAGCCACTTGTTTTTCACGTATGCGGCAGAGATCCCGAAAACAATCATGGCAAATCCCATTCCTGTACCGAAATTGGCCGCATCCGGGAAAAAGGAGAAATAACGTACGCCGGTATATATCAGATGGGTAGACGCACCTCCTCCCACGTATAACCAGTATAATTCGGCGCGGTCAAATCCTCTGTTTCGTTGCCAGTAACCTTTTGCTGAAGCCAATAAAGTAAGAAACGCCAAGAGCATCAACATGAGTTTCAAATGGTGGTATTTAGGAAAAAGAGAAGGTATACAGATGGCCATAACAAAAGGATACAAAGCATAGGTCGTGAAAGCGATGGACCAGGGCTCAAACATGGCACTGGGATTGAACACTTCGAAAAGACAATATATTAGCCAGATACTCCACAAAAAGGTCAGGCTGTTCTTTGCTTTGGCAAAACCCAACGCCTGGTAATTGTTTCTTAAAAGCAGAAGAACCATTAAAGCCAGCGTGAGTGAGGTCATGATTAATCCGCTTTTTAGAGGGACATAACGGTTGATGCCCATGATTACGTAATTCAATACGTACAGGGCAATGAAGCTATGGGAAGGGTTTTTTATAAACCATCCCAAAGCAAGCAAAAGAATCGGTAGGCAGGCGAACAGAGTAGCCATCATGATCCCTTTCAGGAGAATCAATTTATATATGATGATGATACCTAACAGTAATCCGATATATAAATATCCCTGGGAGGCCATGAAATTGATGAATCTGTTCCAAAGAGACATATTACTGTTTTTTACGTTCATCGATAGCCGTTAAACCGAGTTGTGACAATCTATATAATAACTTTCTCCAGAATGTATAGGGCGGTAATAAGCCGGTGAACTCTTCTGCCGTATTGCGTTTCGTGTGATTCAGGATAAAGAACAGAGGAATACTGCCGGATAGCTCTTTCAACCGGGTATATAAAGCCTGATCCGTGTTCTTCCAGGTGCGTCTGGAATTGACAACCAATAAATTGAGGCTTACGTCTTGCAGGAGTTTTTGCGTGACGGAGGATTCTTCCAACGGCGGATATTCTACAAGAATAATGGTCATTTTTTCCGGTTTGTTATGAATGCCTGATCTGAGTAAAGAATTTAATAATTCTTCATTCTCCAGGTCGAAATCGCTATGCCATGAAAGTTGTTTGACGTCCATTCCTAACGAGTTCCAATACTCGAATAATTGGTCAGATACGAAACTCTTCCCGTCGGCGTGTGCCGTACTTAGGATATTAACGATATTATTACTATCCGGTTTTAAGTAAGTAAGGATGGAATTACTTAATGCCTTTGTTTCTAACGTCTGGTATATGGTATTGTATTTCCGGTGCTGGAAACTGAAGTGTCGGGTATAGGCTCCCAATACATCCCCTCCCGTGATTCGTTTTGTTCTGAAACTGTTATGCAACGTACGATCCAGGAATTCAACCAATATAAAGAAGCCCAGGATGAAAATAAACGTGATGGCAAAAGCGATGGCTACGATCTTTTTTCTCTTGGATTCTTCCGGGTAGAGAGGAAATTCGGGAGGATTAATGATCTTTAAGGTCGCTGAGGTCATTTGCAAGCTTTTTTGCCTTAACCTGGCTGCATTCAATGCATTCAGTATAGCCATATATTGAGCCTCTATGATATTGATATTACGCTCTTTTCTTTTTAACGTGGAACCGATAGGCGAAAAGTAGACATACTTGTTATCAAGGTCTTTTTTCCGGTCTTTCATTACCTCCAATTCCGCTTTGGTCTTTTCCAATAGAATGACTTGTCCTAACCATTGCTGGAGGATTTCTTCATTGGCAATACCTTCTTTGGTGTATTTATGCTCTCCGTAATGTTTCAACAGATCGTAAAATTCATCCTCTGTTTTTTGAAGATCCTTTTTTATCGGAGCTGTTTTTTGCGATGCGAGAGAATCATTGCTGAATAACTCTTTTTGACTGATTTGAGTATATAGGGTCGAAATTTTATTCAGGGTACTGATGAATTGGGAATTATTTCGAAAGACTTCCGCTTGATCTTTCAGTCTTCTCTCTAACTCCTGAATTAATTTTTGCGTACTGCTATGAGCTAACTGAAATTCCCAGTATTTGATATCGTAATCGGAATTCAATATGGAGACCTGTTTGGTTTCCTCATCGTAATTAATGACCCGTTTTGCGATACTGTAATCCGTCAGCGAGTCTTCCGCTTGCTTTAGAAGTCTGCTGTATCTGGCTAATTCTCCTTCGAAATATTTTATAACGTCATTGGTTTCTCCAAAACGTAAATCTTGGTATTGTTTTATAAATTCATCGCATAAGATTTTTAAGGTTTGATAAGTCAAACCGGGATCGGTAGCGGAATAAGAGAGTTCCAACATATCACTCTTTCCGTCTCTTCTGGCTGATATGTTTTTTAATGAGGTCCGGTTATAATATTCCAGGTTCCAGTTGTAGATGCCGTACACGTAGTTTTTGGGGTCTGCTTTCTCAAACTTATGCAGGTTCTCGAGAGTTCTTGCCTCATTGATGGAATCGTTCGGGCTGTCTTTAACAATCAGGTCCCGTATGTACTGGGGAGCGTGGTTGTAGATTTTCCGGTAGTTAACCGCTTTGATATACATATTGTCTTGTTGCGGATTACCGTTGATCATGCTACGGGCGTACAACCTTAACGATACTTCTTTCAAGGTATGATCGGAATGAATAATATTGAACAGGTTGTCCATGATACTATTCGAGATTGCCGCACTGGTTTGATTTTGGTTTTCGGATAAAATATTAAATCCGGAAATAACACCCGTGTATATGGTGCTGTTCACCGTATAATTACGAGCCATATTGGCCGTTTGCAAGAAAACGATAAGTGCTACCAACAAGGGGACGATAGTCAACCAAAACCTAAGTTTATATATGAATTTTACGATATATAGTATGTAGTCCATAACGTAATTATTTAATTAGTTTCGTGTGAGAAATAATTTCTAATTTGAGGATTTGTGTGTTTAACTGAGCCCGGAAAGATTCATATGCTTCGTAGGCTTCATTTTGAGTCGCCTTACTTTTTGCCAAAACACTCGATGTGGTTTTTCCGAGTCTGAAATCTTTTTCATCTATTTCATACTGAGCCTTGGCAAAATTAAGAACTTCTATTTTTGATTTTATGATGTTTAGTCCCGATAGAATGCTGGAATAGAGCTCGATGATCTGTCCTTTTAATTCATCGAGTGCGATATCTCTATTCAGTTCGGATGAATAGACCCTTGCTTTTTGAGTCTTTACATCCGTACGCATATTGAATAATATATTTAAGGGAATGGCCAGAGAAGCGCCTACGGACCAGCTGCTCTGGGCATTACCGCTATAAGTTGTCATTAGAGGTGTATTCTCATCGGAGAAAGAGGTGTAGTTCCCGAGAACTCCATAAGTATATCCGGTTCTTATATTGAAGAAAGAAAGCCATTTTCTTTTTTCTGTTTTTAATTTGTTTTTTTCGGTCTCGACCAATGTCTCTGTCTGGGTTATCCTGGGATTCTTTTCGACATTCCTGAATAACGTATCCAAAGGAGGAAGGTGGAAATTTAAATAGTCGTCCGGCATGAATGTCAGAACCGTGGTGTTTTGTGCTTCTGCATAAGGTATTCCTAAACTTATGAACAGAACGATGCTAAGAATATATTTTTTCATATGGTTTACTAAAAGGTTATACATTTTCTTTCTGTATGAATGCCGTGAATGTTTTGAATATGATTTGGATATCCATCCAAAACGAGAAATGACGGGCATATTTGATGTCTAATTGTTTTCGTTCTTCTGCGGAGAGAGCGCCTTGATCACCTCTTTTTTCGACTTGCCATAACCCCGTTAAACCGGCGGGGGCCATAAATCGCTCGATGTAATCATCGGAAGTGAGAAGTTCTGCTTCGTAGAGGGGGAGCGGACGATTTCCTACAATAGACATATCTCCTTTTAGGATGTTTATCAATTGAGGAAGTTCGTCGATACTGTACTTTCGAATGATGCGACCCACTTTGGTAATGCGGGGGTCGTTCTCGTATTTTACGAATGCATTTTTTTGCTTTTTATGCCGATTTTGTAAAAGATCGCGTTCTGTCGTGACAAAATCATCGGCCACAAAAATAGGTTCGTTTTCAGAGATATGTTGAGGGGTTTCTATTTCATGTTTTGTTTCGGCTTTCTGTGAAGAATTTTCTTCCCTGTATTGATTCAGAGCCTCAAATTCTTTAAGTCGTTTGTCTGCATCTATATACATGGAACGGAATTTCAAAAAATTGAAAATATCGTAATTACTTCCGACCCGCTTGGATTTATACACGATAGATCCTTTACTCTCCAAACGAATCGCCAGCATCGTAAGAAGTAGAAGCGGGGATAAAAAAAGTAAGGCTAAAAGAGAGAATACAATGTCGAATATCCGTTTCCATAGCGGAAGTTGAAAACGTTTACTCTCTCTCTTTTATCGGTCGAGTATTGTTTCAATTGGGGTAATAGCATTAATATGTCCTGTAAGTTTTCCTTACCGACATGTATGCTTATCATCTCATGCGCTCCGGCTTTAAGATACTGAGGAATATCCTTTTTATCTATTTTGTCGGTCACGACGATAAGATAAGTATTTTTTAAATTACCGTTTTGAATATGGTTTAACCACAAGAAGTCCCGTTCTTTTTTCGATTCTATAAAAATATAGGAAGGTTCTTCATTTGCGTCTTTTTGCTTTGACAGATGTAGAAAGAGCCGAATAGGATTTTCTAAAACAGTCAATGCTACATTCAATTTCGATTGAATGTATTCGCTCCATTGGGGATTAATACCAATATAGTAAGCAAACATAGTCCTATCTTAATAAATTCCTTACTCTTATTTTAAGCTCTTGTGGATTAAATGGTTTCAAAACAAAATCAGAAGCCCCATCCTCTAATAATCCGATACGGTCATTCGTACTTTCCATACTGGATAAAATGATGACGGGAATGAAACTGAACATCTCGCTACTCTTTAGTTTCTTCAAAAAAGTATGACCGTCCATTTCTGGCATATACACGTCGGAAATAATTAAATCGGGAATATTTCCTTCGTGCATCCAATTAAAAGCTTGTATAGGGTTATTAACAGAGTGTACATTATAATCTTTCGATAACTGATACATGATCACCTTCGCAATTTCCGGCTTGTCATCAACGATCAGAATAGTTTTGTCCATAGGCATGCATTTTAGTAACTTGCAAATATACGATATTAATGCAAGATAGCCATATTTTCATTTAAATATATTGTTCTTCTCTTTTTTTTGTGTGAAAAATGAGGAAATAAATCTTTTTTTTTATAAATGATAGTCAATTAGTGGGTTAATAAAAATAAATTTGCCAGAAAGAATAATAGAATACAGATTTGAATATATGTGATTAGTTTGTATTTTTGTAAAAGCTTAATCGTGCTAAAATTAAATTGTGATACTATATGAACCTGACGCCTTCGGAATATAAAATACTCATTGTAGATGACGTGCAATCAAATGTTTTACTACTTAAAGCTCTATTAGGGCGGGAAGGATTTAATATCGTTTTTGCGATGAATGGTGCGGAGGCATTGGAAGTGGTAAAAAAAGAGCGGCCCGATTTGTTGTTATTGGATGTGATGATGCCTGACATGGACGGTTTTGAGGTTGCCGGGCGTCTGAAAGTTGAGCCGGAATATGCAGAGATCCCGATTATTTTTCTCACGGCCTTGAATGATTCGGCCAGTGTGGTCAAAGGATTTCAATTGGGAGCGAGTGATTTTATCTCCAAGCCTTTCCGAAGAGAGGAGTTGTTGATACGTGTGCAACATCAATTGTTATTAGTAGAGTCCCGACGCATCATTTTAAGACAAACGGAGGAATTGCGTAAAACGATAGAGGGACGGGATAAGCTTTATTCCGTGATCGCTCATGATTTGCGTTCTCCTATGGCTTCTATGAAAATGTTATGTAATATGATCATGATGACCATTGAGCCCAATTCGTTGACCTCTGACGTGTTTGAAATGCTGGAGATGACGAATAAGACGGCCGAAGAGGTATTCTCGTTATTGGATAATTTACTGAAGTGGACCAAAAGCCAGTTGGGGAAATTGTCGTTATTGCCTCAGGATGTGGAAATTATCGGGTTGGCACAAGGCGTTGTGGAAGTGTTTAGTCCTATAGCCGAGAGTAAAGGTATTCAATTGGAACTTCATAACGATCGGGAGGCAATAAATGTGTGTGTGGACATCGAAATGATTAAATCCGTTGTGCGCAATTTAATATCCAACGCGATAAAGTTTAGTAATAAAGATACGACGGTAACGGTAAATTTGAAAGTAGAAGGGGAGGAGGTTATCGTAACCGTATCGGATAAAGGATGTGGTATAAAAGAGGAAGATCAGCCTAAATTATTGAATGCGGCGACTCATTTTACCACTTTCGGAACAAATAGCGAAGAGGGGTCTGGATTGGGACTTTTACTGTGTAAAGATTTCGTGACGAAGAATAAAGGACGCCTTTGGTTTGAATCCGTATACGGCCAGGGATCGAGTTTCAGTTTCTCTTTACCGTTAAAGAACGAATAAAAAAAGAGTGCTTCATCGAAGCACTCTTTTTATTTTAGTTGAACTCTTTCAAAATCTTTTCGACTTCTGCCGGAGTAACTCGTCCGTAAACTTTTTCCCCGATCAGAACGACTGGAGCAAGTCCACAGGCCCCTACACAGCGTAAGCTGGAGAGGGAGAATTTTCCATCCGGAGTTGTTTCGCCTACGTCAATTTTTAGAATCCGTTTGAATTCATCCAGTACTTTTTCGGCTCCTCTCACGTAACAGGCTGTTCCCATACATACTGAAATCGGATGTTCTCCTTTCGGAGTCATCGTGAAGAAGGAATAGAACGTTACCACTCCGTATACTTTGGCTACAGGAATGCTTAGTTGCCGGGCGATGATCTCCTGTACTTCCCTGGGTAGATACCCGTGAAGCTCTTGTGCTTCGTGCAGGATGTTGATCAATTCTCCGGGTTGATTACCATGTCTTTCGCATAGTTGAACCAATTCGTCCACCTTACATTTGGCTAATGTTATCTTTGTCATATTCCGTTCTTTTATTGTTCAGTAATTTCTTTACTTCTGTTGAAGTAACATGTATGTAAAAGATGATGTGCCTTTTCGCTCATCGGTTTTCCTAAGTATTCTTCATAAAGAGAGATAATATAAGGATTCTCGTGAGATTTGCGTAAATGTTTTGCCTCATCTTCCTGGTAAAGGGCTTTTGTACGGGCTTTCAATAGAGAAGAGTCTCCGTGGTGAAGCGGTTGGCCGCCTCCGCCGATGCAACCGCCAGGGCAAGCCATGATTTCGATGGCGTGGTACGGAGATTTTCCTGCTCGAATCTCGTTCATTAATTTACGAGCATTCCCGAGGCCATGGGCAACGGCTACCTTCAGCTCGAAACCGTCTACGTCGATGGTCGCTTCTTTCAAGTTGCTGATACCTCTAACGTCTTCGAAGTTAACGTTATCGAGAGTTTTTCCCGTGTGTATTTCGTAGGCTGTACGTAAAGCGGCTTCCATAACACCTCCCGACGCTCCGAAAATAACGGCAGCTCCGGTTGATTCTCCAAGAGGCGAATCAAACTCTTCGTCCTCGAGTTGCATGAAATCGATATTGGTTTGTTTGACCAAGGCGGCTAATTCTCTGGTAGAGATGGAGTAGTTTACATCCGGGTCTCCGTCCGTTTTAAATTCGTCCCTCTCGCATTCGAATTTTTTGGCTAAACAAGGCATGACGGATACGACAATCAGGTCTTCTCTCTTTATACCCATCTTTTCGGCCCAGTAGCTTTTGGCTACGGCTCCGAACATTTGTTGTGGAGATCGGGCGCTCGAAGGCATGTCCAAAAGATCCGGGAACTGGTTTTCGAAGAAATTGACCCATCCCGGACAACAAGAAGTGATGATCGGCAATTTGACATTCTTGTCTCCGTTCAAAAAGGCTCCAAGACGGCTTAATAGTTCGGTTCCTTCCTCCATAATGGTCAAGTCGGCGGCAAAATCGGTATCGAATACTTTGGCAAAGCCTAATTGACGTAAGGCTGCAACCATTTTTCCGGTAACGGATGTGCCGGCCGGTAATCCGAACTCTTCTCCTAAGGCGGCCCGCACGGCAGGAGCTGTTTGTACGATCACGGTCTTTTCCGGATTAGACAGATCCCGAATCAAACGATTCGTGTGATCTATTTCCGTTAGAGCACCCACGGGGCAAACGGCAACACATTGTCCACAGAAAGTACATTCGGAATCTTTCAGATTCTGATCGAAGGCCGGCATAACGACGGAACCGAAGCCCCGGTTTGCCGCACTAAGTGCACCGACGGTTTGTACTTCGTTACACATGGTTTCGCACCGGCGGCAATAGATACATTTACTCATGTCCCGGCGGATGGAAGGAGATTCGTCCACCCTATAAGTGGTTTGGGCGCCGGCGAAAGGAATTTCGCGGATACCTAATTTAATGGCAATGGTCTGTAAATCGCATTTCCCGGACTTCGGACAAACCAAGCAGTCTGAAGGATGATCGGATAGCATCAATTCGAGAACAACGCGACGGGCGTTCAGAACGCGGATCGTATTCGTACGTACGTTCATGCCGTTTTCGCACTTGGTGGCACAAGAGGGAGCCAAGTTTTTTCTACCTTCCACTTCTACCACACATATACGGCAAGAAGCCGGAATGTTTTGGATACACAGGTCTTTCAGGTTCATGTAGCAGAGGGTTGGAATATCGATTCCCATTCCTCGTGCGGCTTCCAGAATAGTAGTGCCTTTGGGGACACTTACCTCCCGGTTATCTATTTTTAATGTTATATTGTTTTCCATGTTAAAATCTTAATCGTGAAATTTTAGCTTTCCACCTTTCTCCTATTTTAGGAGAAAAGTCTTATCTCGTGCTTACGGCTTTGAATTTACATTTCTCCATACAGGCACCGCATTTGATGCATTTGGCCGTGTTGATAAAGTGTACCTCTTTTCTTTCGCCGACAATCGCGTCAACCGGGCAATTTCGTGCACAGAGTCCGCATCCGATACATAACTCGGGATCGATGTGGTAGGTCAGCAAATCTTTACATTTACCGGCCGGACATTTTTTGTCCTTAATGTGAGCGATGTATTCATCGTAGAAATTGTCGATAGTCGAAAGTACCGGATTCGGGGAGGTTTGTCCCAGACCGCAAAGAGCCGTATCCTTGATTACTCGGCTAAGGTTTTTCAGCGTATCGAGATCTTCCATGGTTCCTTGTCCCTTGGTGATCTTATCCAGTAGCTCGTAAAGTCGTCTGTTTCCTACCCGACACGGAGTACATTTTCCACAAGATTCCTCTACGGTGAAATCCAGGTAGAATTTCGCAACGGCAACCATACAATCGTCTTCATCCATAACGATCATTCCTCCGGAACCCATCATGGAACCCGAGGCCAACAGGTTGTCGAAATCAATAGGCACGTCTAAGTGTTTTTCCGTCAGGCAACCGCCGGAAGGACCACCGGTTTGGACTGCTTTGAATTTCTTGCCGTTTTTGATGCCACCTCCGATTTCGTAGATGACTTCCCGTAAAGTTGTTCCCATGGGAACTTCAATCAGACCGACGTTATTGATTTTACCGGCTAAGGCAAATACTTTTGTTCCTTTGGAACGTTCTGTTCCAATCTTGTTAAACCAATTCGCACCTTTCGTGATAATGACCGGAACATTGGCCAATGTTTCCACGTTATTTACGTTCGTGGGACGTTTCAGGTAACCTGCTTCTGCCGGGAAAGGCGGTTTCATCGTCGGTTCACCGCGTTGTCCTTCCATGGAATGGATCAGGGCCGTCTCTTCTCCGCAGACGAAGGCTCCTGCTCCGTATCGTAATTCGATGGAAAAATGGAAGTCGGTTCCTAAGATGTGTTGTCCTAAGAGTCCATACTCTTCAGCTTGTTTGATAGCCGTTTTCAATCTGTTGATAGCCAGTGGATATTCGGCACGAATATAAACCAATCCTTTTGTAGCACCGATACTGTAACCGCAAATGGCCATGGCTTCCACGATAGAGTGAGGGTCTCCTTCCATAATGGACCGATCCATAAATGCCCCCGGATCTCCTTCGTCGGCATTACATACCACGTATTTTTGATCTGCCTGGTATTTGCTGGCAAATTCCCATTTCATACCGGTAGGAAATCCGCCGCCGCCTCTTCCCCGTAGGCCGGAAAGTTTCATTTCGCTGATCACCTCTTGAGGGGTCATTTCCGTCAGGCATTTTGCCAATGCAGCATACCCGTCACGAGCAATATATTCTTCGATATTTTCAGGATTGATAAAGCCACAGTTACGTAAGGCGATACGGAGTTGCTTTTTATAGAATCCCATGTGCTTGGAATCACTTACGGCACTTTTTTTCTCCGGATCTTTATAGAGTAAACGCTCGACTTTACGTCCTTTGATAATATGTTCATTCACAATTTCCTCGGCATCCTCCGGCTTTACCTGAACGTAAAAAGTATTGTCCGGCATGATTTTTACGATAGGGCCTTTTTCGCAGAAACCGAAACAGCCTGTCGCAATGACCTGAACTTCATCTTCGAGGTTTTTATCTTTCAGGCACTCTTCCAGTTTCCCGATAATGTGTTGACTGGCGGATGCTCTACATCCGGTCCCACCGCATACGAGAACATGCATTTTATAACTCATAGATATAAGGTTTTGTTAGGGTTAATTTTCTTGTTTTCAACACAACTCGACAGATTATAATCGGGTTGCAACGATTAAATCGTGTTATAATTAACGGGAATTATTCCCTCCACGAGTTCGTCGTTCTTTAAATATTTCTGAATGATTTCTTCTGCTTTTTCCGGGGTTACATGACCAAAAACGATCGGCTCCTTACCGGGTTTTGTGATTTCGATGGTCGGTTCCGCGTAACAGTATCCCATACAACCGGTTTGTGTCACAACAGCCGCAATCCCGTTTTTTTCTAAATTTTCGATAAAATAATTCATGGTTTCCTTACTTCCGGCTGCAATCCCGCACGTAGCCATGGCTATTTTTATCTGAATCAGGTTATCTGCTTGTTCGCTTTTTTCACGAAGGTCGATTTTAGCCTGAACGTTTTCTTTGATACGTTTAAGATCTGCTAATGATTTTATCTTCTCCATAGTTAATGATTAAGGTTTATTTGTTGTATAAGTTATCTCTTTTAAGTTCTCTTCTATCATTTGCTGTAGAGCAAGTATGATCTCCGGGTCATTAATAGGAACACCTTCCAAATAATCTTTCACCTCTTTTGAGTCAAAAAGATATGTCCCTTTTTCTGTGACATGGTGATAGACAAAATGGATGTCCGGATTCGATGCTACAAGTAGAACGATCGTATTGGCTATATTACCGACGGGAGGACGATCCAGATGGGAGTGAGAGAAAATAGCCTGAATGGTTGTGCCTTCTCCTTTATGAGAACGAATGGTTAACGAACCTCCGGTTTGCTCTGCATTTTGTTTTAACAAGGGAATACCCAATCCTACTTTTCGAACGGTTCTACTCGTGAAAAATGGATCCGTTACCCGAGCCAATGTTTCTTTATCCATACCGCATCCATTGTCCTTTATCGTGATGCTAAAGAGGTCTTTTTTGATATTTTCTTCAATATCAATTTCTATTTTTGTGGCCTCTGCCCGCACCGAATTTTGGGCAATGTCCATAATATGAGCTGATAAATCCTGCATCTTCGTCACTTCTAAATGTGAGGGAAATCGCACCTTCCACTTATAAATTTACGGTTATTTTCAAAATAAACTTTCAATTGAAAATAATTCGTCTCAAATATAGTAGAAATATCGCAATAAACAACTGACATGATGTCAACCTTTGTTATATAGATTGTTTCTAATAAAGTTTTTAAACCTTTGTTCACTAGGCTACCACACAAATAAAAATGAGTGGGATAATTTAATCTGGAAAAAGGTAATATTGGAGGAGTTGTTTCAAGAGGGCGCAATTGATAGGTTTTACAATGTAGTCGGAACATCCCGCTGCCTCTGCCGCCTCTCTGTCTTGGGGAAAGGCGAAAGCACTTACGGCTATAATTGGAATATCTGAATTTGCTTCTCGTATTTCGCGGGTGGCTTCTAAGCCGTCCATTTGAGGCATTTTGATATCCATTAAAATAAGATCCGGAAAATGAGATTTGAATTTTTGGATCGCTTCCACCCCGTCCCGGGCACGAACAATAGAGTATTCTTTTCTTAGAATCGTATCTAAAAGAAGAAAATTACTTTCGTTGTCTTCGGCAATAAGTATTGTTTTGGATGGATTAATATGATCATTTTCCTTTCCTGTCATTCTTCTACTCAATTTAAAAAAATGAACGTTTTATGATGGCGTAAATATACGGATTTTATTCGAAAAATATGCTATATTGATTTATTTTAAAAAATTATAAATCAATAATAAAGCACATTAAAGCCTATTTTGTCCCTTTCTAAATAGCCAAAATCATAAAACGTTCGTTTATTGATAGATAGATGAAGTTGATTCTGTGATAATTATGTATATAAAATATATTATTTCCCCTGATTCCATTCTTTATTTTGTAGTTTTTTCAAAAAACATTTAAGGAGGATTTATAGGGATCTAATCGCTTGATTAATAGATTCAAAAGAGAGAGATGAAAGGGATAGTTCCGTGTATACCTTACCGATGTCATTGGTATAATGGGCATCGGAGGAACGAATAAAGGCATAATTCTGAAGGTAAGTATTGTTTTTTAAAAATGCTTCTTTGGTCGTGTGAGGACTGAGTTCCAAGGCTTCCACTTGTAGGTCGGGAGGAATAAATCCCAATTGAGAAATAATACTGAAACAGCTTTTGTCAATGTGGGCGGGAATAAAGATACCCTCTAACCGATGTACTTCATGTTCTATATTTTCGATCGGCAGATCCAGAGCGGAAATTAGCAGGCGTTCTTCTTCGTATAAAATTTGATCTTCCCAGTCGACTACTACTTGATAGCCGAATTTTTCCGGGTTATTTTGAATATAGGGGAGGTGTCGGTCTAAAAAAAGTTGGAATTCGCCGAGTCGTTCCCCGGTAGGGAAGAAAGCTAAACAATGAGCCTCTTCCCGGGTTGAGATCTCTACTCCCGTAAGAACAAAGATTCCTTCTTTTTGGGCCTTTTCCTGGATAACGGTAGCCTGTCTGGTGGAATTGTGGTCGGTAATACCGATGATGTCTAATTTTTTTTGTTTAGCCGTGGCAATAATATTCCGGGGACTCATATCCAGGTCCCCACAAGGGGAGAGTACGGTATGTATATGTAAATCGGCCCGGAATATCATGGATTTTAGCCTTTAATGGTTTTGTATAATTCTCCCGTGATTTCAAAGGTCTCCAAAGATGTGGACAGGATTGGAATTCCTTCGGAATCGCTCTCTGCTGCCGTATCTTGTTCGGGGGTACGTCCTTTCACGAGTATGATGGCGGCAATCTCTTTTAAGGAGGCGATAGCCATAATGTTTTTATGGGTTTGAAGAGTAACCCATATGTCCCCTTCCCGGGCGTTACCCATGACGTCGCTTAACAGATCGGATGTATATCCTCCTTTAATTTCCCGGTTTGTACCGGAAGCTCCACTACAAAGAGTAAGGTTTAGTTTGGTTATAAGTTCTTGTACGGTCATGATTTTATATTCGATTAATTATGATTCAAATCTTTTCTTCCCCCAGGTTTTTTCTGAAATGTCGAGGGATTCTTCCGGGGTCATTAAATCCTCTTTACAAAGAATTTTTTGCATAAACACGCACTGGTTCAATTTGGCTTTCCCCTGAACGACGTCTCGGGCAAGGGTTTGGCAGGAGGGAGCTCCGCAAGCTCCACAATCTATTTTAGGAATGAACTCCATGATTCGGTTGATCTTTTCCATTTTTTCCATGGCTACGAGCATGTCTTCGTCCAGTTTTTCGATGGAACGGGGAGGAATCTTACCCGTGAGGGGCATGAGTTTGTATAGAAAAGACCTGTATTGTTGTATATCGTCCGGACTGGTCCGATTTTGCATTTCGCTTGTCCTCATGCGCTTACGTAAACGCTCTATCGTTAAGAAACGATTGTTTATGACAAGAGCTCCTCCCGCGCAAGAGTGGTCGCAAGCCCGTAATTCAAGAAAATCAATGTCCGTGATTTCGTCATTTTCCAGTTTCTCGAGAATATCGATGACATTATGAATTTCGTCAATAGCGAGGCAGCGTCCGTCAAAACGGGAAGCTTCGCCTTCAGTAAGAGTCCAGGCAATGGCTTCCGGTGATAAGTAAGTTTGTTCCGGGACGGGAATGAGCGGTTGATTCTTGTGTTGAGTGATACCTAATTGTATCTTGTTGTAAATAAAGTCAATGTTAATAACTCCGTTTACAGCGGATCCCTCTTCTCCCACGGGAGATTTTACGGCTGCGATTTTGGCAGCGCAAGGGGTAACGTAGAAAATTCCGATCTCCTCGTTAGGAATACCCTGATCGATTAATTTCTGCCGGGCATAGATGGCCGCTAAATCCATGGCTTGTTTTAAACGGACGATATGCCCTATTAGTGAAGGGAACCTGACCTGAATCAACCGGACGATAGCCGGACAAAAACTGGATATGAACGGTCTTAGATGACTGTTGTTTTTCATGTAGTCCCGGGTTGCTTCTGTCAAAATACCGGATGTTTGTGCAACTTCCAGTACATAAGTAAATCCCATATCATGTAGTTCCGAAAAAATCTGTTCTTCCGTGATATCTTCGGAAAATTGTCCGAATAAGACGGTGGGAAGTAAAATGACCCGGTGTTTAAAATTGAAAATCTGATTGAAATCATCCTGTTCCACGATAATGGCATGTTGGGGACAGGATTTCAGACACATACCGCAATCTACACAAGCTGCTTCGTATATACTTGCCTTCCCGTGCCTGATACGTATCGCTTGTGTCGGACATAGACTCATGCAATGAGTACATCCGATACACGCTTGAGACGCAACTTTTAAGGCATGGTAGAAAGGTTCCATATTTACTTCGAATGTTCCGTTTTAGTTTGAAAAATACGTGGTCATCGTTACTTTTGTTCCTTCGTTTACTTTGGATTCGATCTCCAGTTTATCGCAGTTCTTTTTCATATTGGGTAATCCCATTCCTGCCCCGAATCCCATCTCCCGTACTTTCGGGGAAGCGGTCGAATAGCCTTCTTGCATGGCCAGGGAAATATCGGGAATACCCGGCCCTTTGTCGCTAATGATTACCTCGATATATTCAGGATTAACGGCTACTTTCATCATACCCTCGTAGGCATGAGCCACGACATTCACTTCCGCTTCGTATAGTGCGACGACAATGCGTTTGATCAGCATTGCATCGATGTTTAGTTGCTTGAGAATCTTTTTTACTTCACTAGAGGCTTGCCCTGCTTTGGAAAAATTTCCCCCTTCGATATTGTAATTAAACTCCATTTTTTCGGATTAATAAATAGGTTCTAAACCGGCAGCATATAATTCACCGCATACTTTAAACATACTCTGTTTGCATTGGAGTAAAGCGATGTTACTCTCTCTGGCTAATTCGACCATTTCGGGAGTAACCTGCTTACCCCGAACAAAAAGGATAAAACAGATATCTGACATTTCTGCCGTCCGTAAGACCTGAAGATTAGCTAATCCCGTAATCAGGATCATTTCACTGGTATCCAGACGTAGTACGTCACTCATGAGATCAGCAGCAAAGGCGTGCTTAATCATTTTATCGAGGTGATGATTTTCATATATCACCTCGGCTTGCAATAAAATAACAATCTCTTGTAGGGTCATGGGCTTTTTTTACACGTTCCTAAAATAATGAGAATATTTCAGAAAAACAAGAATCCGAATCAGAGCTTGGGGAAAATTATTCAGATGGTCAATGCCACGGAAAACAGAACGTCGAAAAACATGGATTGTTTTTTAGTCTCGTAACCTGTCCTGAAACCCAGATTAACCGGGAATGGCAGGCGGAAAAAATGGGTATCCACGGTTGCTTCGATTCCATAGGAATAGAAAAATTTTGAACGTAGTCTGTTTTTTTCTTTTCCTGCATCGAAGAATACCCCTGTAGTCAGGCGTTTCATGTATAAAACGGGACCTACGTGTGCGTCCGGATAACAAATGGGCATTTTGTAACCGGAATGAAGGGTGGACAACCGGTAGCCTCTGAGTGTCATACCTCTCGGAGAGAGGATTTCATTACTGAAATAATTATTTATGTTTGATTTTTCCTGATGCGCTAAGTAAGCGTAAAATGAATGATGCAGGGCAAATCCCGGCAGGTAAAATCTGCCTTCCCCCCACCAGGTATTTCCGTAATTCAGGTTTTCAAAAGGAGTATGAGCGAAACCGGCCTCTAACCGTTGTCCCCAACGAGGGTTTACATCGCGTTCGCTCATACGGGTTTGGTTGTAAAATATAATACCGTATTGCATGATTTGCAGTGTTCTATCTGGATTCTTAAATTGATAGTCGTTAGGATTGGCAATTTGCCAGAGATTTTTTTTGAAGTCGTATACGGAGCCGAATTCTTTTATTCTGTTCTGATGCAGGGTTTTTAATTCGTATTTAACATAAGGAGTTAAAGTTCTGAGATAGTTTTTGACATTCAATGTAAATGGAAATTGTACGACCGTATTTAGTTGGGTGTATCGATTGGTATTGTATATGAGAACGGTGTCTGGTTTACGGGTGATCAGGTTCGTGGCATGGTAATCTATGTTCGTCATATAATCGTCTTGTCTTCCGCTTTTGAATTCAATCTGGAAAACGGGCCAGAATCCTTTATAGGTAGCTTTGATCTGCCAGTTACCGTGGGGATAGTCTCGTCCTCGTACATAGCCTGCCGTAAGAAATAGTGTACTTAATTTATTTTGAGAACTGACAGCGATGCCGAAGTCGATATCCATTTCATCTTTATCCGGAAAAATCGGACCCCAGCTATGAAAATTGAACAGGTGAAGGGCTTTGTTGTATTTCTTGCTTCTGTAAACGGAATCCCGTGTGAATTTATATTTCCAGTTTTCCAGGCGGGTTAATTCCTGAGCTAATGGAAAACTTTTGGATTGGATGGCCGTTCCCTTTAGCTGTTGTAGTGCTATTTTCCCCGGTTTATAGCCGTCTGCCGTATAGAACGAAAAGTAAAGCGTGTCTTTTTGTGGAGAGAGAGAAGGATAACGGATTCCAAAACGACCGTTTAAGATGTTTTCCCCGAAGTATAAAGAGTCTTTTTGCCGGTAGAAGGAGTTATTGCCGTTGAATGCCGCCCGGTAAATAGTCTCTCCTTCGAGGTCGATCGGATTGTCTAATTCGTAAGTTGTTTCCGGTGTAACGGGTTCTCTTTTTCCATCCTTCAGATTGATCCGTTCTAATCTTTTTCCGGAAGGTGAAACGACCACCGTTAAAATGCTTTCCTTGCCGTCGAAGGAAGGGTGAACGAAAAGTTCCTGTTCTTTTCCTTTTAAACGGAATATCTCTTTTTTAAATGTATGATCCGTGATGACAATCGAAGACTGATTTTCTTTATTGACTTCCACGAATCCCCAGTTTTTACCGACGGCAAAAGGGGCAAACCGGTTGAAAGTCGCCGGGTGTCGCGTGTATTTCCGTTTTTGCATGTCGAAGCTGGCTAAAACCATTCTTCCTCCGTGCTGCCAGCGAAGATTCGGTTTATATTCCGACCATACCAGTTGATGTTGATTGTAGGCAAATTTATAATCGTACAATACTCCCGGGCGTACGAGAATCGATTCTTCTCCAGACTTTAGTTCAACAAAAGCTCCTGCTTGTCCCAAGCCTTGTTTGTAGGCGATGATTTCGCCTTGTTCCGTGGGAGTCGGGTAGTGGTAATTGGCATAAACCGGATTCCGGGTATCAAGCGTATCGAAGTGATTCTGTATACTATCGGCTTCCCGTTTCCATATTTGTTGTAGTTCGCTAAAGTTATCCCGGTAAAGGGTACGTTTGGCATCGCAATAAGTATTTGCCTGTTTCACACTGTCCGGATTGACGAAGAAAGAGCGGAAACGAGGAATATCCCATAGAGAGTCCCTCTTCTGTTTTAAGGTTATTTTCAAACTCTTGGCAAACGGAGTAATTCCATACGGACGTTTCCCGACTCTCGTGAGAGCATCTTGCCAGATGCTGTTTCCGTAATGAACCCGGCTGTTCCCGACCATAAAATACCCCATCGTATAACGATCCGGAACGAAATCCTGCAATGAACCCAATACGGCTTTATAGTAAGTGTAAAGTCCCTTTTCTACAATCTGGGCTTTCATTTCATTTAAAAATTCCGGAGATCGTCCTCTGCCGTTTGTCCCGATAGAGGTTTCAAAATCAGTAGCATCTCCTTCGAGGTACCACATCGGGATGTAAATTCCGATAATGGCCATTGTAATTTGTTCCCCGAAAATATAATAAAGCGCTTTGCTGAATCCTTGATTTACCTTATCGTATTGTACGACGTGACGAAATTCATGTACGCAAAGATGTTCCAACCAGTTGTCGTCGGAGCTTTGAGGGGGAGTCGTGTATAGTTCACTCTTTTTAGGAGCCCATCCGGCATTTCCGTTTGATATTCCTCCGTTGGCCCGTACGATCATGGATATTTTTTTGGCTTTTACGCCTAATGAGTTACTGTGTGCATATAGTTTGGCATATATATTAGCCAGATATTGAGCTTGTTCTTCAAAGAAATCGGGGTATATAATTTGAAATTCATCGGTTTTAATTTGACGCCAGCGGGTGAAACACGGATCTTGTCCTAAGTCGACAAATTGAGCCTTTACCGTCGATAACGTGAAAGTGGAAAGTAAAAATGCTAATATACAGATAAATAATGGCTTCGAAGCAGGGTGACATCTCATGTTTGTAAATTTCAACCGGTTTGTAAAATGATACAGATGCGCTAAAATATATTTTTATTTTAATATTTTCTACATCCAGATAAATTATCTTTGTGAACGAACTTACGTACAATGGGTTTGTAGGGTTTGGGACACGGGGAGAAGATAAACGGATAAAATTGGAATCAGGGTTGGTTGTTTCCTAAATGAATTGTAACAGAGGAATATATGGAGAATGTAGAAAAAGAAAGAATAGCAGAGCTAAGGAAATTATTGGAGTATTATAATTATCTCTATTATGTAAAAAATGCTCCTCAGATTTCTGACATGGAATTCGATGAATATATGCACGAGTTGGAGGCTTTGGAAGCCAAGCATCCGGAATGGTACGATCCGAATTCTCCGACTCAGCGCGTGGGCAACGATTCCACGAATGAGTTTGTTCAAGTACCCCATAAGTACGGTATGATGTCTTTGGCCAATACCTATAGCGAACAGGAAATACGGGATTTTGACGAGAGGGTTCGTAAGGGACTTGGAAATGAGGAGGTAGAGTACGTGTGTGAGTTGAAATACGATGGAACATCCATTAGTTTACGATACGAGGACGGGAATTTGAAAGTTGCCGTTACGCGCGGGGATGGAGAGAAGGGAGATGATGTTACGGCGAATGTGCGGACAATTCGTACGATCCCCTTGCGATTACAGGGAGATGATTACCCGAAGGAGTTTGAGATACGGGGAGAAATATTGATGCCGTTTACTGTTTTCAACCGTTTGAACGAGGAGCGGACAGAAGCGGGAGAAGCCTTGTTTGCCAATCCGCGAAATGCAGCTGCCGGAACCTTGAAACTACAGAATTCTTCTATCGTGGCTAAACGTCAATTGGATTGTTATTTGTATTATATACCCGGGGATGATACTCCTGCTCCGACTCATTACGGTAATTTACAGAAGGCCAGAGAATGGGGATTTAAAATTCCCACGAATATAGAGATTTGTCGGAATGTAGACGAGATTTTAAGTTTTATCAGAAGATGGGACGAGGGACGTAAAACCTTACCGGTACCTATAGACGGAATCGTGATAAAAGTGAATAGCATTCGTCAGCAATTGCAACTGGGATATACGGCAAAGTCTCCCCGTTGGGCTATTGCCTTTAAATACAAGGCGGAACGGGTGGAAACCCGGTTAATAGATGTGGTATACCAGGTGGGGCGTACCGGTTCCATTACGCCGGTAGCTAATTTGGCTCCGGTGCATATTGCCGGAACAACCGTAAAAAGGGCTTCTTTACATAATGAAGATATTATACGGGAATTGGATTTACATCTTCACGATTGGGTTTACGTGGAAAAAGGGGGAGAGATTATACCTAAAATTGTCGGTGTCGATAAGGCCAAACGAGAGGAAAACGCTCCTGTCGTTCAATTTATTACTCATTGTCCGGAATGCGGTACGGAGTTGATAAGGCACGAGGGGGAGGCCAATCATTATTGTCCGAATGAAGATCATTGTCCTCCTCAAATAGCGGGAAAAATCGAACATTTTGTGAGTCGTAAAGCAATGGATATAGAGGGGATGGGGGGAGAGACTATCGAACTATTATTGAGTAAAGGGTGGATCCGGGACGTTTCGGACATCTATGAGTTGCCAGCCCATCGGCAAGAGTTGATCGGAATGGAAAAAATCATTTATCCTGAAAGTTATGTGATGAATAGTATTCCTTTATCCAAGGTTATTTATGCTTTTGAAATAGGAATAAAAAACATATCGGTAAAAAATGCGGAGGTGTTGGCGGAACATTTCGGTAGTTTAAAGGCGTATAGCGAAGCTTCCGGGGAAGAATTACTGGCGATTGATAAATTACAGTTTACTGGAGATCGGAGAAAGAGCGTGAATAAAATAGTGGATTATTTTCGTATGCCTTTTAACGAGGTGTTAGAGCGATTGAAAGAAGCGGGGGAGGTGGATATGATTCCTTTGAATCAGGTGATTTACGCCTTGGATATTCCGGGAATAGATCGTCATAAGGCAGAGTGGTTGGCGGTTGAATTTGATTATCTCTATCGATTGGCGACAGCCTCTGAGCGAGAAATTGCGGCAGTAGAGGGGATAAGTGAAGAGGAGGCCTTGCGGATACACCTGTTCCTGCAAGGAAAAGAGAAATTTGTCCGTAAGTTGAATACCTTAAGGGTCTATCGTTTGCAGGAGAAGTCGGTAGATAATTTGATTACCGGGATTGAGAAATCAAAAGAAGCGGATTTGCCTGATTTTATTAATGCTTTGGGAATTCGTTATATAGGAGAAAGTGCTTCCCGGAATCTGGCTCGTCATTTTAAATCGTTGCAGGCGATCATGGATGCTTCTTACGAGCAGTTGATAGAAGTCGAGGATATCGGAGAACAGATGGCCCGGAGCGTACAACGTTATTTTGAAAAACCGGAAAACAGGGCGATGATGGCCCGTTTCCTTCAACGGGGTATACGGGGAGAGATCCGTGGAGAAGAGGGGGAGAGTGATATCCTTGCCGGAATGACTTTTGTGATCACGGGTACTCTTTCTTTACCCAGAGAGCATTTTAAGACTTTGATCTTAAAAGCGGGTGGAAAGGTAAGTGATTCAGTGTCTTCGAAGACAACTTATCTCTTGGCCGGAGAGAGTGCCGGAAGCAAATTAAAAAAAGCAGAGAAATTAAATGTAACTATTTTGTCTGAAGAAGAGTTTAATAAGATAATAAAAAGTGAATAATGAGAGATACATGATATTTCTGGTATAAAAGTATTATCTTTACGTTAATTAATAAAAGTCGGGAAACGACAAGAATTATGGGAAGAGAAGAAACAAGACGATTAAAACAGATAATGACCTCTGCAGGAGAAGAAGCAAGACGTTTGGGTAACTCTAAGATTTACCCGGAGCACTTATTTCTGGGTTTGTTGAGGTTGAGAAGCGGTCGGGCAATTGATATATTAATATCCTTGGGATTGGATTTTTATGAGGTGAAGGATAGGATAGAACAACGGCTCGGTGGAAAACGTTATAAATCGGAAAATGTAACCGATATTGATTTTACACTTGCGGCTAATAGTGTATTGAAACGGGTTGTGGAAGAGGCATGGGATTTAGGTGATGAAGAGTTGGAATCCGAACATGTGGTATTGGCCATTTTGAGGAATCAGGCGGGATTTGTGACAAAATTGTTCAAAAGCATGAATATTGATTATGACATTTTTAAAGAGGCTGTCTTAAAAGAGAAAATGCGTATGCAATCAGACTATAACGAAGAGGGAGATGATTCGGAAGACTCCGAAGATGATTCTTCTATGTATAATCCTTATCGTCAGGGAGGTTCGACGTCCGTGAAATCGGATACTCCCGTTCTGGATAATTTCGGTATCGATATTACCAAGGCAGCAGAGGAGGGGACGTTGGATCCGATTGTCGGACGTGACCGGGAGATCGAGCGTTTGGCTCAAATACTGAGTCGTCGAAAGAAAAATAACCCGGTGTTAATCGGAGATCCCGGGGTCGGCAAATCGGCTATTGCAGAAGGTTTGGCCATCCGGATCGTACAACGGAAAGTTTCCCGGGTGTTGTTTGATAAAAGAGTAATCGCTTTAGATATCGCTTCGATTGTCGCCGGTACGAAATACCGCGGACAGTTCGAAGAACGGATGAAAGCTATATTGGCAGAATTAGCCAAGAACAGAAATATTATTTTGTTTATTGATGAAATTCATACCATTGTAGGGGCCGGAGGTTCGGGAGGAAATTTGGATGCGGCCAATATGTTGAAACCGGCATTAGCCAGAGGAGAGATCCAATGTATAGGGGCAACGACGCTGGATGAATATCGCCAGAATATAGAGAAAGACGGAGCTTTGGAACGTCGTTTCCAGAAAGTATTGGTAGAAGCGACTTCATTTGATGAAACCGTAGAGATTTTGAATAACATAAAATCCCGTTACGAGGATCATCATAATGTTCGTTACACGGATGAGGCGATAAAGGCTTGTGTGAAGTTGACGACCCGTTACATATCCGACCGGGCATTGCCGGATAAAGCGATAGATGCGATGGATGAGGCTGGATCGAGGGTGCATATTGCTAATATTAATGTTCCGCCGATTATAGAAGAATTAGAGACTTCCATAGAAGAGGTAAAGGAGAAGAAAAAGGATGCGGTAAAACAGCAGAATTTCGAGGTTGCCGCTGCTTTTAGAGATAAGGAGCGACAGCTGTTGAAGTTGTTGGAGGATGAAAAAAATAAATGGCAGCAGGAATTGGATGAGAACCGGATTACGGTGACGGAAGAGGATGTCGCTGAGGTCGTGGCTATGATGACGGGAGTACCTGTGAAACGGATAGCCAAGACAGAAGGCATGAAATTACTGCAGATGCATGACGAGCTATGCGAGAGTGTCGTAGGACAACGGGAGGCTATTGAAAAAATCGTGAAAGCGATTCATCGGAACCGGGCCGGATTGAAAGATCCGAATCGTCCGATCGGTTCGTTTATCTTTTTGGGGCCTACCGGAGTAGGTAAAACGCAATTGGCTAAAGTACTTGCCCGTTATCTGTTCGATTCCGAAGACGCACTGATTCGTATCGATATGAGTGAGTATATGGAGAAGTTTGCCGTATCTCGTCTTGTCGGAGCTCCCCCGGGTTATGTCGGGTACGAGGAAGGCGGACAGTTGACGGAAAAGGTACGTCGTAAACCTTATTCTGTCGTGTTGTTGGATGAGATTGAAAAAGCCCATCCCGACGTGTTCAATATCCTTTTGCAATTATTGGATGACGGACAATTGACCGATAGTTTGGGACGTAAGGTCGATTTTAAAAATACAATTGTGATTATGACTTCTAATATCGGTAGTCGTCAATTGAAGGATTTTGGTCGCGGAATCGGTTTCGGATCACAGGATCGGACCGGGGATAGCGACTACGCGAGGGGAGTCGTGCAGAAAGCATTGAAGAATGCCTTTTCGCCGGAATTTTTGAATCGTATTGATGATATTATCATGTTTAATTCCTTGTCGAAAGAAGATATCTATAAGATAATCGATATCGAATTGAAAGGTTTGTTTAAACGGGTAGGTGATCTCGGTTTGAAGATTTCCATTTCGAATGAAGCGAAAGATTTTATTACCGAAAAAGGTTTTGATCCTCAATATGGAGCACGTCCGTTGAAACGAGCGATACAAAAATACTTGGAAGATGAATTGGCGGAAGTCATTATAAAGGGGATCCCGGAAGGGAGCGAGCTTCAGGTAGATTACGATAAAGAGAATGATAAAATTATTATAAATGAAAAAGAGGCTTGAAAAAGCCTCTTTTTTTCATTTGTTTATTATTTTTTGAGCGGCTTTTACCATGGGCTCTACACTTAAATCGTGCCCGGTAGCCTGTAACATCCATTCGTTGGGAGTAAGGCGTCCGAGCCTGAAAATACGGTCTACTTCCCGAGAGAAGTTTTTACCGTTCAGATAATCTTCCAGTTGGAATTCTATGATCTGTCCGAACGCGTAAGCTGATAAGTAGAGGGGATAACTGATCATATGGGAATAAATAGCTAAGATCGTTTCGTCTTTCTTTCCGAATACCGGAGCGTAATATGTGTTCCATATCTCTTTTGAAAGGGAGATAACGGCATCTCTTAATTCGGATGCTGTTGCATCGGGATGAGCATACATCCATTCCCAGGTGGCAATGTCTAACATCGAAACTCCCATGATCTCGTATAAACTCCAGAATTTATCCAATACGTCCATGTCTTCCTTTTCCGGATTATGGTCTTCGATTCCTAATAATTGAAGATCCCGTTTCTGGAAAATAAAAGCAAGGGCTTCCGTGAAGGCGGTATTGGGGACACCGCTCATCATGAAATTGTCCACATCGTACATAGAGAGTGTTTGTTCCACGTTGTGTCCGAATTCATGGACGGCAATGTTATACCCTTTGTAATCCATTCCTTTTGCCGGAATACGGGTACGCAGGTGTGATTGTTGTCCTTTCATGGCTGCCCCCCAGGCATGTCCGGAGCCTCTCGCTGCATCGACGGCAATTTTATCACAAATATAGTCAGCCCTTTCGGGAGTGAATCCTAATTTGATGAGGATATCGGGAAGTCCGGCTTTAAATGCGGCAGCATCCGGGTAAAGTTGCTGGGTCTGGGCGTCTAATTTTGTTTCGTCCAGGTTACTTCTTGCCTTAAATCCGTCATACCAGATGTCATAAGCCTCTAATTTACGTCCGAGTCGTTTGGATATGATTTTTCCTACGGCTTTTAATTCCGGTGCGGTTAGAAATTGGGTAAATAGGGTTTTGACATCGTTAAGGGATATTTCCATCTCCCCGGAGAATTTTCGTTCGATAAAGTTTTTACCCGTGTAAGGATCTATGGCTTTAACGGCATGAAAATTATTTAACATCCGCTGGTAACGTTCCGTATCTTCGGGGATTACGGTGGTTGGCTCGCCGTTGGAGCTGATGGTATTGGAATAGGGGTTCCAATCGTACGTTCCGGAGTTGATTACTTGCGTGGGAATCTCTTGCGTGATGATTCGCTTCATGACTTCGTATACGGTGCGTTGTTTATCCAATCCCTCTTTTCCTTTATTATAATTCGCCTTAATTTCATCCCGGAGATTCCAATGCGAGAGTAGAATCTTATCTTCCGGGAATAGTTTTTTCCCCCTGGCATTCAACACGTGTCCCATGTATATGTTGTAATCGGATATATAAACATCTGCATCGCTCTCCGATTTTACTTGAGCTTGGATTAATTCGGAAGGAACTCTGGAGGTGAAAATGTCTCCCAGGCGGGCATAAGCCCAAGCCTGTCGGTTGGTTCCGAGAGTCTCTTTCACTTTTAAGGGAACTTCCGGAAAATTCAATGCGATAATAAAACCGATTTTATTTGCGTAAAAATCGTTAATCAGGTGAGAACCGGGACTGTAAGCGCCGAACATGGGATCAATTTCGTCTAAAGGCCCGTTATCTTGATGAAGGTTCAATTGTAATTGTAGGGTTATTTCATTGAAATGTCCCCACAAAGCTTCAAAATAGTTACTGATCTTTTCGAAAACCCGTTGTTTGGTTACGGGATCCGTAAGATAATTTTTGATACAAAAGGATTGGAAATCGTTTGCGTTCCCATCCTCTGTTTGCCAGAGGCGAGCTACTTGTCTGACTCCAGCCTCTACGAGTTGTTTATCTGTATCTCCTTTTGACTGAATTGCTGTAATCGTTGTCTGGATGGTTTCTTCCGGTATGGAAGCTCGGGTTGTTAAGCCGGCAAATAAACACACCATAAATAATGAATGCTTAAGGATTTTTTTGTTCATAGTATAAAGATATGACGTGTAGAAATAAAAATAGGAAGCTGTTTCAGATTCGACAGCTTCCTGATATTTTTTTTGATTATTATCGATTAAGTAATTGGAAATAAACAACATCTTCCCATTCATTACCTCTGCGAAGCCAGTCTTTACGATAGCCCGTCTGCTCGAAACCTAATTTTTCAAAAAGTTTCCGGCTACCGATATTGCCGCTGGGAACACTACTGTATACCTGATTGAGGCCTAATGTTTCAAAACAGTAATCGAGCATTAAACGAATGGCGGATGTCGCATAACCTTTTTTTCGGTATTCGCTGTTGTGAATCATAACTCCGATTCCTGCCCGTTGATGGTAAGGGTCAAAATCATATAGATCAACTAACCCCACGGGAGTCACCGGATCTATAAGTTCAACCATGAGACGAAGTTGCTTGGTCGTGTAAATGTCCAGATGGGAACTTTCGATGTATTTCTTTAGCGTGAATAAGGAAAATGGGGTTAAGGTATCGCTTACTTCCCATAGATCCATATCGTTTTCCCATTTATAAAGGCATTCCAAATCTTCGGGTTCTAATGGTCTTAGTCGAATTGTTTCGTCATTGATCATAAGTTGATGATTTTATGAGTTTATTTCTAATCTATTTTTTTATCAGCATCCAAATATACTATTTTCCTCCTTTCCTCCATGTTAATTTTGAAATTAATCTAAGGGATTCAAAAAAATAAATTAAATTTGAAAACCCATTGAAAAGGTTTTGGAATGTTATAGGAACTATGGATTATAATTTACTGAGTATAGTCGGGGCAACTGCCACGGGAAAGACGGCGTTGGCAGTTAGGTTGGCGGCAGAGTTAAACGGAGAGGTTATTTCGGCTGATTCGCGTCAAATATACCGAGGTATGGATATCGGTACGGGTAAGGATTTGTCCGAATATGAATACGAGGGACGTCTTATTCCTTATCATTTGATGGATATTGCAGATGCGGGTTATCGGTATAATCTTTTTGAATACCAGCAGGATTTTTTGAAAGTGTGGGAAGATTGCAAGAGCAGGAATGTATTTCCTGTATTGTGCGGAGGGAGCGGATTGTACGTGGAATCCATACTGAAAGCTTATCGTATGACTCCGGTTCCCGAAAATACGGAATTAAGGGCTCGCTTAGCTTCTAAATCGTTAGCTGAGTTGACAGAGATATTAGCTTCTTATAAAACATTACATAATACGACGGATACGGATACGGTAAAACGGGCTATTCGGGGTATAGAGATTGCCGAATATTATCTTACTCATGAACCGGAAGAGGGTGCGTTCCCCGAAATACGATCTTTGATTGTAGGAGTTTTGTTTGATCGTGAGAAACGGAGACAACGAATAACCGAACGGTTACAAGCTCGTCTGAAAAATGGAATGATTGAGGAGGTGAAAGGATTGTTGGATGGGGGAGTTAAGTCGGAGGACCTGATTTATTACGGTTTGGAGTACAAATATATAACCCTGTATTTAATAGGTCGTTTGGAATACGATGAAATGGTTGAAAAATTAAATATAGCCATCCACCAATTTGCCAAGAGACAAATGACCTGGTTCAGGAAAATGGAACGAGACGGTTTTGATATCAAGTGGCTGAACGGAGATATGCCCTTGGATGAAAAAGTAGACCGGGTGAAAACCTGGCTTAAGACAACATGATTGATTTTTGATTTACAATTCAAAAATCAATTTACAATCTACAATGTTAATCATGTCCGTCACATCCGCAATGATGATGTTCTTCTTCATCATCTTCTCTTTCTTTTTGGGATACAAGCATCTCTTCCAGATGGGAAAGAACACTTTCAAACAGGAAGGCCTTATCGTCGTCTGCCGGTAATGCTTTTATTTGTTCTATGGCTCCTTTTATTTTTTCTTCGGGTAGATTATCCGATAGATTCTCGATGACGGTCGATGCTTCCAGGGCTGAAATGAAATCATCTTTCAGGAGAATGTCCAGAAATACATCAATGTATTCGGAAAAATCAATGGCCGATTCCCAGCATATACGTAATAGATTTGATTTTTCGGAGTCATTGGATGCCTGAATCAGTTTTTCCATCAGGATGGTTTTGAATCCCGAATCTTTGATGTCGGAGAGAAGGGAGGTAATGTTGGTGATAATGACAGGCTCTTTGCATAGGAGTAAAATGTCCAGTAATTCCGGAATAATAGACAGATCTCCCTCTGTTTTAATCCGTTCTATTGCTTCCACTACCTGTTCGATATCGTTACTTCCTAATTTTTTGAGAATATCTTGCTTGTTTTCCATGATCGTGTTGAATTAAGGCTCTTCCCCTCGTATGTGAAAAGGAAAAGTATACAAAGATAGTGATCATTTGCGGGAATTTTTTGCCCTGGGATGGAAATTTATGATCGTATCTCTTAAAAAGGTATTGTCCAGATGGGTATAAATTTCCGTGGTAAGAATGGACTCGTGCCCCAGCATATCTTGAACAGCCCGTATGTCAGCACCTCCGTTTACAAGATGAGAGGCAAACGAGTGTCGAAGGGTATGTGGAGAAACGGTTTTATTAATACCTGCTTTTAAGGCTAATTCCTTTATGATGTTGAATACCATTACTCTCGAAAGAGCTTTTCCTTTTTTATTTAAAAAAAGGATGTCTTCATACCCTTTGGCTTTAGGGGTGGCAGCCCTGTCTGTTTTCGTGTATATCCGTATTTCGTCTTTTGCTTTGTTGTTTAACGGTACCAGACGTTCTTTATTACCTTTTCCTTCTATTTTGATGTATCCCATCCTGAAATTGATATTGGAAAGTTTCAGGTTTACCAGTTCCGATACGCGTAGTCCGCAGGAGTATAACGTCTCTATGATTGCCTTATTGCGTTGTCCTTCCGGTTTCTTTAGGTTAACCGCATCAATCATGGCTTCGATCTCTTCTACGCTCAGTACCGACGGTAATGTTTTCCCTATTCTTGGAGTATCTAAAGAGGTTGCCGGATTGACGGTGATTACTTCATCGTAAATCAGAAATTTAAAAAAAGATTTTATACTGGAAATACTTCGGGCCTGGCTTCTGGCCGTAATTCCCGAATCTTTTAATTGGGATAAGTGATTGTTTAGGATCGTATAAGTGATCTCTTCGGGTTGAAGTTGAGGTTCAGATTGTAAGCTGAAGGATGCCAACTTCTTTATATCGTTCAGATAAGCTTCTACTGAATTGCTTGAAAGAGATTTTTCTAGGGTTAAATACGTTTTAAAATTATCTATCGCTTCATTCCAGGTCATCGTGTTTATAAATTAAATATTGTCCGTTTATATAGCCCTATATATCCTCTGCCTTCAATTCAATGAAGGTAATAATGAAGGATAAAATGGGAAATTCGATGGCTAAAGATAAGGGATTTTTATATGCGACCGACACCATTTGGTAAGTTTAACAAAGAAAAAGTTCAGATAGGTGTCGTAATAAAAAATTAATATTCTGGTGGAAAAACAGCCTGTTTGCGATCGTTTTTTGTTAATTTTGCAGAAGAATAAAAACGAAAAGTATGAAAATATTAATTATGAATGGACCCAATCTCAATCTTTTGGGTGTCAGGGAAAAATCAATTTATGGCGAGACCTCTTTCGAGGATTACTTGGAGGTTTTGCGGAAAGAATATCCGGAGGTGGCAATCGGTTATTTTCAATCCAATATAGAGGGAGAATTGATCGATAAGTTACATGAGGTTGGTTTTTCTTATGACGGAGTTATACTGAATGCCGGGGCCTATACTCATACTTCTATTGCCATTGCGGATGCCATTGCCGCAATCGAAACTCCTGTCATTGAGGTGCATATTTCTAACACGGCCAAACGGGAAGAATTTAGGCATAAATCTTATTTGACAGCGGTTTGTCGGGGAGTTATTGCCGGATTCGGACTGAAGTCCTACGAGCTGGCGTTACGGGCGTTTCTTTAAAAAAGAAAACTTTCTAAATCTTTTTTTGTTTCTTTTCGTAGATATTTTATATGAGAAAAAGAGAGTAAAGAAAAGTTTTGATAAGAATTAATGTCGTTAAGTAATCGGTTTATATGAAGAAAACAAAGATTGTAGCAACCATATCGGATAAAAGATGTGATGTGGATTTTTTACAAAATCTGTATCGTGCAGGAATGAATGTAGTTCGTTTGAATACGGCTCATCAGAATATAGAACAGGCAAAGAAAGTGATAGATAATGTTCGTACCGTATCCGGAGATATCGCTATTTTGGTCGATACGAAAGGGCCGGAAGTAAGGACCGTGTCAGTTGATACTCCTTTTCAGGTAGAAAAAGGAGAGTGCCTGTTTCTTACGGGAGATGTGGATTTAAAGATGGAGGGAAAATTAATCCATGTATCTTATCCTTATTTTGCGGATGATATTAAAACCGGAGATCGTATTTTAATCGACGATGGAGATGTCGAATTGGTCGTCGTGGAAAAATATGCACACTATCTGGAGGTAATGGCAACCAATGAAGCCATGATAAAGGATCGGAAAAGCGTGAATGTGCCCGGGGCTAATTTGAAATTGCAATCCTTAAGCGATAAGGATAAGTTGTTTATCAATTTTGCAATAGATAATAACGTGGATTTTATTGCCCACTCCTTTGTACGTAATAAGGAGGACGTGATAGCGGTACAACAGATATTGGACGCACGACAGAGTAAGATAAAGATCATCGCTAAAATTGAAAACCAGGAAGGAGTTGATAACATCGACGAGATTTTGGATTATGCCTATGGGGTGATGGTTGCCCGGGGAGACCTGGGAATTGAAATTGAGGCAGAGAAAATACCTCGTATTCAGCGTTATATCGTAAATAAATGCATCGAAAGTAAAAAGCCCGTGATTATTGCCACTCAGATGCTTCATACGATGATAGAACACCCGAGACCTACCCGGGCTGAAATTAGCGATATTGCCAATGCTATTTACATGGGAACGGATGCTATCATGTTGAGTGGGGAGACGGCTTATGGGGCTTATCCGGTAGAGGCTGTCACCGTAATGAGAAATGTGGCGGAGGAAAACGAATGTTCCGTGGCTCCGGATGCGGGTCGGAGTCTGGTCCGGATTAATAATGAAATTACGGCGGCGTTGGCTCGTGCTGCTGTCAAAACAGCCACGGTCTTGCCGGTAAAAGCTATTGTCGTGGATACGTTGTCAGGGCGTACCGCACGCTATTTGTCTGCTTTCCGGGGAGATTTGCCTGTGTTTGCGCGTTGCTATAACGATCAAGTGATGCGGGAGCTTGCTCTCTCTTTCGGTATTTATCCTTATTTTACCGAAAAACCGATGTCTCGTGATGAATTTATGAACGACCTACCGGCGATGTTAACGAAAAGAGGAATTCATGCTGATGATTATGTCGTTGTTGTGGGAGGAAGCTTCGGGCATGGTAAAGGTGCCTCTTTTATTGAAGTATGTAAAATCGGAGAGATTCATTGAATAATAAAAAAATCCCCGGAATTCCGGGGATTTTTTATTTGAGATCAAAAGATATTATTTTATTTTCTCTTTGGCTCGCGTGATGTATTTCTCGATATCGCGGAACTCCATCGAAGAGATAAATTCCTTTTCTATCCTCTCGTACATTGTTAAAGCCGACTTGTAATCGTTCGCTTTTTCGAAAGCAAGTCCTGCTTTCATTAAAATGATGGGAGCTGTCAATTCATTCGTATCTTCGTTAGCCGCTTTTTTGTAATAATCGGCTGCCTTTTTGTAATCGCCTAACTGCATGTAGGCATCTCCGATATTTGATTTTGCTAATGATTTGAATACAAAATCGTTAGATGAAAATTTCTCTAAATATTTAATGGCATTATTGTAATCTCCGTTATAGAGGTAACACAATCCGGCATAATAGTTTGCTAAGTTACCGCTTGGCGTTGAACCGTATTTTTCGATGATATCAAGGAAACCAAGAACATCTCCCTCTCCGTTAAGAGCTAAGTTGAATGAATCTCTTTCAAAAAGATTTTCAGCCTTGAACATTTGATTCATAGCCTCTTTAGCGAGAGGTTGCTTGTAGAACTTGTGGTATCCCAGCACAACACCGATTACAACGATAATTACAATGATGATTTTGATTAATAAATTCTGATTTTTCTCAATGAATTGTTCGGTTGATATCGTAACTTCTTCTATCTGTTCGAAGCCATCTCCGTGTTTTTGTTTCTCTTTTGACATCGTTATATGTTTTTTGTTATCTATTACACATTATTCATCGACCTGCAAAATTAGTTTTTTTTTTCATATGCCGAGAGCCTCCACGAAATTTTATGCAAAAAATTCTACATTCGATAAAATCTATTTTACTTTTCCTTACTTTTGGGGGAGAAGAGAACGAGGGTGCTGGTCCTAACCTATAAAACATCGAGATGGAAATAAAAAATTTGGATATTGTTAATTATAAAAATATATCGGAGGCTCAAATTGAATGTTGTTCCGGTTTTAATTGTTTTATAGGAAACAACGGAGCGGGAAAAACAAATGTATTGGATGCTATTTATCAATTATCCATGTGTAAGAGCTACTTCAACTTACCGGATGTACAGAATATTCGTCACGGAGAGCCTTTTTTTGTGTTACAGGGTAATTATGAACGGCGAGGCGAGAGGGTTGAGGTGTATAGTGGAGTGAAACGAGGCCAAAAGAAAGTATTTAAAAAAAACAAGAAAGTGTATGATCGCCTATCCGATCATATCGGACTACTGCCATTAGTAATGGTCTCTCCCGCGGATACGATTTTAATAGATGGAGGAAGCGAGGAGAGACGTCGTTTTGTCGATGGCGTAATTAGCCAGCAGGACAAAGAATATTTGACGCATTTGATTCGTTATAACCGGATTTTAATGCAACGAAATATGTTGCTGAAAGAGTATGCGGGGAGAGGAATGGATATGGATATGCTTGCGGTTTGGGATGAGCAGTTGGCCGAAAGCGGGATGTTGATTTTAAAGAAACGCCGGGATTTTGTCCTTGAAATGAGCACTATCTTCCAGCATTATTACGATTTGCTTGCTTCAGGAAAAGAACAAGTTTCGTTAACGTACGTGACGACGATAAAACATGACGACCTGCTTGCTTCCCTCAAGGAAAGTTTTGAACGGGATCGAATATTGACTTATTCGACGGTCGGAACACACCGGGATGATTTGGGGCTTGAATTAGGAGGATATCCGGTAAAGAAAATGGGATCGCAGGGACAAAAAAAGAGTTTTTTAGTGGCATTGAAATTTGCTCAGTTCGTTTATTTATCGGCACGGAATGGAATAAAACCGTTGCTTTTATTGGATGATATATTTGATAAATTGGACACCTCCAGGGTAAGCCGGATCGTGAGTATCGTTTCGGAAAAAACATTTGGACAAGTATTTATTACGGATACGAATCGGCTGCACATAGATGAAATAGTAAAGCAACATACTTCCTCTTTTAAGATTTTCGTGGTGGAAGAAGGGGTTATAAAAGAGGTGTGTGTATGATTCTTTGTTTTATCGAATAAAATGGTAATTTTGCAAATTAGAAAGTCTTTGGTGTTTGCACTCGCGTAATACCATAGATTTATAATTTGAAATACGTCGTGAAGCAGGGCAAAACATTAAAGATGGATGAGTTGATGAAACTTTATTTGAAACAGATGGGATTGACTCAACGTTTCAAAGAGAGGGAGGTATGTCAGCTTTGGCCGGAGGTCGTGGGGGGAATGATTGCCTCGAAAACAAAAAATCTACGAATGGTCGATGGCAAGCTTTTTGTTAGCTTTTCCTCGTCTGTCGTGAAGAATGAAATTCTATTGGTTAAGGAAGGGCTGTTAAAAGCTTTGAATGACCGGGTAGGTGAAGGTGTTGTAAAAGAGTTGATTGTGTCCTGAAAAGGGAGTTAAAAGAAGTATAAATGAAATTAATTAATTCGGGAGATTTATTGCCTATGCGCGGATTTAATCCTTTCGGTAATAGTTTGATGGCAAAATTGGTAATGTATATTTTGCGGTTGGACAAATTAAACAAACTCTGTTCGAAAGTGTATGATGATAATCCTGAGGTTTTTCTTGATAATTTAATTGATACATTGGGGGTGACGGTTGAGGTTAGTGATGAAGATCTGCAGAAAATTCCGGAGACGGGGCCTTTCATAACCGTGTCAAATCATCCTTTCGGCGGATTGGATGGGATTATCTTGGTAAAATTGTTGAGTAAGATTCGCCCTGATTATAAAGTATTGGCCAATTTCTTGTTGAAAAAGATCGCTCCGATACAGGAGTATTTTCTGGGGATGGAACCACAGGAAGAGCAACGTATGAATGTTAAATCGGGGGGACTGAAAGAGGCGATGCGTCATGTGCTGTCGGGTAAACCGTTGGGGGTTTTTCCTGCCGGGGATGTTTCTTCTTATCAACCGGATTCCAATCATGTGGAGGATCCGGAATGGAACCTACCTGCGCTAAAGTTGATTAAAATGGCAAAGGTTCCGGTTGTACCGATTTATTTTAAAGGCTCCAATAGCTTGTTGTTTTATTTGCTGGGGTTGATCCATCCGATGTTACGTAACGTGAAATTACCTTCCGAGCTATTGAATAAAAAAAATCGGGTAGTAAAACTGCGTATCGGAAATCCGATATCGGTTGAAAGTCAGAATTCGTTTCACGACATAGTACAATACGGGAAGTTTTTGAGAGCGAAGACCTATTTGTTAGGTTCTTCTTTGGAGGTGAAGAAATTTTTCATAAAATCGCAAAAAGCTATGCCAAAAGCAGAACCGATCGCATCGGAAATTGAGAATAATGTATTGAAAAGAGAGATAGCCGACATCGCGGAGGATTATCTCTTGTTTACGATGAAGAACTATGATGTTTATTGTTCTCCGTCGGTAAAAATTCCTAATGTTTTAAATGAGATCGGTCGTTTGAGGGAAGTAACGTTCCGGGCTGTAGGTGAAGGAACGAATCGTAGTATTGATTTGGACGAATATGATTTATATTACTATCATCTGTTTATTTGGGATAAAGAAGAAGAAAAAATCGTAGGGGCATACCGGGTCGGTAAAGGAAAAGAGATTGTTGACCGTTACGGGATGAAAGGTTTCTATATCAATTCCTTGTTTAAGATGAGAAAAGAGATGTTGCCTGTCCTGTACGAGTCCATAGAGTTGGGGCGTTCGTTCATTACGGAAGCCTATCAACGTAAGCCTCTCCCTTTATTTATGTTATGGAAAGGTATCCTCTATTTTCTATTGAAAAATCCGGAATATCGTTATCTGATAGGTCCGGTAACCATTAGCGGAAAATATACGGAAGTGTCTAAAGAGTTGATCATGAAATTTATCATGGCTAATCATTATAATTATGATATGGCCCGTTATGTACTTCCGCGTTCCAAATACCTGGTGGGAACAAATGAACCCGGAATTCAAGTTATGCTCGATGTGGCTCATAAGGATATCAGCGTGCTGGATAAGATGATCGGAGATATAGAGCCTTCGAGTGATAAATTACCCGTGTTGTTGAAAAAATATATCTCGTTGAATGCGAAAATTATAGGATTCAATATTGATCCGAAGTTCAGTATGTGTTTGGATGGTTTGTTAATTTTAGATATTTTTGACGTTCCGATGAAAACGATCGAATCTTTATCGAAGGAAATTAATGATGAAACTATTCTGACGCGTTTTTCGTCAGATAATGTAGATATTTGAAATAAAATAAGGCATGTACGATATAATCTATCTTTTTAAAGGTATGCTGGTAGGGTTGATGGTATCGATCCCGTTAGGACCGATGGGGGTGCTGATTATTCAGAAAACACTACATAAAGGGGCGTTATCCGGTTTTATTGCCGGAATGGGAGCGGCTTCGGCTGATTTCTTTTACGCTTCGGTCGCTGCTTTTGGGTTAGGATTTGTGATTAGTACCGTGCAGACCCACGAATTGTTATTGCAGATTATCGGAGGGATATTTTTAATTGTTATCGGATTGAAGATCTATTTCGATAATCCGATTCGTCAGATTAAGCAAAAACGTAATGGGCGGGTGAGCAAGAAAGGCTTATTGGGAGATTATATTTCTCTCTTTTTTCTAACGGTTTCCAATCCGATTACGATTGTTGTGTTTATGGCTGTATTTGCCGGAATGTCGGTATTCGGGGAGTCTGCATCTGCTTTGGGAGAGTTGTTGGTTGTGGTTGGAGTGTTGTTGGGAGGCGGAGTATGGTGGTATACGCTTTCGACCCTGGTGAATATTTTCAGGAAGAAATTCCGTTTACGGGTATTGGTGACAATCAACCGGGTTTCGGGTTTGATTATTGCCATATTGGGCGCCTTGGTTATTTTAGCTGCTTTCCAGCCTTTTAAGTCGATGTTGCCGATGTAATTATTCCTCTTCTTTTCGCTTGTAAAAATGACGGGAATCTCCCCATGCTCCGTACATGACCTGACAACCGCTTCGGCGTATGCTGGCTTCGAGATTTCTCATGGACTCGTCGGCCCCTTCGTGTGTACCGGGTTTGTTCTCGTATAATTTGTAAAGTGTTCGGTTGGAGGTGGGAGTGATATTGGGCATAACCACATTCGCTCCGATTTGCATGGCTTTTTCTCTTCCCTCCGGTTCGATGGCTTGGAGGGCTGTGGTCGCTGCAATATTGATATCCGGCATAAGAATTCGCAATAGGGCGACCATGTGTAAGGATAGTTTTAGCCGTTCCTGTAAAGGGAGTAATCCGTGACGATAAGCATAGAGGGGAGTGTCCCGGTGTTCTAAATAAGGTCCCATGCCCACCATATCGATATTCATGGATCGGAGAAGAAGCAGATCGTTTGCAAGATCTTCTAAGGTCTGGAAGGGTAATCCGATCATGACTCCCGTACCTGTCTGGTAGCCGCATTTCTGCAAATATTCGATGCATTTCAATCTTGTGGCGTGCGAATGCAATGCATTGTTCGGATGAATCTTGGAATAAAGGTCCGGATTCGAGGTTTCGAACCGGAGCAGATAACGATGAGCTCCGGCGTCAAACCAACGTTGGTAGGTCTCCCGGGTCTGTTCTCCTAACGATAACGTAATGCCTAATTCGTTATTACTTCTGCGCTTGATCTCTTTTAATAAATATTCGATGCGTTCGATGAAAGGGGAATCATTGCGTTCTCCGCCCTGTAATACAATGGAACCGAACCGATGGATATAAGCAAAATCAGCGGCTTCCAATATCTCTCGATCGGTAAGCGTGTAACGGGCTGTCCCGGTGTTCGATTTCCTGATTCCGCAATAAAGACAATCTTTGATACAAATATTGGATATTTCTATCAGCCCGCGTAAGTAAACCCCATTCCCGATGTGTTCTTTTCTTATTTTTTCGGCCTCGTTGTAAAGATTTTCTTCTTCCTTGCCGGTGCAGGAGAGTCGGTATACCAAATCAGAAAGAGTATATTTTTCCACTACATTTTATTTTTGTTTCATATCGCAAAGGTAAGAAAAAGCAGGGATATAAAATATTTTGCTAAATTTGTTCTCGTAAAGTTTTTCGGACATGGTCAAAAAAATCATACTGATCCTTTTGGGAGTTTTATTGATGGGATGTATCGTTTGGATCCTATGGAGAGTGAATGAACGGGAGCAAGGCCTGGATGTCCCGAAGGAGGCATTTATTCCTACTAATTCGGCTGTGGTACTTAATATTCACGCCAACGTGACCTTGTCTCCTCGATTGAAAGAGGCGTTTGCGGCAGAATTAGCTCGCTATCATAAGAGTATCTTTTATCGGAGTGTCGATACATTGCAAAAGTTGAAATTGGTGGAAAATACCTCGTGGGTTTTGGCGCTAAGGAGAGAGGGGAAAAAGAGTGTCCGTTTTTTATATATTTTAAACCGGGTTGTAACGGCTTCGCGTAGTGAGGTAGTTCATTTTTTGACGGGGTATTACGCGAAGGCAGAGCTCAAAGAGCGTTTATATGATAAGTTTAAGATATACTCTTTCAAAGATAAAGAAACAGAAGTTTATTTTACCGTGGTGGGAGGAATGGTTTTGTTGTCGGATTCTGAATTATATTTGGAAGATGCATTAAAACAGATTAACGAGGAGAAAAAAACCGATCAGGAAAGTATACCTTTATATAAAAATATAACCCGTTATTTTTCGGAAACAGCGGGAATAAATGTTTTTTTAAATACTTCTTTTTTTTCGGATTTGTGGCCTTTATACATGAATAGAAACATTGTTTCTCCTCATTTGGATCTTACAAAATGGTTTAAATGGGGAGCTTTGGACGGAGATATTCAACCTGACGGAATCAGTTTTAACGGTTTCATGTATTATGGCGGAATGAAGACTACCTTTCTGAATGTTTTTAAGGGACAACAGCCGATGGCTCCCCGTATAGAAGGAGTTATTCCTTCCGGAGTGAATGCCGTGACCGTATTGAACCTGAGCGATACGAAAGCTTATCTGACAGCCTTGGAAAAGTTTCGTCATACGGCAGGTATTATAGAGCATGTCAGGAAGAGAAAAGCTGAGTTTACCCGGCTATTCGGAGATGAGACGGAGGCAAGCTGGAGGGAGTTGTTACAGGGGGAGTTTGCTAAAGGTGTATATTCGTATGATCCGGAAGATAAGAAAGAAGAAGGTTTCGTGATGGTTTATTTGAAGTCTGGTAGCATAGGGCAGACTTTGTTGAAAAATATGCTTCGGAAGTATGCCGAGAAGGTAAATATACATGAAACTTCCCTCGAGAGGACAACGGCTTTGGACCAGGAGAAAAAAGTAACGTATTACAAGATGCCCGTGACGGATTTGGCCGGAGTATTGTGGGGGTATGTATGGGATGGCGTCCCTTCTCGTTATGCTATGATTCAGGATAATTATTTGGTATTAGCCTCTTCCGAATCGGTCATACGCCGTTTTGCGGAGAACTATATGCGACGTCTGAATGTTCAGGATATGGATTGGTATAAGAAAACCAGGGTGAAGATGTCTGCCAAATACAATTGGATGTATCTGGCAGAAACGGGGAGTATGTACCCTCTCTATCAAGATATGGCGAATAATGGCTTGAAAGATTTTTTCACTCGAAATAAAGAACGTTTAGATGTATTTTCTTCAATAGGTTTACAGTGGATTAGTGAAGAAGAGATGTTGTATCAAAGTATTTTCCTGAACACGGAAAAAGTCGAGCAGCCACAGGCACAAGTCGTTTGGCAAACGAAGCTGGATGCTAAACTTACCATGAAACCCGTGGTTGTTGTTAATCATAATAATGGGGAGAGAGAACTGTTTGTACAGGACGAATCACATACGGTCTATTTGATTAACGATATGGGAAGAATTCTATGGAAATTGCCGATAGACGGAAAGATCAATAGCGAGGTGTATCAGGTCGATTTTTATAAAAACGGAAAATTGCAATATCTTTTCTCTACGTCGAAACAACTATACCTGATCGATCGGAATGGGAATTACTTACCTCGTTATCCTCTGGCGTTTAAAAGTTCGTGCCCCTCGGGCATAACGGTCTATGATTATGATAATGACCGGAACTATCGGGTATTTGCCCCTTGTGCGGATCGGAAAATATACCTGTATGAATTATCCGGAGATCCCGTTGAAGGGTGGAGTAAACCTCAAAGTGATAATGATCCGGTGTCTAAAGTATATTATTTTAGGGTTGCGGATAAAGATTATATCGTGTTTGCCGATCGATATCGAATCTATATTCTGGACCGGAGGGGACGGGAACGGGTAAAAATACGAACTTTATACGATCTGCTTCCGGGGACGATGATTTACTTGACAGGAAAGGGACAAAATGAATCTTTGGTTTTTGGAAATGCCGGAGGCGAATTGCAGTTTGTTGATTTTAAAGGGACATCCCGGTCATTAAAACCGGGTAAAGTTACGGGTGGCTATCTGTTTAATGTAGCCGATATGGACGGAGACGGGAATGATGATTTTATATTTTCGAACGGAGAGGATGTATACGTGTATGACCGGAACGGTAAAGTTTTGTGGGAAACACAAGTAAAAGAGGGAAAATTGGGCTTTCCGTACGTGTATCGTTTTTCCGCTCGTGATACGCGCGTGGGGATGTTGGATGAGGTTCATTCGGATTTGTATTTGCTGGATAGAGGGGTGCAGTCGAATGGATTTCCGATTACGGGGACTTCTGCCTTTTCTATTGTATTCCAGAATACCGGAAACGTGGGGTTCTATCTCTACGTGGGAAGTGAGAACGATAGCTTGTTAAAATACCGATTTATAAGATAATATTTTTAAATATTTTTGGTGTGTCTTTTATTTTTATCCTTATATTTGTTTCCTGAATTTTAGTGTAAGTGTAATAATAACTGTAATTTATGACAAAAATGTGTGTGTGGAAACTCTACCTGATAATAGGGTTATTAGGTATGTGTATCATTTCTTGTGGCGATTCGGAACTTTTCAACTCGGACAAAATGACCGAGTCTATCGAATGGGAGCCAGATTTTATACTACCGGTAGGATATGGGGATTATACCATGTGGGATTTATTGAATCCTTATGACCCGGATGAATCGATGATCGAACGTGATAACCGGATTATCATTAATTATGAAGAAAAAGACATCGTGCGCCTGGAGGCAAAAGATTTCTGGGATATGCCGGAACAACAGGTTTCATTAGATGCAAATCTTGTTTTATCCCCGAATTCGATTAGTGGAAACTTACCTCAGGATATCGATATATCCAGTAACGGGGAGACCTATTTTGATTTCGGAGAAATCGGAAAACTCTCTTTTCTTTCGGCCAAGGTAAGGTTTTCCGGAGAGCTTCCGGCCTACTCCTTTAATTATATCGTAACCTTGACCTTGCCCGATGTGAAAGATGAAGCAGGTAATCCTTATAAGTTGGAACGGGTTGTGAATGCGAATCAAACGGATATCTTTTTCGAAGACCGGGAGCTGGAGTTCGATATGAACGATGAGAGTGATCGGGTTCGTTATCAGATTCGTTGCTTTATACCGAAAGACCAGGAGGTGGAAATAGCGGCCGGAGAGTCTTTGAACCTGGAATTTTTATTGTCTGATATTGTATTCCATAAGGTAGTCGGCCAGATAAATCCCCCGATGATCAATATTGATCGGGGATGTTTTGAAATGAATATCGATTTCTGGAATGATGTAACGGGGGATTTCTATTTTGCAGATCCTACGTTGAAATTGATCGTGAAGAGTCAAGGTGTTGATATTCCGATTAAATTGATGCCTGACTTTATCGCTTATAAGGAAGGAGAAACAAGGGATTTTACGGGTGAACCGCTTATATTTGACACGTTTAACGAAACGGGTGAGACGGTAAATGAAAAAGGGTACACGAGGGATAATTCTAATGTGGATGAACTGCTTTCCTTACCGCCTAAAGATTCGATTGCGTATAGCGGTAATATATTCATTAATGAAGGAGGGATGCAAACGGCGTGTGTCATTGAGGAAAACGCTGAATTATCGGCCGACGTGAAAGTGGAGATACCGCTTTACTTTAAAGCCGAGAATCTTACTTTCCGGGATACCATTAAGGATATAGATCTGGATAACCCGGATCAGATTAAGAAGATGGCCTTGATCCTGCGGGCCAAAAACGGTACGCCCTTGAAAATCGGGGTGAAAGAGTTCCTGATGGTAGATGAGAATTTCCAAGAAGTGGATCGGATCGACGCGGATGAATTGATTGATGTTCCGGAGATAGATGCCGACGGTAATGTTATTGCGGTAAAAGAGGGTGAACATATCGTGGAGCTGTCCGAGACAAATATAGATAACCTGGAACGGACAAAGCATCTGATTCTGATTGCCAGTATGGCGACTGCCGGTAATGGACAAACTCCGGTAGAAGTAAAGGCAGATGCCAAACTGGAATTGAAGGTGTTAGTGAAGGTCAAACTCGGTATCAAGTAAGATTAAAATGTATTCAAGATGAAAAAATTAATTACTATTATATCTTTCCTTGTCCTCTTACCTGGGTTCGTAATGGCTCAGGACGGGAACAATACGCTTTATTTTTTATCCAATTCCCCTCAGCGGGTGAAGTTGAATCCGGCTTATCAACCGGAGTACAAAACCTATGTGGGAATACCCGGATTGAGCGGTATCTCTTTGAATTTCAGTAATGCATTTAAAGTAGACGACCTGTTAAGATGGGGAACGGGAGATAAGGCTGATTCTGTAATCTATGATGTAAACCGTTTGCATAAAGCTTTACGGGAGAAGAATTCTCTTGTTTTGAACACGGAAGTGCCTATTCTGGCAATCGGTTTTCGAATTCATTCCTGGTATGCGACATTCGATATAACCCAAAAGAATGATATTGTCTTTAGTTTTAATAAAGATATTATCACTTTCTTCAAAGAAGGTAATGCCAATTATCTTGGTCAGACATTTGACTGGGGAGGTTTAGGATTAAAAGTAACGGCATACAACGAAATAGGTTTTGGATTATCCAAGAAAGTAAACGATCGGTTGACGGTCGGTGGACGCTTTAAGGTTTTGTTCGGGATTGCCAATGCCGATATGACCGATTCGAAGATGGGAGTTTACTCTTCGCCGGACGGAGATACGATCCGGCTATCCTCTCGTCAGAATATTCGGGTTTCGGCTCCGATTAAATATACGAAAGATGGGGAATACGTGGAATGGGATAACATCGAATTTGATGATGATGCTGTCGATGCCAAATTCCTTATTGGAACGGGTAATATGGGATTCGGCGTGGATTTGGGAGCTCAGTACAAATTGATGGATAAGCTGACCTTGTACGCGAGTGTGCTGGATTTAGGTTTTATTCGTTGGGAAGAGAATACCTATAATTTCAAACAAAACACGAGTTTTGACTGGACGGGAGCCGACCTTTCCAATAGTCTTAATAAGGATGATCCGAATTATAAGGATTTCGGTGATGCCTTCGAGGAGATGACCGATTCGTTGGAAAATCGTTTCCGGTTAACGGATAAGCAAGCGGCCTATACGACGATGTTGAATGCAAAAATATACGCGGGAGCAACTTATCAGATGAGAGAGTGGGTTAATTTCGGCGGTCTGTTGAAAGCGTCGGTCATGGATGGGCGTTTATTCCCGGCAGTAACCTTGTCTGCTAATTTACGTCCGATTCGGAATATTAGTGCTTCGGTATCTTATTCTATGATAAACGGGGACTTTGCTAATATAGGAGCGGCATTAACCGCTAAATTCGGTCCGTTCCAATTTTTCGTGGTAACGGATAATGTGTTGGCAGCCAACTATACGAGTACTCGAACGGCGAGCGCACGATTCGGTTTTAATCTGCTATTCGGACATTATCAAAGATAAAATAAAAAAAGCCCGCCGTTCGGCGGGCTTTTTTTATTATAAAGCATTGGCATCGACTACCGTCTCTTTATTGTATTCTCCGTTAGCTAATTTCTTCGCAACCGTTTTAAAGGCTTGAACGGTGTATTCCACGTCTTCCAGCGTATGCATGGCCGTTGGAATCAAACGAAGTAATAATTGTCCTTTGGGAATCACCGGGTAAACCACGATGGAACAGAAAAGATTATAATTCTCTCTTAAATCCATCGCTACCTGAGTTCCTTCGGCAACACTACCGGATAAGTAAACGGGTGTAACCGGAGAATTTGTTTTACCGATGTTTAATCCGTCTGCTTTCAACCCGCTTTGTAAAGCCCGGACAATCGTCCATAATTTTTCTCTTAATTCCGGTCTGCTCCTCAATAGCTCCAGGCGTTTGATGGCTCCTTCCACCATAGGCATAGGCAAGGATTTGGCAAATGTCTGGGAACGCATGTTGTATCTCAGATACATGCATATATCTTCTTCGCAGGCAATAAAGGCTCCGATTCCGGCCATCGCTTTGGCGAAGGTTGCAAAGTAAAGGTCTATTTGGTCCATTACTCCGAAATGATCTCCGGTACCTGCACCGTTCGGCCCCATGGTCCCGAAACCATGAGCGTCATCGACCAATAGACGGAAATTGAAATCTTTTTTCATGGCGACGATCTCGTCTAATTTTCCCAGATCTCCGGCCATCCCGAAAAGACCTTCCGTGATTACGAGAATACCGCCTCCGGTACCTTCCACCCATTTGGTTGCCCGTTCGAGTTGTTTGCGTAAACTATCCATATCGTTATGTTGGTATACATAACGTTTTGCCGGAGATAAACGCAGGCCATCCATAATGCAGGCATGATCTTCGGCATCGTAAACGATACAGTCATGACGGCAAGTCATGGCATCGATGATAGAAACCATACCCTGATACCCGAAATTCAGTAAAAATGCATCCGGTTTACCCACGAAATCGGCTAATTGGGATTCCAGGTATTCATGACGAGAAGTTTGCCCACTCATCATGCGAGCTCCCATGGGATAGGCCATGCCGTATTTTGCCGCTGCTTCTGCATCCGCTTTTCTTACTTCAGGATCATTAGCGAGACCGATATAGTTATTTAAACTCCAGTTTAACATTTCTTTCCCGCGGAATTTCATCCTGGGACCGATTTCTCCTTCTAATTTCGGAAATGAAAAATAGCCGTGAGCTTGCTTGGCGTATTGTCCGATATTTCCTTTCTGATTTTTTACTCTTTCAAAAATGTCCACTTCGATAATATTTTGAAATTCTTAAATTTTTGATACAAATGCGTAGCAAAGGTAACTAAAAATTCTTATTATGAAGGATTTCTTTATTGAAAAGTTGTTTTTGTCCTTTATCCTATTTTTTCAAAAAGAAATGTGGATGAACTTATTGCATATTGATATTTATAGATTATCTTTGCGTGATGCAAAAATAGCGCTTATGATGAAGAATTTTTTAGGTTTTCTACTTGTTATTGTACTGATGAGTTCCTGTGGAGAGTACCAAAAACTTTTGAAGAGTGGGGACTATTCTCTTATGTATAAAAAAGCAGTAGAATATTATAATAAAGGAGATTATACAAGGGCTTTGAATTTGTTTGACGGTATTCGAACCGTTTTTGCGGGGACCTCAAGAGCTCAAACAATAGCTTACTACCGGGCTTTTTGTACTTATAATCAAAAAGATTATGAAAATGCAGCCGAACTGTTTAAACAGTTTGTGGCGATGTTTCCGGAAAGTTCCTACATGGAAGAGTGTCTGTATATGATGGGGTATTGTAATTACTTGGCTTCGCCGAGGGTGCGTTTGGATCAGACGGTGACGGAAAAAGCTATGAATAATTTTCAACTGTACCTGAGCCGTTATCCCAATTCTACACGAAAAGAGCAAATAAACAAATACATGGACGACATGAGTGATAAGCTCTCTTACAAGGCTTATCTGGGAGCGGAAAACTATTATTTGCGGGAACATTATAAGGCTGCCGTTGTCAGCTTGGAGAATTGTCTGAAAGATTTTCCCGGGACGAAATACCGGGAAAGGATCATGTGGATGTTGTTTAACTCGAAGTACGAAATGGCCGTAAATAGTGTGGAGGATAAAAAATACGAGCGTTATACAACAGCAAAGGAAGAGTATTATTATTTTGTGGACGAATATCCTAATAGCGTATATGCGAAGGAAATGGCCAAAAAATATGAAGTTTTGAACGACTTCCTGAAACAATACGATGATCCGGACGAATATAAGGAAGACGAACAGAATAATCAAACGAATTCCACGAATCAGGAAGGTCAGAATAATCAGAATAAATAATTATATTCAAATTAACCATGGTAGATTTTAAGAAAGTAAAGGCACCGAATAATACCATTACAAGGAATACGGCTGCGTTAGCCGGTAAGGCGGATAATATTTATGAAGCTGTAGCTGTCATTGGAAAACGTGCCAATCAGATTTCGGTTGAAATGAAAGAAGAGTTGAGCAGAAAACTTCAAGAGTTTGCCTCATACGCGGATAATTTGGAAGAGATATTTGAGAATCGCGAACAGATCGAGATTTCCAAGTATTACGAGCGTATTCCTAAACCGGTGTTGATCGCTACTCAGGAGTTTGAGGATGGAGAACTTTATTTCCGTAATCCGGCAAAGGAAAAAGGAGCAATAAAGTTGGAGGAAGAGGAAGAATAGATTAGAAACGGATAATGGGAAAATTATCTGAAAAGATAAAAGGGCTGTCGGATGAATTTTCAGACAGCCTCTTTTTTTCAGATGATAAAAAAAACGACATATGTTACAGGGAAAAAATATCATATTAGGAGTAACGGGGAGTATCGCTGCCTACAAGGCGGCTCTGTTAATACGAGGTCTTGTAAAAGGAGGGGCTAACGTGAAAGTTATAATGACGCCTTTAGCGAAGGAGTTTATAACTCCTTTGACTTTGGCCACGCTGTCTAAAAATCCTATTCTGGTGGATTTTTATAATCCCGAAAATGGAGATTGGAATTCACATGTGGATTTGGGGTTGTGGGCAGATGCCTATTTAATCGCTCCGGCTACCGCGAATACAATCGGGAAAATGGCTGCCGGTATAGCAGATAATTTATTATTGACAACTTATTTATCGGCAAAGTGCCCGGTCGTTGTAGCTCCTGCCATGGATCTGGACATGTATCTTCATCCGGCTACTCAACGGAACCTGCAGGTGTTGAAATCCTGTGGAAATTTGATTATCGAACCTGAAAGCGGTGAGTTGGCGAGTGGGTTGGTTGGAAAGGGAAGGATGGAAGAGCCGGATCAAATCGTGGCTTTTATGAGCCGCTTTTTTGCCGTGGACGAGTGTTATACGGGAAAGAAAGTGTTGATTACGGCAGGCCCTACCTATGAAAAAATAGATCCCGTACGTTTTATCGGTAACTACTCTTCCGGGAAAATGGGATTTGCCTTGGCCGAAGAGATGGCTGCCCGGGGGGCCGAAGTAACACTTGTTACCGGACCGGTAAACCTGAAATTATCCAATAGACAGATCAGGAGAATAGATGTGGAATCGGCTGCCGAAATGTATCAGGCGGCTATAACGGTCTTTCCGGAAAGTGATATTGCTGTTTTGAGTGCTGCTGTGGCGGATTTTACTCCCAGAGAACAGGCTGTTGTGAAATTGAAACGGGGAGAAGATGATCTGAAGTTAGAGTTGGCACCGACCAAAGATATTGCGGCCGAGTTAGGACGAAAGAAAAAAGCGGGACAATTGTTGGTCGGATTTGCATTGGAAACCAATGACGAAGAAACCAATGCCGTCTCAAAAATGAAAAGGAAAAATCTGGATTTGATCGTATTGAATAGCTTACAGGATAAGGGAGCCGGTTTCGGGGGAGATACCAATAAGGTAACGCTGATCGATAAGGATGAAAATAAATGGATTTACGACTTAAAAACAAAATCGGAAGTGGCTATTGATATTGCCGATCGGATAGCAGAATTTTTTAAATAAATTGCTAAAATAGTTTGTTCGGGATAGAAATATATCTATATTTGTATTCCGATATGAAGATTGAACATCAAAATATTCGGCACACTTTTTATTCTTGCCTCCAGTTTAGGCAGAAAAGAGAACGTCGTTTTGATAAGATATTAAAAACCAACATTGTTTTGATAGCATTGTTGGTTTTTTTTTATGGATAAATGTTTAAGCAAACATCTTTAAATATATAAACAATATGAACAAACGTAGTTTAGTATCCATTACCGATTACTCGAAAGAGGAGATTCTGGAAGTATTGAAAACCGCTTCAGAATTTGAAAAAAATCCGAACCGCAATTTATTGGCCGGTAAGGTAGTCGCTTCCTTGTTTTTCGAACCCTCAACACGTACCAGGTTGAGTTTCGAGACTGCAATTAGTCGTATGGGAGGTCGGATTGTAGGATTTTCCGATGCTTCTTCTTCCAGTACGACAAAAGGAGAATCTTTGAAAGATACAACAAAAATGGTGGATAATTACTGCGATTTGATCGTTATGCGCCATCCTTTGGAGGGAGCTGCCCGTTTTGCAAGCGAGGTCGCTTCCGTGCCTGTGATTAATGCCGGAGACGGTGCTAACCAGCATCCGACTCAAACAATGCTTGATCTTTATTCTATCTATAAAACTCAGGGAACCCTGGAGAATCTGAATATTTTTATGGTAGGAGATTTAAAATACGGGAGAACGGTACATTCTTTACTACAAGCAATGAGTCATTTCAATCCGACATTCCACTTCATTTCACCCAAAGAGTTAGAAATGCCGGCTGCTTATAAATTGTTTCTGGATGAATTGCATATTCCCTACTATGAACATACGGAATTGGACGATGTGATTAATGAAGCGGATATCCTTTATATGACACGGGTGCAACGAGAAAGATTTGCTGATCCGTTAGAGTATGAGAAAGTGAAAAACGTGTATATTTTAAAGAACGCCATGTTGAGTGGGACCAAACCGAATATGCGTATTTTACATCCGCTACCCCGGGTAAACGAAATCGACGAGGATGTGGATGAAAATGAAAAGGCCTACTATTTCCAACAAGCATTGAATGGTGTTTACACCCGTCAGGCGATTATATTTAAGGCATTAGATTTAAAATGGTAATAAAGAAAAAAGATATGGCAGCAAAAAAAGAATTACAGGTAAGTGCCGTTGAAAACGGTACGGTGATAGACCACATCCCTGCTGATAAGTTGTTTGACGTGATTAATATTTTAGGTATTGAACACACGGAGAATACCGTTACTTTCGGGTATAATTTGTCAAGTAGTAAGTTCGGTAAAAAGGCGATTATTAAAATCTCCGATAAATTTTTGAGAGACGATGAAATTAATAAGCTGGCTTTGGTAGCTCCTTCTGCCAAAATCAATATTATCAAAGATTTTGAAGTGGCAGAGAAAAAGACGGTTAGTGTTCCGGAACACGTAGAGGGTATTGTGAAATGTGTGAATCCGAAATGCATTACGAATAATCAGCATGTCCGGACAAAATTTGCCGTGGTAGGAAGCGCTCCTATCGTGCTGAAATGTCACTACTGTGAAAAATTGACGGATCAGGAACATATCGTGATTATTTAATTAACGGATAAGAAAAAGAGACCGTTTAGTGTTGGCGGTTTTTGATTTATAAGGGTAAGATATAAAATCTTACCCTCATTTTTTAGAGTTTCACTACTTCTCTAATTCGAAACATGTGCTTTGTTTTTTTGTTGTAATTTAAGAGACTTGCTGGTGATGAATTTAATAAATTCTCTGGGGATGGCATCTTCTACTTCGTGGGTGTTTAGATTAAAACGTCCCCTTGGCTTTTGTTTTTTTACGGCTAAGGTTCCGAAATCGTGAATTGTAACACTTTCTCCTGTTGCAAGAGATTCTCGAATCGTTTCAATGACCGTATTTACGATATTGGCAGTTAATGATTGGGTCAGCCCACTCTTTGAGGCAACTTTTTTGGTAAGTTCTTTTTTGTTCATGACGGCCTAAAATAATGATTAACGTTATAATGATTTTATTTAGATAATTTGTGATTGTTTTTCAAACAATTCTGTCATAATAATCGTTCATTGTCATGGACAAATATAATAAATTTAAAAATAAAGAAAAAATACGACTTAAAAATATTCTATATAAAGAACTTAATCAAAATAGCAAGAGTATAAATTCTATCTATAAAAACAATATAATCCCTGTCCAAAAAAGCGAACGTTTTGTAAGACAAATTATCTTATTTTTCATTACTGATATTTAGCTTTTTACATATGTGTAGGTTTGCAATTCTTTATATAGGTGTTGTAAACTTTAATAGGATAATTATGGTAATCGCATATTTGAGGGTTAGCACGGGAAAACAACACTTAGCTAATCAGAGAGAAGAAATTGTGAAGTATGCTTCACGAAAAGGATTAAAAATTGAACGTTGGGTAACAGAAATTGTAAGCGGAAAGAAGAAAGAAAGAGAAAGAAAATTAGGGAAATTAATGGGAAGTTTGCAGAAAGGAGATGTATTGATTGTCACGGAACTTTCCCGTTTGAGTCGGACACTATTGGATATCATGTCTATCCTGAATCGGTGTCTTGAAAAAGAAATTGTTATTTATAGTACCAAAGACGGTTATGCTTTTGACAATAGTATCAATAGCAAGGTCTTGGCATTTGCTTTTGCTTTAGTTGCGGAGATCGAACATAATCTGATATCGATAAGAACCAAGGAGGCTTTAGCCGTAAGAAAGGCGGAAGGAGTTAAATTGGGACGTCCCAGAGGTACGACCAAACAAGATTTTTTGTTTAAACATCAGAAGGAGATAGAGAAAATGTATCAGGCGGGTAAGTCTATTTCTCATATTTGTCGCCACTATAAGGTTTCCAGAGAGACATTTTATATGGCAGACCGCAATTATCATATTCTTAAACGGAATGAATAAAGGTGCTGTTTTCAGCACCTTTATTCTGATTTAGTAATTCCGTAAAATCTCTTAATCGACAGTTATAGTCGTTTATTCTTCCAAGAAATTCGGATACATATAATTAGTAGCCGGAACGAAAGTTTCTTTAATGGCTTGGGGGGATACCCATCTCAACAGATTGAATACGGTTCCTGCTTTATCGTTGGTTCCGGATGCGCGTCCTCCGCCGAATGGCTGTTGATCCACAACGGCGCCGGTCGGTTTATCGTTGATATAGAAATTACCGGCCGTGTGCGTCAAGCGCTCTGTTAACTTTTCTATGTGACTGCGGTCGTTGGAGAAGATGGCACCCGTAAGGGCGTAAGCGGAACCCTTGTCGAGAATATCCAAAGTCTCTTCAACCTTATCCGGTTCATACACGTAAATGGTAATAATCGGTCCGAATAACTCTTCCTGCATGGTAATATAGTCCGGTTTTAAAGCGCGGATGACCGTTGGTTGTATAAAATATCCGACAGATTTGTCGTAAGTACCGCCGGCAACAATTTCTGCATCTTTTGAGGCCTTGGCCGCATCGATGGTTTCGGATAGTTTGTTGAATGAGGTTTCGTCGATTACGGCATTTACAAAGTTTCTGAAGTCTTCGATTCCTCCGACTTTAATTTCCGCTAAATCTTTTTTTACCAAAGTTTCGACTTCCGGCCATAGATTGGAAGGAATATATGCTCTGGAAGCCGCGGAACATTTCTGTCCTTGGTATTCAAAGGCTCCTCTTACGATTGCGGTTGCAACCTCTTTTGCTGAAGCGGTAGGATCAGCGAATATGTAATCCTTACCTCCGGTTTCTCCTACGATTCGCGGGTAAGAGCGATACTTGTTGATGTTATTCACTATATTGGCCCAAATATCATTAAAGACGGCTGTCGAACCGGTAAAATGTACCCCGGCAAAGTCTTTATGTTTAAAAATAACATCGGCTGCAGTAGGTCCGGAACAATATACCAGATTGATTACTCCGTCAGGAAGTCCGGCTTCTTTTAATATCTCCATGATCAGGTGTGCCGAGTAGACGGCGGTTTTGGATGGCTTCCATACGCACACATTTCCCATAAGTGCGGGAGCTCCCGGTAAGTTTCCGGCGATAGAAGTAAAATTAAATGGAGTGAGTGCAAAAATAAAGCCTTCTAAAGGACGCCATACGGTACGGTTCCAAATTCCGGGGGCGGAATTGGGTTGCATATGGTAGATCTCATACATATTTTTTACGTTATAACGAAAGAAATCTGCCAATTCACACACGCAATCGATCTCTGCCTGGAAGGCATTTTTGGATTGTCCCAACATGGTAACAGCATTCATTTTTTGACGGTAAGGGCCTGTAAGCAAGTCTGCGGCTTTCAAGAAAATGGCGGCCCGGCTTTCCCATCCCATTTTCTCCCATGCCGGTTTGGCTTTTAATGCTGCATCGATAGCCATTTGTACATGAGAGGCATCTCCTTGATGATAATGTCCTAACAGATGTTTGTGATCGTGAGGAGGACGAATATCGGCCAATTTTCCCGTACGAACTTCTTTACCTCCGATAATCATAGGAAGATCTACGGTTGTTGCTTTTACTTCGTTGATTTGTGCTTTTAACTCTTTTCTTTCCGGTGAACCTGGAGCATAGCTTTTGATCGGTTCATTGGTAATGTTTGGTAGTCTGTAAACTCCTTTAGGCATTTTATATCAATTTAAGCAGTTAATATTATGTTTGTACAAATTTGTACTCCTTGTTTTATAATGAATTTTTCAAATATAAAAAATATTTGACTTATAAAACAAGACAAATGTCAGTTTTTGAAATCGGGCTAAATAAAAATGAATTTATCGTGGAGGTAATCCGCTCTATTTCCGCGATCGCTTTATTTAGGATATAAACTATTTGTGGGCAAATTAAAACGATACGCCTTGGTTGTGTGATTCAATAAAAATAAGTTTCGTATATTTGCGGCTCATTTAATTTTTTAAAGGGATATGATATCTGTTAATAGTGTTAGCGTTTTGTTTGGAGGTTTCTCGTTGTTGGAATCTATTTCTTTTCTGGTAAATAAGAGAGATCGAATCGGTTTGACGGGGCGTAACGGGGCAGGTAAATCTACATTATTAAAGATTCTGGCCGGAGTACAGGAACCTTCGGAAGGGAGTGTTTCCATGTCTTCTGATTTGAAAATCGGGTATTTGCCTCAAACCAAGGTGTATGCCGAGGGTAAGACCGTCAGAAAAGAAGCGGAATCGGCCTTTGACGATGTCCTGGCCTTGCGGGAAGAGATCGAACGTTTACACTTGGAGTTGGCCGAACGTACGGATTACGAGTCGGACGGCTATATGAAGCTGATCGATCAATTGAATGTGAAAGACGAGCAATTAAGGATGCGGGGGGGAGAGAATGTGAATGGGGAAGTTGAAGTTATTTTGAAAGGTCTTGGATTTAAGCAAGAGGATTTGGATCGTCGATGCGAAGAGTTTAGTGGGGGATGGCGGATGCGTATAGAGTTGGCGAAGATATTACTGGGACATCCTGACGTATTTCTATTGGATGAGCCTACCAATCATCTGGATATAGAATCTATTTCCTGGTTGGAGTCTTTTCTTCAAAATTACCCGGGTGCTGTTGTGATGGTGTCGCACGATAGGGCATTTTTGGATAATATTACGACTCGTACGATAGAAATTTCTTTGGGGAAAATATACGATTATAAGGTTTCCTACACGAAGTTCACGGAATTAAGAAAGGAGCGCATCGAACAACAGATGAGGGCTTACGAGAACCAACAGAAGCAGATTAAGGATACGGAAGATTTTATTGAACGTTTTCGTTATAAAGCGACCAAATCGGTGCAGGTTCAGTCCAGGATTAAACAGTTGGATAAGATAGAGCGGATAGAAGTAGAACAGGAAGATAAGGCCCGGATTAACGTGCGTTTTCAGCCTGCTGTTCGTTCCGGAGACGTGGTCGTTCACGGTCGGGATCTGGTTAAGGCTTACGGAGATCATTTGGTGTTGAAAGATGTTGATATCGATATATTGCGGGGGGAGAAGGTGGCTTTTGTGGGGCGTAATGGTGAGGGAAAAACGACGTTGGTACGAATGATCATGGACCAGCTTCCGTATGAAGGGACACTAAAAATCGGCCATAACGTGAATATCGGTTATTTCGCACAAAATCAAGCCGATTTATTGGATCCCTCTTTGAGTGTATTGGATACGGTAGATCAGGTAGCTGTTGGAGAGATCCGGAAAAAGATCCGGGATATCCTGGGTGCATTTTTGTTTTCCGGAGAGGATGTGGAAAAGAGGGTAAGGGTACTTTCCGGGGGAGAGCGGACACGCCTGGCCATGGTTCGTTTATTGCTGGAGCCCTACAATGTGTTGATCCTTGATGAGCCTACCAACCATCTGGATATGCGGACAAAGGATATATTGAAGGAGGCTTTGAAAAAATTTGAAGGGACTGTGATCGTTGTATCGCATGACCGGGATTTTTTGACGGGTTTGGCTGATAAAGTATATGAATTTGCGAATAAAAGAATAAAGGAGTATTTGGGTGGGGTCACTCATTTCTTGGAAACAAAAAAATTGGAATGTTTCCGGGAATACGAACAAATGCATCCGGGGTGCGGCAAGATTATAGGAACGGAAGAGAATGAAGAGAATGTTTCGGAAAATAAACAGGCATTTCTGGAACGGAAGCAGTTCAATAAGGAGATAAAGCGGGTGGAGGTTCGGGTCGGGAAGTTGGAGGAGGAGATTGCGACGTTGGAAAAAGAGATCGCAAATATCGAAGAAAAAATGTCGGAAGGAGTTGTAAACGAAGAGCTTTTGAGAGCATATGAGGAGAAAAAGACAAGGTTGGACCAATGCATGAGTGAATGGAGCGGAGAGAACGAGCATCTGGAGAATTTAAAATCTACTATTAAAAATTATAAATCGTAAATCAATGGGTTATGGCAAAATATAAACAAGAGTGTATATTCGGACTTCGTGCTGTGATCGAAGCCATCCAACAAGAAAAGGAGATTGATAAAGTGGTATTTAAAAAGGGGTTGCGGGAAGGAGAACTCTTTCAGAAACTATTTATTATGGTGAGAGATAAGGGGATTCCTTTTCAGTATGTACCCGAAGAGGTGTTCAAACCTTTTGAGGGGCGAAATCATCAGGGCGTGTTGGCGGAAGTTTCCCCTATCACTTATCAGGATATCAACGAGGTGATGGATCGGGTGCTTGAAGCCGGGGAAATGCCGTTGATACTGGTATTGGATCGAATCACGGATGTCCGTAATCTGGGTGGAATTGCCCGTACGGCAGAATGTGCCGGTGTACATGCCCTTATTATTCCAAACAAGAATTCGGCTAAGATATCGTCTGATGCGATTAAAACTTCCGCGGGTGCGCTCTATCATTTGCCGGTTTGCCGGGAACAAAATCTGAAGAAAGTAATTAAGGAATTAAAACGGCGGGGTATGATGGTGTATGCTGCCAGTGAAAAAGGAGAGAAATATTACACGGAGGTGAACATGAAAGAGGGGTGCGTTATCATTATGGGCTCGGAGGATACCGGAATTGACGAAGAGTTACTGAGACACGCTCACGAGCAGATTAAAATCCCGCAAAAAGGAGCTATCGAATCGTTGAATGTATCTGCGGCGGCAGCAATTGTCCTGTATGAAGCCGTCAGACAAAGAGGATAAAAAAAAAGCATTCCGTTCGGAATGCTTTTTTTTATAGGTCATACCAGGAAGCTCTCTTGGTTAACTTTAAATCTTTTAGCATACTGGAACGTACGTTGATCTGAAAATTATAGGACTGGTGTTGTCCGAACGGAATACAATTAAAACTCATTTCCCAACAATGCAGATCGCGCGTAATTTGAAAGCTACTGGCTGAAATTTCTTTGGTGGCAAAGTTATAACCGCTGCTGAAGCTGATTTTCCATTTGGGTGTTAGAGAGAAGTCTCCGTTGATACCCATCATCTGCGTTACCGTAGATTTGAAAGCGGGTTTACTATAATTGAATGTATAATCTATATTGATGGACCAGGGTACGTCAAAGTCTAAGTATTGGTCATAGTATCCCCCGATCATTTCGTTTTTTTCCTCTTTATTTTTACCGTTATCAGCGGAAAAGTTGATTCCTGTACTGAGAGAAGCATTGGTGAGTCGTCCGATTCCTCCATGATACTTATTCAATTTATTTCCGTTTTCATCCAAGGCATAAGGATCTAAAGTCCCGTTGAAGTTAAGGTCAATCCTGCTGTTGAATAGTTTTGTCCGGGCACTCAAACCGATGGTGCTGAACTTGAATTTATCGGCAAATGGATTGTAGTTGACTTGTATCCTGAAACTTTCCAATAGTTTGATCTTCCGAAATTGTTCCTCCCCGGTTGTATCCTGATCGTTTCTCACCTTCATCTCAATATTGTTATCTACACTAAAGCTGATACTTCCCGACTGTTTGCTGGTCTGCGTGGAAGGACGGTAAGTCATACCTTCATATATGGAATATTCCGTGACGGTGACACCGTCTGTGTAGGTCTTCGTGTAGCTCCCCAATGGGTTGATCGGAGGAGTGTAGGAAGCCGAAAGTGTAGGACGGATCACATGCCGGATGGCATAGACCTTAGAACCCGGTTTAAATAGGAACATACCGTATATGGTCGGTGTATAGCCGATGGAAGCACTTGCGGAGTAATCATGAGAATAATTGATGCCCGGAATGTCTCGCTGGATGAAATGTCCCCCGTTTGCGGTGGTGTCCGGAACCCATACCCTTTCAATTGTTTTTAGGTTCAAGTAACCGTTATAGTTGAGCGAAGGAGTGAGCGTGACGTCTTTTGCCAGTTTAAAAGAGAGGCTGAGAGGAATATTATGTTTAAAACCATTATTCCAGTCTCTGGTAAAAGAGGATTTGAACAGCTTGTCCTCTTTGGTTTGAATATTATTTTTTAAATCGGCCGAATAAGAGATACCGATATTGTCGTACCATTTCATCTCTCCTACTTTCCCTTTTTTACGGAAGGGATAGATCTGACTCATTCGGAAGCTCAGATTGGGTAGGGTAACGGATATGGATGAGTCCTGGCTGTTCTGGTTATGATTGAAAGAACCACTTAAACTGAACGGTTTTTCGGGCCATTTCTTGCTCCATGAGATACTGGATTGCTTTCGTTGATTGGCTATTTCGTTGATGTTGGTGGAATTAAAGTAGTTCTGGTTGGCAGAAGACATATCCACGGAAGCAGAAAACGTACTGTAGGGATTTGCTTTCCCGTCTTGCGAATGAGTCCAGCGTACGGACCAGTCACTCGACTCTTGATAATCGGGCATTCCTTTCTCGCTAACGTAGTTCTTGCTCGTCGAAAAATCGAAATTACCGTTGAATTTATAACGCTTCCTATAGGTCGATCCCAGTCGCACGCCCCAGGAACCGTTCGTGTATATATCTCCGGTAACGGTGAGATCCATGTAATCGTTTATCGCGAAGTAGTACCCCCCGTTGCGTAAGTTAAAACCTCTCATCCTTTCTTCTCCGTAAGTCGGTATGATAATACCGGATGTTCCTTTTTTGGTAATCGGAAAATAAGCGAATGGAAGGAAAAGCGGAAGAGGTACATCTTCCAGTACTAAATTGGTAAAACCGGCAAAAACTTTTTTGTCTTTGATCATTTTAGCCTTGCTCATACGGAAATAAAAATGAGGGTGGTCGTGCTCGTCACAGGTCGTATACCACCCGTTTTTTACACAATAGACCGAGTCGCTTTGCTTTTTAGTCAGTTTGCCCTGCAGATATCCTTCTCCTTCCTGTGTGATGATCTCTTTTACGAAACCTTTGCGGGTTTCAAAATTATACCGTAGCTCTTTACTGTCGAATTCCTGTCCTCCGTCTTTGAAGTGCGGTTTTCCGATCAGGGTTCCGGCCGAATCCGGGACTCCGGAAGCAAAGGCCAGCTTTTTTTCCATGTCAAGATCGATATAATCGGCTTTTAATTCCGTTCTAATGTATTTGATGTTGGCATCTTTGTAAAAGAAAACTTTTTTGTCGGCAATGGAAAATCTAACAGAGTCCGTTGATTCGTATGTAATCAGATCGTCAAATAACGGTTTTGCCTCCGGGGCACTATCTCTCCGGATGGTGTCGACAGGATTTCCGATGGAATCATACACGATCCGAAGGCTGTCTCCCGGTTGTCCGGTCGTATCAGCCGTCATATTCCATAGTGATTCCCCGAATAAATATTCGGCAGCAAAACTATTCGACGAGAGTATAATAGGCAGGGCAATAGCCATAAAAATGATGCATTTCTTAATAAAAAGCCCTGTATATAATCTAATTTGCAATTTAATATATTATTTTTGTGACTAATATTGCTGACGCGATATAGCTTTTCGCTTTGCAAAAGTAAAAAATATTGATGTTAATACTCATGTTTCTTTTTAAAAAGTTTTAAATAACATGATAAATCGGTACAGGATTATAGTTTTAATGCTTATTTGTTGTCTGTTTGGTTTTTTCGGCCACCTGTCTGCACAGGATCAGTTGGGAAAAATCTCCTGTATTTGTATTGATGCAGGGCATGGCGGAAAGGACCCGGGAGCGATAAATGGTAAGATTAAGGAAAAGGATATTACTTTGGCTATTGCCCTGAAGTTAGGGAATTTGATCCACAAGAACTATCCTGATATGAAAATAGTGTATACCCGTAAAAAGGATGTAGCGGTTGATTTGAGAGAAAGAGGGAAGATTGCCAACAAGGAAAAAGCTCAGTTGTTTATCTCGGTCCATGTGAATAAATTTAAGAATCCGACGGTCCGGGGAGTGGAAACATATGTACTCGGATTACATAAATCGGAGGCCAGTTTGCAGGTTGCGATGAAAGAAAATGAAGCCATCCATTACGAGGAAGACTATACGGTGAAATACGATGGATTCGATCCTCAAAAAACGGAGTCGTATATCATGTTCAACTTTATGAAGAACAGTTACCTGATCAATAGTATTGAACTGGCAACCCCGGTGCAGCAGGAGTTGGTGAAAAGCTTAGGATCGGTCAATCGGGAAGTACGGCAAGCCGGTTTTATCGTGTTGATGGATGTCGGCATGCCTGCCATATTGGTCGAAACCGGTTTTATTTCCAACGCGAAAGATTTGCAATACCTGACGAGTGAATCGGGACAACAAAAAATAGCTCAGGCGATTTTTAATGCATTTCGGGAATACAAAAATAAGATGGAGAAAAATAGTATCGTTTTAAAGGGAGAACCTAAGTCCGTATCGCCCGACGGAGAGTGGTTCTATGCCGTACAGGTGCTCTCTTCTGCTACTAAGGTTACGGACCTGAAACGTTTACATTTGAAAGATAAGATCGAGGAGATACATAGTGACGGTCGATATAAATATTATGTGGGTAAATCTTCTTCTTATGAGGAGATTCTAAAAGTACAAAAGCGACTGCGTAAAAGCGTAAAAGACTGTTTCGTAATTGCTATTTCGAACGGTCGGGTAGTGCCTCTGTCCGAAGCGAAAAAATGGGAAAAGAAATAAAATGTAACTTATGAAGATAAAAAGGGAGGTTAAATTAGCGATAACGGCATTGTTGGCGGTAATTATTTTGATTTGGGGAATAAATTTTCTGAAAGGAAGTTCTTTGTTTGAGTCCAGAAATATTTTTTACGGACTTTATGACCGGGTTGACGGACTGAAGGTTTCAAGTGGTGTTGTTTATCGCGGATATCAGGTGGGGCAAGTACTTTCGATCTCTTTTACCGGAGAGCGTTTTGATAAGGTATTAGTGGAATTTTCTGTCAAAAAAGGATTGGAATTGGCCCGGAATACTTCCGCCTATATTCAAAGTGCGGACTTAATGGGATCGAAAATCATTAATTTGATTCCGGGAAATGCTCAACAACTGGCGGTTAACGGAGATACGTTAAGAACTCAGTTGGAACAGGGACTAATGGAACAGGTGAGTAACCAGATGTTACCTTTAAAACAAAAGGCCGAACACCTTTTTTCATCTTTGGATTCTGTTCTTTCCATCATACAGGGGTTATTTAATGAGGATACAAAACAAAATTTGGCTAATAGCTTTCGTAGTATTGATCGGACGCTACACCATTTGGAAGGAGCTTCGGGAAATCTGGATACCTTGATAGAAGGGGAAGCCGGGCGTATCAGCCAGATATTAGCCCATATAAATAGTATAACGGCTAATCTGGAACAGAACAACGGAGAGATTTCAAGAACTTTATCCAATTTTGCCGCAATTAGCGATTCTATTCGACAAGCAAACTTGAAGCAAACCTTACTTGTTTTGCAAAACGCATTGTCTGAGGTGGATTCCATATTAGTGAAACTGAATGAGGGTAGAGGAACCTTAGGTGCATTTGTTAATAATGATGAATTTTATTACAATCTGAATCAGGTATCAGAAAATCTGAATCGCCTTTTAGTTGAGTTTAGGTATAATCCTAAAAAGTTTATTAACCTTTCGTTAGTAGATTTTTCCTCCGGTAAAAAGGACGCTATGGAGTATGGCATTGTGATTTACGAATCGGAAAATCGCTTATTGCCTGATGCTGAACTTTATAAACAAAATCCTGATTTAAAAGAAGTTAGATATAAGGGAAAATATTTATATATTTGGAATACGTATAAAAAGTTGAGGTCAGCACAACGTCAATTGGATAATGTTATTAAACGATACGATAACGCATATATTGTTAAAATCGACTTTATTTAATAAAATAGAATTATTCTAAATAGTAAAAACGAGTACTTGTTTCATTTAACATAATTATGTGTGTTATTTTGTATCTTGAAGATAAAATAAATTGTTTCTCTTCTCTATGTTTTAAAGCTTTACCTTTTTTGAATGCCCTTCGATTATGTTACAATTATGTTAAGTGATTTGAATTAATGACGTAAGGTTTTTATGTTAAGTTATTTATGTAATACTTTTATTATCAAATAGTTGAATCTAAGCTGTTGATACCTAATTTGTAAGCCGGAATTGGTAAAAAACAAACAAAAACGGCATTTTTTTTCTGATTTTTTTTTTCGAATTTAGCATTCCATTTCACCACGAGGTGAAATCTAAACGATATACAAATGAGAATGGATTGTAATAGTATTTGGTCAGAATGTTTAAGTTTGATCCGGGAGCAGGTACCGCCAAAGACCTTTAAAACGTGGTTTGAGCCGATACGTGCTTTGAGTTTTCAACAAGATGTGTTGATTATTCAGGTTCCGAGTTTATATGTTTACGAGTGTTTGGAAGAGCATTTCGTGGAGATATTAAGGAATGCCATTCGTGCGGTGATCGGTCCGACGGCGAAGTTGGAATATTCCGTTGTCGTTGAGGAGAGTCGTCGTACGGAACCTTTATCTGTAAAGATGTCATCCAGCAATACGAAAAAAGTCGAACCTAATACGGCCTATTACGATAAGACGACAAATGGAACCGCCTTAAAAAATCCATTTGAGCGTTGTAATAATCGTTTGCAAATCGATTCTCAGCTGAATCCTTCTTACACGTTGGAGAGTTATATAGAGGGAAGTTGCAACCGTTTGGCGAAATCTGCAGGTGTTGCTATTGCACAAAGTCCCGGGGGTACCGCTTTTAATCCTTTACTGATATACGGTGGTTCCGGTTTGGGAAAAACGCATTTGGCCCAGGCAATAGGATTGGAGGTAAAACAGAACTTTCCGGATAAGGTAGTACTTTATGTTACGACGAATGTTTTTCAAACTCAGTTTACTGAAGCTGTTCGTAAAAACGAAATCAACGATTTCTTGCATTTTTACCAACTGATAGACGTTTTGATACTGGATGATATTCATGAATTGGCGGGAAAAACCGCAACACAGAATACTTTCTTCCATATTTTCAATCATCTTCATCAATCCGGTAAACAGTTGGTTTTGACTTCCGATCGGGCTCCGGCTGAATTAAGTGGTCTGGAAGAGCGTTTGCTTTCTCGTTTCAGATGGGGTTTGTCTGCAGAGATCAAGTCTCCGGATTTTGAAACCCGCATGGAGATTGCCCGCTTTAAGGCGAAGAAGGATGGAATTGATTTCTCGGATGAGATACTGGAATACATTTGTAAGTACGTGAATAATAATGTACGTGAATTGGAGGGTGCGATGATCTCTCTTTTGGCACAGTCCACTTTTAACCGGAAGGATCTGACGGTAGAAGTCGTGAAAGAGATCTTGGGTAAAATGGTGAAACGGCAAATGGCAGAGCTTACCGTGGAGCGTATTCAGGAGGTGGTATGTGAACATTTTAATATGCCGGCTCAACTTTTGCAGGAGAAAACCCGGAAGCGGGAGGTGGTACAGGCTCGTCAGTTAGCCATGTATTTCAGCAAAAATTTTACCAATGCTTCCCTTTCCTATATTGGTAACCAGATCGGAAAAAAAGATCATACGACTGTCCTTTACGCTTGCAAGGCCGTGGCCGACCAAATGGAAACGGATCGGGCATTCCGTTCTCAGGTGGAGGAGTTACAGAAAAAATTGTATTGTAATAATTAACCTAAACAATAGCGTATTGTAATTGTTCATGGAAGATACCTATAAGACAGTAGAAGCGATTGCCGAAGGCCTGTACAAGGAAAAAGGCAGTCGCTTTATTTCTTATATTTATCCGGTATCTGACGAAGAAGAAATTAAAGAGATTATTGCCGGTCTGAAGACTCAATACTACGATGCCCGCCATCATTGTTACGCTTATTGCTTGGGTACAGACAGACTGCGATTTCGGGCTAACGATGATGGTGAACCTTCTTCCACGGCCGGAAAGCCGATTCTCGGACAAATCCATGCCCACGAGCTGACGAATGTCCTGATTGTCGTGATCCGGTATTTCGGGGGGACAAAATTAGGTGTTTCCGGTTTGATTCAGGCCTATAAAGAAGCGGCCTTTGATGCGATCGCACATGCCACGATTATTGAAAAAACCGTAAATGAATTACTTCGTATCAGATTCAGCTACCTGGTGATGAATGACGTGATGAAAGTATTGAAAGAGGAGGAACCGGAGATTTTGGAGCGAACTTTTGAAATGGATTGTGATATGTTGTTAAGTATTAGAAAAAAAGATGCCATTCGTCTTCAGGAGCGTTTGTTGAAAATCGAATCCCTGAATTTGGAAATACCCGAAACCTGACTTTCTTACGGTACTGAATTTTTTTTATACCGAAAACTTTTTTGAAATTTTCCCCGTAAATCCTTGTAGAATCAATAGGAATCACTATCTTTGCACCGCAATTGTGAAAAACAATTGACGATTCAGTAGCTCAGTCGGTAGAGCACAACACTTTTAATGTTGGGGTCCTGGGTTCGAATCCCAGCTGGATCACGGAATAAAACCCAGATCGATACGATGAACGATCTGGGTTTTTTGTATTATTGTTGCTTCCTGTAACTGTATATGGCCCAGCAGTAGAGTCCGACGGCAAAGCTTCCCAGTACGCCTAACTGGAGCGTAATATCTCCGATTCCGCTTCCTTTCAGGTAAACCGTACGCATGATCTCCATAAAGTAACGTAGCGGATTGGCATAAGTGATATATTGTGCCCATTGCGGCATACTGCTGATGGGGGTAAACAGGCCGCTCATCAGGATAAAAATCAGCATACAGAACCACATGACGAACATGGCTTGTTGCATGGTGGCCGAATGATTAGAGATGACCAATCCTAACCCTGAGACTACCAGTATGAAAATCAGCGTTGCAATGTAAATGGTAAAAATGCTTCCCTCGGGAGTGAGTCCGTATATGAGCCAGGCTAAGCCGATACAAAGATTCAGGATTACAAAGCCGATGATCCAATAGGGTAATAGTTTTGCTAAGGTAAAGGTAAAACGACTGATCGGTGTTACATTGATTTGTTCGATCGTCCCTGCTTCTTTTTCACTTACGACATTTAACGCGGGAAGAAAACCGCAGAGCATGACTAATATCATGGTCATAAGTGCGGGAACCATAAAGACCTTATAGTTCAGGTGCGGGTTAAACTGATAACGGATGGAAGTAGAAGTGTTTTGCGGTGTAAGGATTTGTTGTAGGTAGGCACTTCCCAATCCGCCTTTCGTACCGTTTACGGCATTTACGGCGATAAGGACGGAGCTCGGACGTTCGTTGGCCTGTTCTTTTTCAAAACCGCGAGGGATTTCCAATAACATATCGGCTCTGTCTTTTTCAATGGCTTTTAGTCCTTTCGCGTATGTGGACGGGAGTTCTGTGAGTTTAAAATAGCGGGAAGCCTCTATACGGTGAATCAGTCGATCCGACGACGGACTATGATCGTTATCGATAATAGCCAGTCGCAGGTCTTCTATCTCCAATGTGGCCGCCCACGGCATGACGAGCATCATCATGCAGGGGAATATCAGGATAAGACGGGGCAGGAAGCTATTTCGCTTCAATTGTTTAAATTCTTTTTCAATGAGATAACGCAATATCATGGTGATTCCTCCTTACTCTAAACGGTTTTTAAATTTGCGGGTAGTAATACAGATCAGGACGATAGCCATTACCAGTAGGATGGCCGTTTCCTGCCATACGTAGCCGAAAGGAACGCCCTCTATCATTAACTTACGGACTAAGGTGACATACCAACGTGCCGGGATAAGACAGGAGACTCCTTGAAGGATACGAGGCATACTCTCTATCGGGAAAATGATGCCGGATAAAATAATAGTTGGGATCATCAGTACCATTCCGGAGGCCAGCATGGCCGCTACCTGCGTACGGGTGATACAGGAGATCAGCAGTCCGAGTGCCAGCGATACGAAAATAAATAACAATGATACTCCTATCAGGCTAAGGAGACTTCCGGCTATCGGGACGTCTAATACGAAAACGGACAACAGCAGGATAATAACCAGGTTCAGGATGGAGAGAGCAAAATAGGGTACGGCCTTTGAAAGAATGACAAACAACGGGTTCATAGGTGAGACCAGCAGAATCTCCATGGTTCCGGTCTCTTTCTCGCGGACAATAGAGATGGAGGTCATCATGGCGCAAATCAGCATCAGGATCAATCCCATAACTCCCGGTACGAAATTATAAGCACTTCGCATTTGAGGGTTATATAGTAGTTTGGTGTGTACGGCCAATGCGGGTTTTAGTCCGGTTTCTACTAACTCGGCTTGAGCTGTAGCGATCACTCCGTTGGCATAACTACCGCGGGTAACGGCTAAGTTCGGATCGGTTGCATCAGCAATAATCTGAATGTTTTCTGTGTCAAAACGCCGTTGGTTTAATGCCGTGGGAAAGGCGATGCCCAGTTCAATTTTATTCTGCCGGAACAAACGATTTAGTTCTTCGGCAGAATGAACCACGTATTTTACCGTAAAGTATTCGCTTGCATCTATGCGGTCGATGATATGACGGGTATCCGAATCGATGGATGAAGTCAGGATGGCAGTTTGTACATCTTTCACCTCGGTGGATATGGCAAATCCGAAAAGGATGATTTGCACGACGGGCATACCGATGAGAATAAGTAACGTACGTCGGTCGCGTAAAATATGGTAGAACTCTTTTCTGATAAAAGCGATAAACTGTTTCATAATAATTACATTAATCTGATGAACGGGTGGCATGCCGGGCTAACTGCTGAAAGACTTCGTCCATGTCTTTGGCATGAAAACGGGCTTTTAGAGAATCAGGAGTGTCCAGGGCTTTGATCTGTCCGTCGACCATCATGGAAATACGGTCGCAATATTCGGCTTCATCCATGTAATGGGTGGTCACGAAAACAGTAAGCCCCCGGTCGGCTGCCTGATAAATCAATTCCCAGAACTGGCGACGGGTAACGGGATCTACTCCTCCGGTCGGTTCGTCCAGGAAGACCAATTGCGGTTCATGAAAGATTGAGACGGAAAAGGCAAGACGCTGTTTCCAGCCTAACGGAAGCTCGCGTACGAGGGTGTTCCGTTCTTCGTGTAAGCCTATACGCTTTAGCATTTGCTCGGTACGAGGTGCGATTTCAGAAGCAGGTACTCCGTAAATTCCCGCAAAAAGTCGTACGTTTTCCCATACTTCCAAATCTTCGTAAAGGGAAAATTTCTGACTCATGTAACCGATGTGTTTTTTCACTTCTTCGCTTTGAGTGCGGACATTGTAGCCCAGGACTTCTACCTCACCCGAGGTAGGTAGGCTTAACCCGCAAAGAATACGCATGGCCGTGGTTTTTCCTGCACCGTTGGCTCCCAAAAAACCGAATATTTCACCTCGTTTTACCTCAAACGAGATATGATCGACAGCCGTAAAATTACCGAACTGTTTCACCAGTTGCTCAACCCGGATAACGGATTTTTCTTTCTGTAGCATCGTGTTTCGTTCTAAACCCGGCGGACAGAGAATCTCCTTGAACTCTTCCAGGATGACTTCCGGCTTGTCGATACCTTTGATATGTCCGTTCTGGATAAAAGCAATGCGCTCGCATTGCTTGGCTTCGTCCATAAAGGGGGTTGAAACGACGATCGTGATACCTCGTTCCTGTAATCGATGAAGAATCTGCCAAAACTCTTTCCGTGATACGGGGTCGACGCCGGTAGTCGGTTCGTCCAGAAAAAGTACGTCCGGGTTATGAATCAATGCACAGCAGAGGGCAAGTTTCTGTTTCATCCCACCCGATAAGGCTCCTGCCCGGCGATTTTTGAAAGGAGCAATTTGTTCGTAAATTTCCCGGATTTGTTCATAATGAGCTTTGACACTGGTATGGAAGACCGTGGCAAAGAAGTTTAGGTTTTCTTCAACCGTCAAGTCCTGGTAAAGTGAGAATTTGCCGGGCATATAACCGATGTTACTCCGTATTTGCCGATATTCCTTGATGACATCGTAATTGTTAACACGTGCCTCTCCCTCGTCGGCGACCAACAAAGTGGTAAGGATACGGAAAAGCGTACTTTTACCGGAACCGTCCGGTCCGATAAGCCCGAACAATTCACCGTTGCTTACCCGAAAGGATATGTCATGTAAGGCTTCTGTCTCCCCGTAGTGTTTGCTGATATGATCGACTTCTATCGCGTATTTCATGATTAGAATTTTATCTCGCCGTACATGCCTATTTTAATGGTTCCGTCGTTGCGAACGGCGATCTTGACCGCGTAAACCTGATTGGCACGTTCGTCGTCCGTCAGGATGGTCTTCGGGGTAAACTCCGCTTCATCGGCTATCCAAGTTACGCTACCTTCGTATTCTTTTTTGTTGTCATGACCGAAATCGGCGAAAACCTTCACTTTGTTTCCCAAATTGACAGATGATAGTTGAGCCGAGGTGATGTAAGCGCGCAGGTATATGTTTTCCATATCGGCTATTTTAAAAAGCGGTTTTCCGGTCGAGGCCAATTCTCCCGGTTCAGCGTATTTGGCCAGTACGGTACCGTCGATAGGGGCCAGAATCCGGCATTTTTGTAGTTGGTCTTCTATCTGTGCGATTTGGATGGCAACCGAGGAACTCTGTTCGTTCAGGCTGACGGTACTGTTTTGTAAGGAGGAGATCTGTGCATCTAATTGTCGATGCAATACGGCAAGCTGAGAATCCCAATCGTCCAATTGCTTTTGATTGGCGGCATTTGCCTTTAATAGGTTCTCTACGCGTGTCCTCTCGCGCTTGGCTGTGGCAATCTGTTCTTGGGTTGCTGCTATTTGCTTCCGGATATCGGGTCGTTGACTGTCGACCGATTTCATACTGGCTTGCAATTGGAGCTTCTTCAGGTAGAGCTGTACGGTATCGACCAGTCCGACTTCTGTACCTTGAGTCAGTTTGCTGCCTTCTTCTGCATTCAGGTAAAATAATTTGCCGTTGGCTTCGGAAGAAACAATGATCTCTGTTGCCTCGAAAGTTCCGGTGGCGTCGAATTCTTTTTCGGATTTGCAGGCCGATAAGCTGGCCAATGCAATGACAAGGAGAGTATTTGAGAATTTCATAGCGTCTCTATTATAGGTTGGTTAAATGTTTCTGTTGGTATATATCCATGAGTAATTGTATTTCATGAAGCGCTTTGTTTTGCTTCGCCAAGCTTTCGTTGGTCAATTCCCGCAGCATTTCAGTCACGGTCAGGGTACCGTTCGCTACTTTCGCTTCAGCCGATTTGCGAATATTGACACGTAAACGTATAATTTCATTGTCTGTTTCCATCTGCTTCCGTAAAGTGGTAATAGCTCCTTCCTGTTCGGCTAATTGCATACGGGTATTGAACAGGAAAAGGTCTCGATTACTTTGTATTTGCTGTCGTTCGGTTTCCAATTTGCGTTTATCGTTTCTTAAGGTATACAGGCTGCCGAAGTTCCAGCTCAGGCGTGCGCCTACGATGTAATAAGGTTCAAAAGCATTTTTCAGCATGTTTAATCCCGGATTTCCGTAAGCCCCTTGTGCAAATAGACTGAATTGGGGATGATATCCGGTTCGTAGGGACTGTTCTTTTACATTCAAATGGTGTTCCTGTGCCGTGTAGAATAGTAGTTCGGGTCGGTTAATAGTGAGAGGAAGAGGATATTGCGGAATGTCCGGTTTTGAGATTTTCGTGTCTGCGGCCAGCTCCTCACCTGTCAATAAGGAAAGCATACGTAGGTAGGCAATCCGGTTTGTCTCCAAACCGATCCGTTGTTGACGGGTGTTGAGAATTTCTACCTGTACGGCATCCACGTCAGCGTCGTTTGCAATTCCGTTATCCCGGTAGGCTATGATGTTTTGCAAGTTCCGTTCCAGTTCTTCCTGCAATAATGCGTTTTGTAAAAGCTGTTCATCCAACAAAAGAATACCGAAATAAACTTGATTTACCCGTTCGTTCAGTGCGTACATGTTAACGTCTAATTGACGCTCCGCCTCATCCGATGAAGCTTTGATCTGTTGTTTCTGATAATGGATGTGTCCGCCGTCCCAAACATTTTGTTTTACTTCCAACATGATTTGGTATTGGTCTTTGGGTAAGGTTTTAAGAGAGAGTCCCGACAATTGAACGGGTAATGTGGTGACATCACTCTGGTAAGAGGCTTTCCCGCTGAGGCTGATTTGCGGCAGATTGCCTTTGGCTGCATTGGCTAAGCTATAATTTTCCGATAGCTCGATCAATTTGTATTGGCGGACAAGAGGGTAATTGGCATGCGCTTTCTGCCGGCAGCTGTCCAATGTCAGTTGTCCGAACGTATGTGTACATAGACAGATAAATAGTATTAGAAAAAAGCTCCGTATCATACAATCGATTTTTTATTGTTTCTATTACAAAAGTAAACGTTTCATATATACGCAAAGGTTCTATTAGTTGTATGATATGTTCTATTTGTTCGATTTTTTATTATCTTATAGCTTGTATCACCATGGAATATTATCTTTGCAGGATATCAGATGAATTTTATGAATCGGAATGGATTATTGGCTTTGGCTTTAAAGCAGGTTCACGATTACCCGGTGGAACCTTGTAATGCCTATCGTTTTATTTCTGCGGACTTGGGGTTTGTGCGCTCTGTTGCGGGAATGCAGGAACTGAACGGTTCATTGATCGTTTTTGGGTTACCTTACCGGTTGACCGAAGGGCGTATTGTGTATTTACGTTCGGGGTACATCCGCATGCGTGCTAATTTGCGCGAGTTGACGGTTACGCCTCGCCATCTGGTGGTAGCTTCTCCCGGTACCGTGATTCAGTTGATAGAGATGTCTCCGGATTGCGACTTGTCCATGTTGGCATTTGCTAATAGCTTTATGGAGGGTTGGCAGAAAGAAGAGTCGTTAATGGCTTATTTGCAGGGACGGCTTTATCTCTATTTACCTTTGGAAGAAACGGCTGAACGACGCCTGGAAACCCTGTTCTCCCTTCTGTGGGATATTCTGCATGATATTCCTTTTCAAAAGGAGATGATTCAAAATCTGATATCCGTGTTGTTTCATCAGATAGCTTCTCTCCAGAAAAGTAGTGATTCCGGGGAACAGTATAAATGTACACGCCAGGAAGAGATATTCAACCGGTTTGTCGATCTGGTGAATAAATACGCTATTCGTGAACGCAACGTTTCTTTTTATGCCGGGCATCTTTGTTTGACGCCTCGTTATTTAAGTACCTTGATACGTCAGGTGAGTAATCGTACGGTCATGGATTGGGTGAACGAGGCTGTTATCCAGGAAGCGGAGATATTACTTCGTCATAGTGATAAATTGGTCTATCAGATTGCCGATGAGTTGAATTTTCCGAATTCCTCGTTTTTCTGCAAGTTTTTTCGTCGTATGACGGGGAAAACACCTCATGAATACCGGCAGGAGTTATAACGTTATCCCGTAAATTCGCGATTCCTCATTCCACGGATGGTAACCGATACCTATATATTTAAACCCGTATTTCTCGTAATACCCCACGTGATCGGTTGATAGGTATAAATTCTGAAAACCTGCGCTTTGGGCATCCTGCATGGCCCTTTTGACCAGTAAATGTCCGTAAGCATGCCCTCTGTGGTGTTCTTCAATAAACAAACCGCAAAGCCAGGGATATAAATCCATCCTACTGATAAAATCGTTCGTGATAAGCCCTGCGCATCCGATCCATTCATTCCCCTTTACGAGAATATACCATTGGGGCAGGGAAGCGAAAGCCGTAATGCAATGGGATATGCAGTCGTCATAAATAATCCGGGAGACAGAAGACCATTTGCTGCTGATATACTCTATCGCTTTATCTTTAATTTCGGGATTTTCCCTTACTGATAAGACTTTTACCTGCATCGTTTCCATCTGTTTATTCCGTTAGATTTGTCAAATATATTCATTAATTATGTATTTAAAGTTATCCGGTAACTTAAATACGGATAAATTATTGGGAAAAACGGGTAAAAACGGTTAAGGTGCGTTGTCCGGTAAGCGATACGGTCTGTCATCTTGTCTCGATAGGATTTTTTGAAATAATAAAGGAGTCTCTTTTGAGATTCCTTTATTCCTGACTTTGTTCCTGGTCTTGTGTATATAGATTGTCGATGATGCCGTCTACTAATCCGATCGTGGGGACGAGGATTAGGGAGGATGCGGTCTGGTCGGCGATTTCCAGAAAAATATCGGCAGCATGGGTGATCACGTCGGCCCGGTCGGGACGAAGATTGAATTTCCGCATGCGTTCTTCCGTCGTGAACGTTTTCAGGATGGCATTGAGTCGACGAAGCTCTTCTACCGGAAATTCAATATTGTTTTTTTCAGGGGTACGGGCGAGACGGAATAGTTTATTGATGTTTCCACCGGAACCGATAATTTGAATGTCGGAATATTGTATGTTGAATTGTGAGAGATCCCGGCGGAGACGGGAATAGACCTCTTTTTTTACACTTCCCTCGAGAAGACGAACGGTACCGATATTATAAGACCGGGAGTTTTTAAGTTTGCCTTCGTGAATCAGACTGATCTCCGTGCTTCCTCCTCCCACATCCACATAAATATAGTTGGTATTTTTGTCGAGTAACTCTTCAATATGGTTATCATAAATCAAACGAGCCTCCTCTTCGCCATTGATGATCTCGATTTGAATGCCGCTTTTACGCGAAATCTCTTTGATCAGCTCTTTTCCGTTGACGGCATCCCGGACGGCAGAAGTGGCACAAGCCCGGTATTTTTTCACATCGTATATTTTCATCAGTTGCCGGTAGGCTTTCATCAGGCGTTGTAGTTTTTTCCCTTTTTCTTCGGATATTTCGCCTTTGGAAAAAGTATCCTCACCCAGTCGCAGGGGAATACGCACTAATTGTTCCTTGTTGGAAAGAGGAACGAGTGATTCCGTATTTATACTTTTAATCAGCAAACGGACGGCATTTGAACCGATATCGATAGCGGCGTAATTTACTTTACTCATGGTTGTTGATTTCTATTTCTGTTTTTTGCAAATAATGTTTATAGAGGGCCTCTTGTGAATGTACAGCTTCTCCCGAAGAGATCGTCCAGGGAAGATTCCGGCCGGAACCGTCGACGATTCGTCCTTGAAAATTGTCCTGTAATCCGTAAGTGATGATCTGTTTGAGTTCCTTTTGTATATCCCGATCGTAAATGGGAGCCATAACTTCGATTCGATTGTCAAAATTGCGGGGCATCCAGTCTGCCGAGCCGATGACGTAGGTCTCTTTGCCCTCGTTCGCGAAAATAAAGATACGGGAGTGTTCCAAATAACGGTCGATAATTCCGTTGATGCGAATGTGATCGCTAAGGCCGGGGATTCCGGTGACAAGGGAGCAATTTCCCCTGACCAATAACTCTATGTTTACCCCGGCAGTTGAAGCCTCGTATAGTTTCTCAATGATAGTCCGATCCGTGATATGGTTGACTTTACCTTGAATATAGGCGATTTTTCCGGCTTTCGCGTTTCGAATTTCCCGGTCGATCCGGCGTATTAATTGTTTGCGGGTATCGTTCGGGGATACTACTAATTCACGAAAACGTACCGGAGTATAAGGTTTTTCAATGAAGTCAAAAACCGAATTTACCTCTTGTACCAGTTTTTTGCGAGCCGTCAGTAAGGTTATGTCTGTATATTGACTTGCGTTTCCTTCATGGAAATTGCCCGTGCTGATACAAGCAATATCTCCTTTCGCACTTCCGATGTGGAGAAGCTTAGAATGTATTTTAAGACCTTCCACTCCAAAAATAACTTTGATTCCGGCATCTTGCATTTGTTTGGACCAATTGATGTTCGAAGCTTCGTCGAATCGGGCCAATAGTTCGATGACCACGGTTACTTTTTTCCCGTTTCGAGCCGCACATATCAATGTTTTGACGACTTTAGAGTCCTTGGCCAATCGGTAGAGGGTCATTTTGATACTGTGGACGTTCCGGTCTATAGCGGCTTCACGTAAGAGTCGCAAGAATGAAGAAAAACTATGGTAGGGATAATGCAGGAAACGATCCTTCTCGCGTATGTGTTCCAGTAAACTCTCTTCGGCACCGAATTTGAGCGTGAGGATCGGAAGTATGGGTGCATATTTCAGATCCGGTCGGTTACAGTTCGGAAATTTCATCAAGTCTTTCATATTGTGATACCTGCCTCCGGCTACACGCGTATCCCATCGATCGATGTTAAGCATACGGGTAATACGGCGAAGCATGCCCGCGGGCATTTGGGCATCATAGACTAAACGTATGGGTTCTCCTTTTTTACGGCTTTTTACCCCTTTGGCAATTTTTTGCATCACGCTATTGCGAAGGTCCGTTTCCAATTCCATTTCGGCGTCTTTGGTAAATTTGAAAGTGTAGGCGTCAAAACAAGAAAAGGGGGTACCTTCAAAGATAAACGGCAAACAAAAGCGGACCACGTCGTCGAGGAATATCAGACATATTTTATCGTCTATATTGGGTAAACGTAAAAATCGTCCGAACTCTTTTACCGGTAGTTCGATTAACGCGTAGTTCCTTCCTTTTTGTACGGTTCGATTCGTGTTTTTTATCGAGAGTTGAACGGCGAGGTAGATATCGTCGTCAGGTTGATCGTTTAATTGTCGGAAGTTGGATATGAATAACGGATTGGTCGATCCGTTGAGTTGGTTGTCGTAAAGTTGGCGAATGTATTGTTTTTGTTCATCGTTTAACTCCGTTTCATTTAATATCCAGATATTGTTTCGTTTCAATTCATTGTCTATGTTCTGAAAGGTTTTCTCAAAGCTATCGGAATAGATGGAGTTAAGACGATTGATTTCTTTGAATGTTTTTAAGGCGATTTTGCGTTCGTTATTTAAAGATTTTCCCTCGTACTCGATAATGCGATTAAGAGAGGCTACCCGGACCCGGAAAAATTCATCCAAATTGTTGGAGTAAATGCCAAGGAAACAGAGTCGTTCTAACAAAGGTACGGAGGTTTTCTGTGCTTCCAATAAGATACGTTGATTAAAATACATCCAGCTAATATCCCTTTCTATGTATGTTTCGGATATACAATTTTCTTTCTTTTTCATACGTTGGAGACTGCTCCTGATTTTTTGCTCAAAAGTAGAACGGACAGGTTACATACCTGTTACGTTTCGGTTATATTTATTGTAATAATCGAGCTGCTATAATCCGGTTTGACGAAGAGGGGGGATAACGAAATGAGGGGGAAAGAATGATATATTTGTTCCGGTATCGTTGTCTTTAAGGGATAAGTGTTAAAATCACAGGAATATTTGAATATCAATAAATTTTTTATTTTGTAATGCCTTGAGGTTGAACAAAGACAAGAGAAAATACGTAATTTGTATTAAATGTATGTTTTTTTCTGACAAGATTTTTTTTATATTTGTACTGTTAACACCACTTAGTTTACCAACTAAAACGGAGAGACCTTCGGGTCTCTTTCTGTTTTTAAGGTGGACGGATCAGATGACTTGGACGGTCTTTCCTAATGCTGTAATGGTTTCTCCTTTTATTATTTTGGCTCTTTTCCGTTTTTCGATTTCTCCGTTCCGGCGTACTTCTCCATTTTCCACTAATACTTTTGCCATACCGCCGCTTTCCGCAATGCGGGTAATCTTCAGTAATTTGATTAACTCGATGTATTCGGTAGTAAGTTCGAACGTTATCATAATGTTGTAAATTTGATGCAAAGGTAACTATTTTTTGCAGCATACCGTAAAGTAGAAACAACTTGAAGTTCGACTTGTTATTTTTGCAATCTCTTAAAAATGATAAAGGATTGTTTTCCTTTTCAAAAGGGGGGGGAGAAGGTTGAAAAAGACCTTCGGTTAGTTTTAATGTAAAATAGATTAGCATGAAAAAATTTTTTGTATTTGTATTCGTATGCATATGTAGTTTGTCTTCTTTTGCTGAAGGTTTCCAAGTCAATTTGTTAAGCACTAAACAGACAGGAATGGGACACGTCGGAGTGGCAATGAAGTTAGGGGCGGAAAGTATGCATTTTAATCCGGCAGGGCTGGTTTTTATGAATCAGTCCGTAGATCTTTCGATTGGAATGTCGGCTGTCATGGCGCAAGCAAAATATTCATCGGATGGGTATTCCGTTAAAACGGATAATCCTGTTAGTACCCCGATATATGCTTATGCCGGATTCCGAATCTATGATAATTTGGCTGCCGGTATTGCTTTTAATACTCCTTACGGTAACTCTTTGAAGTGGCCTAAAAATTGGTTAGGTGCCAATCTGATTCAAGATATCAGCTTAAAAGCCTATGTGATTCAACCTACCTTATCTTATAAAATTATGGACGGTTTGAGCGTAGGTTTTGGTTTGCAATTGGCCTTCGGTGAGGTAAATCTTTCACGTGCATTGCTGAGTGTTAACGAGTTTCAGACTGTCGGAAAAATGATAGAAGCTGCACCTCTTCCTATTCCCGATGAACAAAAAGAAGCGATTGTCCAATTGATTAAGGATACCAAAGTCCCTCCGGCTTACGCTCGTTTGGATGGGAAAGCTCATGTGCGGGTAGGTTTTAATGTGGGAGTAATGTATGAACCTTGTGAAAAAGTGACGATAGGATTCTCTTATCGCTCGAAAATTGAAATGAGGGTAAAAGAGGGGGAAGCCGAATTGACCTATGCTAACCAGAGTATTGAAAATTTATTAGGACAATTGGGGGCTATTGTTCCGAACTTGTCTATTCCTAAATACGATCAAGGTACTTTCCATGCCGAACTGCCTTTACCTTCCAATACGACATTAGGCGTTAGTTATCGTCCTACCGATCGTTGGGAGTTGGCATTGGATTTACAATACGTGGGATGGCAGGCCTACGATTCTCTGAACGTCTATTTTAATGAAGCGGAACTGGGAATTAAGCCTATTAAGGCACAGAAAAATTATAAGAACACCATGATATACCGGATAGGAGCCAAATACAAGACAACGGATCGTTTGGATCTGCGTGCCGGAATTTACTACGATCAAAGTCCGATACGGAAAAATCACTATAATCCGGAGACTCCGGGAATGAATAAATTAGGTATCTCTGCCGGGCTAACTTTTTCTCCTTACAAAAACCTGGAGATCGATTTTGCCTTTTTGTATATTCAGGGATTCAGCCGCCATGGAAATTATACCTCTCAGAATGTAGTTATTCCCGGACAGAAAGATGTATTCTCCGGAAAATATAAATCTACGGCGTTCTCACCTTCTTTGGGAATCGCGTACCGATTTTAATAAAAATACCGAAAAGTATAAATTTTTTTCATTAAGTGGTAAATGAAAATAGTATTTAAAACGCCTGTAAGGTACGACAAACCTTACAGGCGTTTTATATCGGATTGTGCTTAAGAGTACGGAATCCGTCCAAATTTGCGAATCTGCTATATGAATCATATTCCGTTTCTGTGGAGAATAAATTTTAAACAAAGAGAATAAATATTCGGAGGTCTATGACTTTTTTTATTACGATACGTATATTGTATAAAAATGATAAGTATGGAAAAAATGAGTCATATTCCGGAAAAGGGAACAAAGAAAAGAGTGGTGATTGTCGGTGGAGGGTTCGGTGGCTTGAAATTAGCCCGGGAATTGGATGATAAAAAATTTCAAATTATATTGATCGATAGAAATAATTACCATTTGTTCCAACCGCTTTTGTATCAGGTCGCTACTTCTGCTATCGAGCCGAGTGAAATCTCTTTTCCTTTTCGTCGGATTTTTAAACACCGGAGAAATTTCCATATTCGGGTATGTCAGGCAGAGGAAGTTTTTCCCGATGAAAACCGCTTATTGACTTCGATCGGTTTCGTCGATTACGATTACTTGGTCATTGCCACGGGAAGTCAGACTAATTTTTTCGGGAATCAGGAGTTGGGAGCCCTTACCATGCAGTTGAAAAATACTTCGGAAGCATTGTTTGACCGGAACAAAATCATTGAGAGTTTTGAAAAGGCTTTGAATAGTGAGGATGAGGGAGAACAAAGGCGTTTATTGACTTTTGTTATTGTCGGTGGGGGGGCTACCGGAATAGAGCTGGCCGGAGCTTTGGCCGAGATGAAAAGGTTCGTTTTCCCTTCGGATTATCCGGATTTGGATGTAGATAAAATGCGGATTATTTTAGCCGACGGGGCGGATCGTGTGTTGGGAGCCTTTACACCGAAGTCTTCCGGTTACGCGGAACGATATTTGAAGAATAGGGGTGTTGAAATACGTCTGAATGCCTTGGTGAAGGAGTATGACGGTAACGTGTTGACTTTTGTAAATGGGGAATCGATTGAAACGTGTAACGTGTTTTGGGTGGCCGGAGTGAAAGCAAACGGGCTAAAAGGTTTTTCACCTGATACATACGGTAAGGGAGATCGTTTGATCGTGGACGAGTTTAGTCGGGTAAAGGGAATGGGGGACATTTTTGCAATAGGGGATACGGCCGTAATGATTACTTCCGGAAATCCCCACGGGCATCCTCAGGTCGTTCAACCGGCTATACAACAAGCCCGGTTATTGGCTAAGAATCTGTATTGTATGCTTCATGGGCGTCCTTTGCGGGTGTTCAAGTATCGGAATAAAGGATCGATGGCAACAATCGGGCGTAATTCTGCCGTGGTGGAATTGAATAAAATACGTTTTAGCGGGATAATGGCCTGGCTGTTATGGCTGTTTGTCCACCTGATGAGTATTGTAGGCGTGAAAAATCGTTTGTTTATTTTTATCAATTGGATGTGGAGCTATGTCACCTATGACCAGGCTTTGCGTTTATGGATAAGGCCGGAAGAGAAACAGAAAAAAGTTTCTTGAAAACAAAAAGCACTGTCCAATTTTATTATTTAGGCAGTGCTTTGAGTATTTTGTTTTTACTCTCCGGTGGGTTGAACTCCGGTTGCTACACTCTTGCTGCGTTCAATGGATTGTAGTGCTAAATAGTTTGCCCCGAATTTACCGAGATTATCCAACTCCGTTTCGTATTGATCCTGGTGTACCTCTTCTTCCGCAACCAGGGCTTCAAATAATTTTTTAGATACGGAATCTGCATTGGCAGCACATTCGTTCGCCCATTTGTTGTAGTCGTTCACGCTGCCTTCTTCCATCGCCGTTGCCGTCTCCAGCATCTCTTTCGGATCGTGAATATGCTTGATATCCGAAGCGGGCTTCATTTCAACTTCTCCCTTTAGAAAAAGAATGCGTTCAGCCAGTTGTTCCACGTGCATCATCTCTTGGATGGCCGTGCGTTTGAATAAGCCGGATAGTAAATCATATCCCATGTCGTCACAACGGAAATGAAAATACATATATTGATGAACGGCAACTAATTCATCCGCAACGGCTTTGTTTAATAATTCAATGCTTTTTTCTTTTTTGCTCATAATTTTTTGAAATAAGTAGTTATACAATCTATTATGATGCAAGGTAGAAAAAAAAAGTAAATAAACATAAAATCTTACCGCATTTTGAGAATACCGATTGATCGATTTTTGCAAGTATTCCCCATTTGTAGGGAGAGAGTATTGTTTTTTAACTACAAATGGGGATTTCCCGGAACGTTCTTCTCTTTTATTTTTGTCATGCAATATTGATCAGATGTTGAATAAGATGAACAAGAGTAATCATTAAACAATTTATCAAATGAAAAAAATAGGAATATTTTATGGTTCAACGACTGGGGTAACGGAAGCTATTTCAGAAAAAATGGCCGATCGCCTGAATATAGCTGCATCGGATGTACACAACGTGGCTGATACGGCTGTAAATGCAATCGAGAATTATGATGTTTTGCTTTTGGGTTCTTCTACCTGGGGAGTTGGAGAATTGCAGGATGATTGGCACTCTTTTTTAGATAAACTGAAAAAAGAAAATTTAACGGGAAAAAGTGTTGCCCTTTTCGGATGTGGAGATTCCGTCTCTTTCGGCGGTTCGTTTTGTGATGCTATCGGGATTATTTATCATGAACTGGAAGGATCAGGGTGTAAGTTTATCGGGGCCATAGGATCTGAAGGGTATAGCTTTGATGCTTCAGAAGCCTATGTCGATGGAAAATTCGTGGGGTTGCCTATAGATGAGAGTAATGAACCCGATGATACGGACCAACGGATAGATTCCTGGTTGGATAGTATGAAGATGGAGCTCGAATAGGTCGTTTGTTTCTAAAAGGTGTTCGGAAATTGTTTCGGAACGCCTTTTAGTTTATTGTAAATAAAAATATGGAATATGTTGACTGATAATTCTTTTTCTGGAAATATAAAAATCTTTTTGCATCACATATACGAGTTGCAAAAGGGAATACGCTCTATGGTCTTGTGTACTTTGTCAAAAAAAGAAGAAGATTTTGCCGTTCGACGTTTACAAGAACGTGAAATAGATTATTGTTGTCAGGAGGTAGGAAACGGGTATATCAATATTTTCTTCGGGTGTAAAGAGTGTCTTAACGTGGTGCGGACTTTCGTGGATCGCCCGTTGAATGATTTGACTCCGGAAGAGGATTTTATTCTCGGAACTTTATTAGGGTATGATATCTGCCAACAATGCGAACGTTTCTTTCAACAAAAAAAGAGGAATGCTATTCGGGCTTAAAAATCTCTGAGACCTTTCCGTTTTCTGCAATATACTTATACAATGCCTTGTAAAACGGATGGCGGGTTAGGGTGGAAGAATCTCCTATGATCATCAATTTCATTCTGGCTCGCGTGATGGCGACATTCATTCGGCGGAGATCGTTTAGGAATCCGATTTCTCCTTTTTCGTTGGCCCGGACAAGGCTAATCATAATGACATCTCTCTCCTGTCCCTGGAATCCGTCCACGGTATGGATAGTTAATAATTTTCGGATGGGAATAAAAAAATGATTTTTTTTGATAAGTTGCCTCAGGTATTGGACTTGAACCCGGTAGGGTGATATGAGTCCGAAATCGATACGCTCGTCGATAACCCGTCCGATACCGATCTCCTCAATGTACTCTTGAAGTATTTTAACCAATAGTTCTGCTTCCGGTTTATTGATGCGTCCGAAATTCTCCGAAACCGAAGTTTCTGTAAATGCACAAGATGCCGTATTATACCAGACGATAGGAGTATCCCATTCAAGGATATTCCGTCGTGAGACCTCGGGAGATGCTTTTAGGGAGTTGTGATAAAACCAGAAAGAGGGGAAGCGCATGATCTCTTCGTGCATGCGGTATTGGATTTCCAACATGGAGGTGGTCTCTGGTTTCCGTTGAATAATTTTTTGAAGAAGGGTTTTGTCTAATCCCTGACGGGCTGCTTCGTAACATTTTATCGTGGGTGGAAGTTGATGATGGTCTCCCGCTAAGATAACCCTTTCGGCTTTGGCGATGGCAATCCAGCAAGCAGCTTCCAATGCTTGTCCGGCCTCATCGATGAAAAGGGTTGAGAATTTTTTCCCATTTAGTGTTTTGTTGGCCGATCCTACAAGAGTACAGGCAATGACACGTGCTTCTCCGAAAAGCTGTTCTTCTATGCGGAGTTCCAATTCGATATTTTTTTCCCTTAATTGGCGTAGACGGGATAGAAGTGTCTCTCTTTTATCGCCTTTTGTCTTTTTTATTTGTGCAATGATCTCCCGAATGTTTTTTCGTGCATTACGCAAAGCCGGGTAGGCGGGATGTGATTCGAATCGCCGTTCATAGGTAAAGGAGAGCATTTTTTCGTTTACCCGGGTCGGATTACCAATACGCATGACGTTTACCCCCCGGTCCAGTAACTTCTCGGATATCCAGTCTACTGCCGTGTTACTTTGAGCACACACGAGAACTTGATTTTCCCGTCGTAACGTTTCGTAAATAGCCTCTACTAAAGTCGTCGTTTTACCTGTTCCGGGAGGTCCATGCACGATCGCTATCTCTTTTGCCCGGATGACCCGATTGACGGCTTTTTCTTGTGATCGGTTCAGCCAGAAAAAACGGGTGTCCGGTATTTCTCTGTATTGAGAGGGTGTATTTCCTAAAATGATTTCTCTCAGATGTGCTAATCGATTGTTTTTGGCCTCCATGACTTCTTTTAGGGCGGAGAACATTGTTTTGTATGAAGTCCCGTCAAAATAGAGTTGTACCCCTAACGTGTGGTCGCCTTGTAAATCAAGAAGTACATTGGAATGAGGCATGACGACCAACATGCTGTTTTCTTGCACGTAACTGATGACGCCCGTGAAGCTGAAATAATGAAGTCGTCCCGTGGCAGTATCCGATTTGAAGAAGCAAACAGGGCGTCCGTATTCAAAGTTGTGTTCGGTCTCTTCTCCTTCTTCCCGTCTGATCTCTATCGTAAATTGATTTAGCGAATTATAATAACTTTTGTGGACGGTCACAGGATGCCAGCATACTCCTTGCCGGACTCTTTTTATTATTCCGGCATACTGGGTTTGCTGAAAAAATAGTTCCTTCTCATACTCGTATTCCTGTTGCAATAGTTTGTATTGTTGTAACAGGTCGACTAATGGAGAGATATTGATTTCGGGCTTCATGCGTCTTGAGGGATATTTCAGGCACAAAAGTATACATTATTCTCATAACCGAATATCGTATAATGGGAAATGAATCGTTCCCGGGGAAGATTTTTTGAGAATAAAGCAGCTAAAAGAGATTTCTTTATTTGAACAGGCATGGGGTGCAGCATTAATAGTCTGCGACCCCAACGCCTGTGATTACATTAAAAATAATATAAATCAACCCCTGATTGGCTTACTTTTAATGTCTCTTCAAAGATCTATTTCACTTGTTCCTGTTTTAAAAATGACGTGGCTTTTTTGCGGATTTCCGAGGGACTTGCATCCAGGTACATCCTGCAAAAATGGTATAAGGCTTTATGTGAAGTAAATCGGAATTCTTCGATAATATCTGCGAAATCAATTCTTATATCTTGTAAATAGGCTTCCACCTCTTTTGCCCTTTGGGTTTGTAACCACTTATAGGCAGATTCTCCGAATGTGGTTTTAAACTTTCGTTTAAAAGTGGATAAACTGCAACCCGTTTCTTTGGCAAAGTCGGGGATATTATTCACTTTATGATAGTTTTGAATAACCAAAGACCTGAAATTTTCATTTTTCCCCATAATGGGATAGAAAATTTGATAGATATCCTCTTTTGAATAATATTGAATGAATATAGAGATTAAAACTTTTCTGGAAGATTCATTCACTAATTGACAGGATGCGTCTGTGTCCAAAGAATAACGGATGTATTCGAGGAACTTTAACATATGAGACTCTATCTGAAAAGGCTGGAACTTATAATCAAAATGATTATTTTGATTTACTGAAGCCAGGTTAATTTGTTTGCAATATATTTCAAGACCGGTGAACCGATGAATAAGAATTTCACACTCTTCGTTTCCGGTTTGGAAAGTAACGGAATATCCCTTGGGGATTAATTGTAAACTTCCTTTTTCGAAAACAAGGGTCGGGTGGGTACTTAGTGAAAGAGAAACACTTCCGGACAATATAAAAAAGAGTGAATGTGTGTTCTGATCACCTTTACGGAGAATCGTTTGATTGGCCGGAATTTTATATAATTCAAATCCATTAACGATTTGAGAATTGTAATATGAACAATCCTTTTGATTACATAGGTTTGTATTCATAACCGATTTTGCACCTTTTGATTTATACAAAAGTATCAGCTTTGAATGTTTTAAATGTATGAAAAGAGGTCAAATGATCTCATAATAAGCTCAATGTGATAAATGGAATAAAAAGTTATTTTTATGTTGCTTATTATTAATTAGTTATATTTAAATAAATTCTATACTTTAACTTTCTCCGGAGCTCTTTTTGAACCCGAAGCAAGTAAAAACATAGAAACGAATAGTTTCGGTTATTTTAATTACCAGGTAAGAATTTCAACTCCTGTTTCTGTTATTAAAATCGTATTTTCCCATTGAGCTGACGGTAAGCCGTCTTCCGTCAAAGCTGTCCATCCGTTGTCCTCGTCGATAAAGATTTCGTAGGAGCCCATATTGATCATCGGTTCGATGGTAAATATCATTCCGGGAACTAATACCATTCCAGTCCCGGCTTTGCCCACGTGTTCCACTTCCGGTTTTTCATGAAACTGTAAGCCTACTCCATGTCCGCAAAAATCTCGAACTACGGAATAACCGTTGGTTTCGGCATGCGTCTGTATGGCAGCACCTATATCTCCTAAAAATCCCCAGGGTTTGGCAGCGGCGATGCCTATTTCCAGACACTCTTTGGTTACCTCTACCAATCTTTGTAATTTCTTATCGACTTTCCCGATCATGAACATGCGGGAGGCATCCGAAAAATAACCGTTTAAAATGGTAGAGACATCCACGTTAATAATATCTCCCTCTTGCAAGATGATATCTTTATCGGGAATTCCGTGGCATACTTCATCATTAATGGAGGTGCAGACACTTTTGGGGAATCCTTCGTAATTCAAAGGTGCCGGAATAGCTCCATGAGCGACTGTAAAATCATACACCATAGAGTTTATCTCTTCCGTGGAAATACCTGCCCGGATATGTTGTGACACATGATCCAATACCGCCGTATTTATTTGGGCACTCTCTTTTATACCTTGAATTTGTTCCGCGTTTTTTATGATTTTTCGGGGAGGAACAGTACAACCCAAACGTCTGTATACCTGTAGCTTTTCTTCGAACGAAAGACTTTTGAAATCTTTCATAGGTTGTGAACCGTTGCTTTTTTTGAATAGCATGTTTGCAATGTTTTAATAATTGTCCCGGAGAAAAAAAGACTCTGGAGGCAAAGATGAAATTTCTTAAAAGTTTGTCGCTAAGGTACGGATTTTTGTTAGAGATTATTCCGTGTCAAATGGTAAAATAGAATAAAAAGATGCCCGGAAAATTTTTCCGGACATCTACCGTCGTGTGTGTTGATTATGTGTGAAGTGTTATTCTGAAATCATTACAACCAAGTATTTTGTTTGCTTCCAGAAAGCGTTTTCGTCGTTGATATTTAATTTTTGCATTCCGTTTTCATCGGCTTCTAAAGTATAAGATTTGTCCGGATGAGTGGATAATATTTTTGCTTTTTTAGAGTTCAAAGCAATTGATTTCGTTTCGCGAATGTCGATGTTCTCGAATCGTGCGTTCTGGGCCTGAGTGGAGACGATCGGCGGACAGAAGATCCCCTGGCGTGAAATAACGTTAGCGGCTTTCAAATTCTTTCTGCTTCCGATCAGATAATGTCCCGTGTGAATATCGGCATCTTGTTTTGAAATGGTTTCCTTCTGAGAGGTTGACTCTTCCTGTAAATTGGAAACATTTTGGTTTAACTCTGCAATTTGTTGGTTTTTAATGCCTAATTCTTTTTCTTTCTCTGCTAACAGCTGAGTCATTTCCTGTACTTTAGCCTTACTTTGATCCAACTCTTCGTTTAAGCCGGCAATCAATTTCTTGAATTGGGCCGATTGATTTTTGTTTTGTTTTTCCAATTTGGCAATCTGATCCTTATAGGTGCTGATTGCTCCGGAAAGAGCATTGATGTCGTCTTTCAATTTGGCAATTTGCTCTTTTGTCGTGTTTGTCTTTTGGTCTTTAGCCGATTCCAAGGCTAAAAGATGTTCTGCTTCGCGAATGGATTGCATTCCCGCCGTGATCTCGTTCAGACCGGAGAGTACACTCTCCATCTCTGCATTCTGATTTGCGTTCACTGTGTTTAATGAGTCGTATTTGGCGACTAGAGTTTTGTATTTTTGTGAGCTCTCAACACAACTGCCGAGGAATAACAGAGAGAATATTCCGATTGATAAAAAAATCTTTTTCATGATTGTTAATTTTTAAGTTTACATTTTTTCGTGCTGCTTTTCTTAGCACAAGGGGTGTGCCAAAATAATGTGTTTTTATTATCGTGTTGATATATAGGTGTTTGATTGTTTTTGTGTTTGGGCGGAGAGATTTGAAAGTGAGGAATACCCGTTCCACACTGTGGAATTTCTCTACATATCGATTGGGGAGTGGAGAACGAAAGATAAAATTCGGATAAAAGCGGAATATGCTGTTAAAGTCATCTTTTTTTTATAAATTTGAAAAGTTGAACTAATACAAGAGAATTATGAAGAGATCATTTCTTTTTTTGGCAGAAGGTTTTGAGGAGATGGAAGCTATTGCGATTGTCGACGTGTTGCGTCGCGGTGGTGTCGATATAAAGACCGTGTCCCTCTCGGATAAATTGAGCGTGACAGGTGCTCACGGCGTGTCGGTGGAAGCGGATACCGTATTGCATCAAGTGACGAAAGAAGATGCGGCATGCCTGATTTTTCCCGGAGGCCTTCCCGGGGCGCAAAATTTATCGGATTCCCCTCAATTGATTCGATTGTTGCAAGATCATTTTGACCGGGGAGGACGTGTTGCGGCTATCTGTGCAGCGCCGGCTTTGGTTTTGAGTAAGCTGAAAACCGATAGAAAATATAGGATGACGACCTATCCGGGATTCGAAAAATACCTGGTCAATGTGGATGTTGTTGCGGACGGGGTTGTCGTTGACGGACGTATCGTAACAGGTAAAGGACCGGCTTTTGCCTTGGATTTCGGGTTGACGGTGTTACGGGAATTGGAGTCTCAAAAGGCTGCCGACGAAGTAGCTCAGGGTATGTTAAGATAAATTTTTAGGTTTAACGATAGCGGATAAGGTTGCAGGGCGATGGTTAACGTCCTGCGCTTTCCTTGTCCGGTATTTTAGGTGTAAAACAATGGAACAGATTCGACAAAAAGCAGTAGATATGTTGGGACGTTGTCCTGTGGTAATGTTAGCCTCGGTAGACGAGGAGGGATATCCCCGTCCCGTGGTAATGGCTAAACTGAAGGCGGAAAATATGAATGTGATCTGGATGGCCACGGGAACAAACTCAGAAAAAACCGGGCATTTCCGGAATAATCCGAAAGCCGGAGTATGTTATACGGAAAACGGTGATATGGTCGCTTTGACGGGGCGAGTGGAGGTAATATCGGATTTGGAGGTAAGACGAGCCCTCTGGCAGGATTGGATGTTGGAACATTTTCCCGGAGGAGTGGAGGACCCGGAATATTGTGTCTTAAAATTTACGGCGGAGAAGGCTACTTATTATATTGCGAACGAGTTTGTGAAAGAGAAATTATAATCGGCTTTGTTACGGTCTCTTTTTATTGGTATGAGAAGCTTTCTTTTGTTTTTGTTATTATTATCCGTAGGCGTTCAAAAAGGGGTGTGCGTGAAGAACGATAATTTGACGGACACGTTGAAAAGGGATGTCGTGTCGGTCGATCGAACCGTTTTGTCAGAAGAAAAACTGTACCGGATAGGTAGTCTTTATAATAGTAAAAGGTATATCGGAGAAAAGGGTGAGATTGATTCATTGGCCGACCAGCATCTGATCACGGAAGAGGAGAGACAATTGAGATTGATTGCCTTGGGACGGGAGATGGAGACTTGTCGGACTTTATTAAAAAAATATTCTTCTTTTTGGGCTTCTCGGGAGAGAAAAGAGCTAAACGATACGGAGCAAGAGGTGTATGGTTTGCTCGTGGAAGGGGATATTGAGAATGCTCTTCGTGTTTACGAAAAAGAGCCGGTCATACGAGAAATCGGGGAGGCAAGAAAAAAAATTGCACTTTCGGAAGCGAAGATATTACGCCGCTATGCGGTACTCTGTCTTTTTACGGGAGAGAAAATATATAGAGATAAGGCTTTAACGATCTATCGAACCTTGGCTTCTTCCGATAAAAAAAATTACGGGAATGCTTTTCAATATGCCTATGCTCTGGCAGAACAAAAAAAACTTGAAAGAGCTTCGGTGGAAGCCAAACGTGCGTTGAAATTAGCCCGAACACCTGCCGAAAGGACTAAAGTATATGCTTTACAGATGGCTTTGAATGAGGGCACCGGAAGAAAAAAGGAGGCAGATGTTCTTCGGAAAAAATGGATGAGGGATTTGCATCGTGTCCAGAATGATACGGAGAAATCGTCGATGTTGGTCGACCTTGTTGATATCCATATGTTCTTGGGAGATAGGGAGAATGACGGAAGAGTACAATTGTATCGGGAGGAGATCGGGATCGCTGAGGGGTTGCCGGAATTTACTTCCGGATGTTATAGAGCCGAATTGGCGAATTTGTATGAAATGTTGATTCCTTTTTTGATTCGGGAAGGAGCTTATGAGGAGATGAACTCCTGTGTGGATAAGGTAATTAACATTCGGGGAAAGATAGCCGAAGAAAATGAATCCGGATACGTGACTTTACGAAATTCGATGAGGAATTGTATCCGGTGGTACTCTTTATCCCGTCAATGGGATAAAGCTTTGATCTTATTTCAACAATGGGAAATTATGACCCGGAAGCTTTACGAGAACGATCCTTCCGGGTATTCCGTTTTTTACACGGAGAGTCTTTGTTTTGTAGGTAAGTTATACGAAGGGAAAAACGATTGGCTCAAGTCGGATGAATATTTCCGGAAGGTCGGAGAGGTTATGAAAAAATTATCGGTAAGCGATAAAGAAAAATATTTTGGGGTGTTTGTAGCGTGTGAACGGGATTTTGCACTTTTTTCATATAAAGAAAAAGACGTGGAAAGTATGCAGGAGGTTATGCCTGAACTCCTGCAACATGGAAAGCAGTTGTATGAATCTGATCTGTTGAATAATACTTCTCTTCTCTCCGATGTTTGTTTTTTAGGAGCGGAGGTGGCTGCGGCAGGGGGAAATGCGGAAAATGCCCTCCTTTATTATAAAGAGGCGGGAGATATGTATTTGCTTCAAGGAGATGACTCCTCGTTAAAAGTAGAGGACTATATGCGGATACTTTCTCGCTTGGGAGGGATATATATGTATAAAAAAGAGTGGAAAACAGCGAAAGATTGCTTGCAAACGGCTTTAGATGGAAAGGTTTTGAAAAGAAAAGATACTCCCGGAGACGAATCCGTCTATGCCGAAATATGGACAAACCTGGCAACGGTTAATTTGGAAATGAACGATAAGGAGGGAGCCGAAGAATGTTATAGAGAAGCACTACAAATTTACGATCGTTTGTTTCAGTCGGATTCCATTGGTTATGCATCTTATAAAATCACCGTTTTATTGAATTTAGGTTCGGTCTCTTTCTTGGATCGTCGTTTGACAGAATCGGCTTCTTATCTTCAGGAAGCACGGCGTTTGGCGTCGGAGTATAGCCTTATTCGTTCTTCTATTTATACTCCCTATCAGATCGTCTCGGATATTTATTGGGGAATCTATCAAATCAAAACGGGGAAGGAACGGGAAGGAAAATCTCAGTTGTCGCTTGCTTTACGTGAGGCTCAGTATTACTCGGATAATCCTTTGATTGTTTATGTTATGAATCTTTACCGGGCAGGTAAGGTATTGGAAAAATAGTTGTATATATCACCCAAACCGACATCGGCCCTTTTTGTAATTTCCCGCGTAGAGGTTTTCAGATAGCCTTTCCGCAGAAATAGCTTTTGGGTAACACTTGGGGACGGGGTTAAAGTGCTATCAAGTAGCCATAAAACATCCCATTTACCGAATTCCAATCTTTATAATGTTAATTGCAAATTAAAAACTTCCATTCCCGATCTACAATCGTCAAAAAAGAGAATCGTTTTCGTGATTCTCTTTTTGTACTTTACCTGCAAGAGAATTTTTGTCTTCTCTTGTTTGATTACCAACGTTTAATAGTTTTTTTAAATTTGGGAATCCATATGTTTAGCACATGATTATGTTTTATCGTTTTGCTTACTATAAGAACGATTCTTTATTTAAATATCTCATTGTTTATATATCGTCTGGAATTCTTCTATCGGAGTTACCATGCTGATATTTAAAAACTTTATATTTTTAACTTCAAGCATATCCCATGATTTATCCCACTAATTTGCTACGTGCTTTTGCTGTAGTTTGCTCATGGAGAATACTGAGGGCAAAGGTAGTTGTTTTTTAGGATCTTACAAAAGGTAGAAGTTTATTATATATTTTTTTTAGCCATATTCTAATTTTCTTCCTGATAATAAACCTTGTAGAATTTACCTTTTTTATCCTCACCTTGTTCTATAAGCTCTCGGTCTCCATGAATATAAATATGAAAATTCTTATCCAGTTTTATAACGCTTTTCAGCGAACGGGTTTGTTTCTTGACAGCGCTTTCCGAGATTGCGAAATTATCAGCAATCTCCACATCATAATTCTGTTGAAACGACGATTTGAACTGGTTAAAACTGTTAATAATATCAGGTTGACCGATTACCTCATTTGCAAATTCTGTCATATTGAAGCTTTTGTTCTCTTTAAAGAATTTTACCGATTTATTTAGCAAATCCACTTGGTCGGCTTTGGAAACTTCAAAATGCTGTGGCAATTCATTTTTTACAAAGTTTTTGCAAAGTGATAGAATGTTTTGTGTGTTATGGTATTCATCTTTTCGCTGGCGAATATGCAAGAAATCATCCATCCAATACTGCGCTTCCGCTCCTTTATTTGTGTTATCAACTACAGCTACAATATATCCGTTTTCACGTTCGGTATTAAATATCAAGCAACCTTTGTCTAACTTATTGATGTTGATGCCTTGTTCGCTATCTACGTCAAAATCGTCTCCTGATGGGAAAACTTTTAAGAAGGTGTCTTTATTTTCGGATTTGAATAATCCAACAGCATCAACCGTTTCGCCATCTATGATACAATCGTTGAAATAAACTGTATAAAATTCGCCAGCCTTTACTTTTGGGTGAAAACTTTGTTCATACAAGTGTTTGGCGAGATTTATAGATTGTTTATGTAGATATTCCACATTATCAAAAATTTCACTAACACAAGCAAAAACCTCATTCATGTTTAGGTTAATATCATGACAAAATGTATAATACTCTTGCTTTTGAATAAATGGTTTGATAAAATAATTTATCAATACATTCTTTGTTTTTTCGTCTAATCCTAAGACCGAATGAGAGCATTTAATATGTTCATCATTATTTTTATTGCCAACAAGATGGATTGCAACACTTTGAATACTTGTTTCGTAAAACTGTATCATCTTTAATTCACTATTTTATTCCAAATACATGGAAAGTTAAAACATACAAAAGCAATTGCGATATAACACGCTATTATAATCAAATATATAATTATGCTCCCTCTTGCCCTTTTATTGAGCGTTTTTGACTTATGAGTTTCAAAATCTTTCTGGGACATATATTCTCTACTGACATTTTTCCAATAATCAAATTCTTTGCTACTCCTTCGGATATCATAAAAGTCAGCAATCATCTGAAAAATTGCCGATATAATAAAATATCCTCCAAATGCGATAAACACATATTGGATTAGTTTATTTTCAAAAAGTTTTAATATTTCTGTTGCTTTGGAAAAGAGTGTAATACCGACTAAGATAAACGCTGCAAGTACATCCCGAAGTAAATTGCTCAATAAGGAGCGAACTTTATTAGAATATAGGTCTGAAAGACTTTTTAAATCTTTCAAAAGATCTTTCAGTTCTTTTTGGTAAGAATCTTTTCTTTCATATACAATATATGAATAGCGCTCCTTCGCTTGTTGCAGACTATTTTCAAGCACATGTGGCAATCCAACAAGAAGAGGCTTTGATAAATCAATATCAAGTGTTATTCTTTCAAGTAATAATTTCAATCGTAAATCTCGTCTCTCTTTTTCTCCATAAATCCAATGAACCGCATCCATTAATTCATTATTAAACTTCAAATTGATAGGAATATTCTCAGTCCCACATAAGACCATATCTAACCGTCTAACACCTCTAAGAATTACCTTATCATCCTTTTGAACTTCATTAACTAAACAGCAAAGAAGAATTTTTGCGGAATTTTTTAGAAAATCATTTGGTATTGATTTTTCTGGTTCGCTGAATGTAATTAAATGTTTTTCTAGATGAATACAAAACGGCTTCTCAGAAATCACATGAACAATATCTAATATATCCCTGTTTGTAGGAAATTTTGTATTAGATACAGCAAATGTTGAATCAAGATTATTTTGATTGCAAATAAGAATATTGGGACCTCCCCAAAAGCATTTTATGTCCTTAACAACTATTTTTATGGGACTGTATGTATTGAACGGATGAGCTTCTTCAAACGGGTTTGCTTTTGAACTCCATTTTGAAAACTCTTCTTGCGAATAAAAAAAGTTTAAATGAAATCCTCCTTCTTGTTCTTTTCTGATTAAAACCTCTTTGTTGATGTTTATCCGCCATGAATCATTATTTTGCAAGTCATTGATAAAGTCATTGGCAGAATAGCTATTTGACCCAATAAAAAAGGTAAGAGCAGATTGAATGTTACTTGTTGTGAAAATATTGTTCAACTCATTAAATGAGGATTTATTTTCATTGCCATATTCTCCTGAAATAGTGAGATAGCCCCAGTTCTCAGTCCATATTGGTTGAAAACTGTTTTTTATCTTATCCAGTATATCGAATATTCCAGTAAGCATCATTGTATTTCTTGAATGTCGCTTGTTTCAATTACAATACAATATATACCATTGTTATTAGGTTCATTTGGAATGGTTATGTTGTGGTCTTGTGGCTCTCCCGTCCATTCGATTTTAACGCCTTCGGCTGTTTGCCGTACATTCTTTTTTGTTTTCTTCGTAAGTGCGTTGCGATTAACGTCAAAAGACTGACCTGCAAGTCCTTTTTCTGTTAAAAAATCATGTAAGGAGGCTTCTAAGCGACTTCTTCGGTTGCTATCATCATCCCTTACAACGAACTTAATGAAAGCATCTGTTTCAAATGTATCAATATTCCATAAATGTTCAATAGCCCGATTTTTATATTGAGATGGTTCTTGTTCAGGGTCTAATAAATTTCTATTTTCACTTGCCCACTTAAGAACAAAAGAAACTGCATTTGAAGTAAGCTGACTTTCTGTTTCTCTTGGATTCACAGATAAAAAATTCCGAAAATAGTCGGTAATAGAAGATGGTTTGCTTCTATCATAGACTAAAACATCCCATACTACATTTGCGCTGATATCGATTAAAGCCACCTTTTGAATGGCGCTTTTGTCTTCAACAAATGTATTTTGTATTTCTTTCAAAAGTGCTTTATTCCCCTTCAATTTGTATTCATATACTTTCTTATGGTCGAGTTTTACCATAAATAAAAGTTTTCTTTTTTTGATAGATGCCAAAGCAATAACAAATACTCCGTCATTTGTATTACTTGTATGTGAAGTTTTAAACCTGTCGGTTAAATCTTTTGATGCTTTGATAAAATTAGCATCGGGCGCTTTTATGATGGTTTGAGCCAGTTTACGAACTGCAACATCTTCACTTGTGAATATATATTGCCTTCCTTGTGCTGAATCGGCTAATCGGTCTTTAAAGAACTTTGTTTGCTCTTTCGTAATTTCCAATTCATCCAAAAAATAGGGTTGTACATCATCTTTCAAAATGATATGGAATATTAATTTTTCTATTACAATAGCTTCTTTGTCTGCTACTGATAAAACACTTTCTTTAGGCATAGAATTATGTTTTAGAATTTGTCTTTCATTATTTTGTACTCACAAACAGTTCTCTTACATCCACTCTCTACGCTTTCGCTGTGGCAAACAGTGTTTTAAGCGACGGTTTTGATCCGTTTGTACCCTAACGAGAAACTGTTGCTTCATTTCTTTTTAATGCTTCAGCAAGCTATTTGCTCGTGCGCTTCCTCTCCACAAGTACAACTTTAATCTATTCAGCTCCATTCATCAAATCGTTGAGGTAATTTGCAAATGTAATAATTAGAATTTAACTAATCAATAGAATTGTTATTTAGTTTTCTCTAAACGACTTCAGGAGCACTATTATGCGGATGGTAGAAGTTATTCTCACCGTCTTCCGCTCCTCTAAAAGGCTGCGAAACCATGAACTGGAAATAACTTTGGAACTGAACAGACTATTGCCTGAATCCCCGTTTTGGTTTCTTCTTTCTCTTGGATTTTAGCGGTTGTTGCTCGTCCACCGGATTGACATCCGCCGCCGAAGGAAGGATTGAAAATGCAGAGGATAATCCAAATTCAGTCGGATTGGAATTTTGCTTATTTGCAATATTCCTTTCAGTCAAATCTGCTTGCTTATATGCATACCTGCCTATTTTTACATCTTCCGTCTCTTTTTTCTTTTCGCCAGTAAAATATTGTTCCTGTAATTCAAGTTGTTTGGAGATAGAACCGTTCATCATTGTATTATGTAAATCAAACGTTTCAGTTAGTTGGCGGGAATAATTGAATAGATTGTCAAAGCCTTTTTCTACTTGTTGGAATAGATTTACACGATCAAATCCTCCTTTGACTGTCCCTGCTTTAGTACTCTTATGATTCGTAAGCGGTGACAGTTTCTTTTTGTTGGCTTGGTCTTTCCGGCTGACTATCAAATGGCAGTGCATATTTAGTTTATTGCCGGAACGGTTACGGTCAAAATGGATTTTGCCATAAAATTTTATATCCGCTTCGGATAGTCCTTTGTTGAAGTTTATTGCATATTCAGGGAAACCGTTTCTCGGATATATTGCTTCATTATTTCGCTTGTTCCTGTTCGGTGTTATCCATTATTCGAAGCTCTTTTTCCGAAGGTCGACGTGGGAATGTCACTTAATATCATTGGGATTTATAACTTTAAACCATTCACATACTAGTTCCGTTTCATGAGTGAGTTTCTTTCCAATTTTTTCTAATAATCCGGAATAATATTTTGTATGTATTTTTAACCAGTTCTCTAAATTACCGTCTCCTTCTTCTATGGCAAATGTTTCTGTTATATTTTGGAATTGTATAATTTTAATTTTTTCTATTCTTATAATACATATTTCGTTTCCGAGTGAATCTAGGACGGAGGCGTAGTCATTTACTTTCGATATCTTTTTCAGATTTAGACAATAGTGATAATATAGGGATGAAGTTGCGGTCTTTATTCCGAGCAATACTTTTTGAGCTAATTCATCCGTTTGATCTCCGAATTGAATTTTATGTTTTATTTCCATGATATGATTTTTAGGTTTGATTAAATAGAACGGATGGTTTTGTTACCCTTAAATAACATTTGTATAATAAAAAAAGAGAATCACTTTTGTGACTCTCTTTGCTGTGGTGCCACCAGGAATCGAACCGGGGACACAAGGATTTTCAGTCCTTTGCTCTACCGACTGAGCTATGGCACCATCATTGACGGGTGCAAAAGTAATGGAAATTCGGGAATCTGCAAGTGTTTTCGTGGAAAAAAAGGAAAAAGCAGAAAAAATATTTTTTTTATAAGACAACAAAATATAATATTCTTTTTGATTATTAATAAATTAGTTATATTTGTCCCGATAGAAGAAAATAGTTTTGTATCGTTGAAACCAAAGATATATCTCTACGTAACCTTCTACATGTATTATTAATTTTAATTTTTTTATTGTGAATATTTTTGTTGCAAAGCTAAGTTCCACTACCACCGGAGAGGACTTGCAGGCTCTATTTTCAGAGCACGGAACCGTTTCTTCTGCCAAAGTAATTACGGATCGAGAAACTGGAAATTCTAAATGTTTTGGATTTGTTGAAATGGAGGATGAGACGGAAGGTTTCAACGCTATCAATGCCCTCAATGAAACAGAATTTAAAGGAAGAAAAATTGTTGTAAAAAAAGCCAGACCTAAAGAAGAGGGAGGCGATTCTAGAGGCCAGAGATATCACAGAGAAAGAAGATTTAATTCAGAAGATTGATGAATGAAGCGCTGTTCGACCTGAACAGCGCTTTTTTTACGCGTGTTTTTTATACTTTACTTTCAGGTAGGCATACAAGACCTTGTGCATCAGGTCTGCCTCCTTTAGTTCTTCGTCGGAAAGATTCGGAGCTATTTCAATGGCGTTGGAAACATCGTTTAACTGTTCGTCTTTGTCGATTCGTTCCCCGAAATGCTGTTCTATGTAGAACAGGTCGGAGAGCTGCATGCGGGCAATGGACTCCAGCGCCAGGTTTCTGGCCGTTAAAAGATTATCTTTCCTGTATTTTTTCAAGAAAAGTTCGATCAAACTATCGGTGAAATAGTCGGCAAAATAGTGTAAAAGGATAACGCGTTTTTTGACGCTTTCGTAAATATCCTCCGGCAAACCGCTGATGCCTTCACTCATCCCTAAATAGGCTAACTCGGCCATCTCGATGCTCTCGTCTTCTTCCTCGTCCAGTTCGAGTAAAAGCGTTTTGTACAACATATCTGCAAATGCTTCCTGACGGGCGATCTTCTGGCTTTCATGGTAGTAATTCAGTCTGTCCGGAATGCTTCTTTTTAATAATGCGGACAAAGCTTTCCGGTTGCCGTTTTTACTGTGTTGCTCTATTTCGTGTAAAATCTCTTTTAGATCGGACATGTCGATTTAATTTATTTTTCTGTTGTATTGAAATTGGTCCATCCCTGTGCCTTTAATTCGAATTCGTTCCCGTCCCGGGTGACAAGGGTATAACCCTCTTCGGCTTTACAGGTGTGCCCGATAATACTGATATCTTCGAGAGTAGTTAATATATCCAGGTATTCCAACGGTGCGGTAAATAACAGTTCATAGTCTTCTCCTCCGGAGAGAGCACAGACGGTGGCATTCATATTTAACTCTTCCGCCATTTTATAAGTCTGGTAGTCGATGGGAATTTTCTCTTCGTAAATCCGGCAACCGATACCCGAATCGTGGCAGATATGTAATATCTCGGACGAGAGTCCGTCGGAAACATCCATCATGGCAGTAGGCCTGATTTTCTTTTCTTGTAGCAGGCGAATGATATCTCCTCTGCCTTCCGGCTTCAATTGTCTTTCCAGTATGTATTCATAACCGGTAAAGTCGGGTTGTGCTTCCGGGTTTCCGGTGTATACGGTTTTTTCCCGCTCCAATAACTGGAGTCCCATGTAAGCTGCTCCCAGATCGCCGCTGACACAGATCAGGTTGTTTGCTTTAGCCGTGTTCCGGTAAACGATATCGTCTTCTTCCGCCTCTCCGATAACGGTGATACTGATACACATACCTGTTTTGGAGGAGGTGGTATCTCCACCTACCAAATCTATTCCGTAATGTTCACAGGCTAAATATATACCGGCGTATAGCTCTTCGACTGCTTCCAGGGGAAAACGATTGGAAAGAGCTAAAGAGACGGTGATTTGCCGGGGTGTACCGTTCATGGCGAATATATCGCTGGCGTTTGTGGCTACCGATTTGTACCCCAGATGTTTGAGCGGGGTATAGGTGAGGTCGAAATGTACGCCCTCGATCAGCATGTCTGTACTGACGAGGATTTTTTTGTCTTTATAATCCAGAACGGCAGCATCGTCGCCCACTCCTTTTAGGGTAGATGGATTTTTTAATTTTATATCTTTTGTCAAGTGTCGGATCAACCCGAATTCCCCTAAAGTGGAGAGTTGGGTTAGTGGCTTTTTCTCGCTCATGTTATAATTTTTATTTCAACAAAAGTAGTTTAAAATGATGAACGACGCAATAAACAAAAGAGTCGATTTTGAACCATAACGTACATTTATCACGTAATAGATATTATCTACTCCGATCCGGTTGGGCGGGTGAGATTTTTTTGTACTTTTGCACGGATTGGTGAAGTGGATGATTTTCAATTCCCAATTCTTATTTTTTCAATTATGTAAAGTTATGGCTAAAGAACAAGACGAGATATTGAATGAAGTAACCGAGGGTGAATATAAATATGGTTTTGTTTCTGATGTAGAGACCGAAATGATCGGGAAAGGGTTGAACGAGGAGGTCATTCGGTTGATATCGGAAAAGAAAGGGGAGCCTGACTGGTTGCTTGAATTCCGATTAAAGGCTTACCGTCATTGGTTGACAATGAAAATGCCTACCTGGGCAAAATTAAATATACCTTCTATTAATTATCAGGATATTGTTTATTATGCGGCTCCTAAAAAAGAGGAGAAGAAATCATGGGATGACGTGGATCCGGAGTTGAAAGCTACTTTTGATAAGTTAGGAATTCCTTTGGACGAACAGAAAACACTTTCGGGGGTAGCGGTGGATGCCGTTATGGATAGTGTTTCCGTCAAAACGACGTTTAAGGAAGCATTGGCCGAACGGGGAGTGATCTTCAGTTCGTTTTCCGAAGCGGTGAAAGATCATCCGGATTTGATTAAGCGTTATTTGGGGTCGGTGGTACCTTACAATGATAATTTCTTTGCGGCTTTGAATTCGGCAGTATTTAGCGACGGGTCGTTTGTCTATATCCCTAAAGGAGTACGTTGTCCGATGGAATTATCCACCTATTTCCGGATCAACGCGGCAAAAACCGGACAATTCGAACGGACGCTGATTGTGGCGGAAGAGGAGAGTTACGTGAGTTATTTAGAAGGATGTACGGCGCCACAACGGGATGAAAACCAGTTGCATGCCGCTATTGTCGAGATCGTTGTGGAGAAGAATGCGGAGGTGAAATACAGTACGGTTCAAAATTGGTATCCGGGTGATAAGAACGGGAAGGGCGGAATTTATAATTTCGTGACAAAACGGGGAATTTGTAAGGGAGACAACTCCAAGTTGATCTGGGCGCAGGTGGAAACCGGATCGGCTATTACCTGGAAATATCCGAGTACCATACTGAAGGGGGACGGTTCCGTGAGTGAATTTTATTCCGTGGCCGTGACCAATAATTATCAACAGGCAGATACCGGAACTAAAATGATCCATATCGGAAATAATACCCGTAGCCGTATCGTGTCGAAGGGAATATCCGCGGGGTATAGTTCTAATTCTTACCGGGGGAAGGTGAAGGTTGTGAAGAGTTGCCAGAATGCCCGTAACTTTTCTCAATGTGATTCCTTGTTGTTGGGTGACAAGTGCGGAGCGCATACCTTCCCGTACTTGGAAGTTGCTAATCCGACGGCACAGGTGGAACATGAAGCGACTACCTCCAAAATCGGTGAAGATCAGATATTTTACTGTAATCAACGCGGAATATCTACTGAAGATGCGATAGGATTGATTATTAAAGGATACGCGGGGGATGTCATCAACAAGATGCCTATGGAGTTTGCGGTAGAAGCTCAAAAGTTGTTGCAGATCAGTTTAGCCGGTAGTGTCGGATAAAAATAAAATGATTGAATGATGAAGTGATGGGAGATCGAACGATTAAAAATCGGAAATCACAGAATCAATAAAAATCTAAGATTATGGAAGAATTATTAAAGATAAGAGATTTACATGCCGTTATAGACGGAAAAGAGATATTGAAGGGAATCAATCTGGACGTGAAGGCGGGAGAGGTTCATGCTATCATGGGGCCTAATGGAGCCGGTAAAAGTACTTTGTCTGCCGTGTTGACCGGGCGGGAGTGTTTTGAGGTTACCAAAGGAGAGGTTTGGTTCAACGGGAAAAATTTGTTGGAGTTGCCGGCAGAAGACCGGGCTCGTGAAGGTATATTTTTAAGTTTTCAATATCCGGTGGAGATTCCGGGCGTGAGTACGGTGAATTTTTTAAAAACAGCCGTGAACGAGCATCGTAAATACAAAGGACTTCCGCCGTATCCTGCCGGGGATTTTTTGAAGATGATTCGGGAGAAGATGGCATTGGTGGGGATTGATAGTAAATTATTGAACCGTTCCCTGAATGAAGGTTTTTCGGGAGGGGAGAAGAAAAAGAACGAGATCTTTCAAATGGCCGTTTTGGAACCTAAGCTGGCTATTTTGGATGAGACGGATTCCGGGTTGGATATCGATGCCTTGAGAATTGTAGCCAACGGAGTGAATAAATTGAAACGACCGGATAATTCGACTATTGTGATTACACATTATCAACGTTTATTGGATTATATCATACCGGATGTAGTGCACGTGTTGTATGACGGACGTATCGTGAAGACGGCCGGAAAGGAATTGGTTACGGAGTTGGAGAAACACGGTTACGATTGGATTAAGAAAGAGATTGAAGAGTCTAAATAGATGAGGCATAAAGTCATTCCGGAAGGGAAAACTAAAATAAATGCAAATTACTGGGAATGGAAAAAATAGAGAAAATAAATACTGATTTTAAGACTCTTTTTCGAGAGGGACAGGATTTGTTGAGAGAGGGGTGCGGGGAGATTATAAATCGATACCGGGAAGAGGCTTTTCGTCATTTTGAAACCGTCGGAGGGATTCCATATAAGACAGAAGATTACCTTTACTCGAACTTGCTTCCTGTTTTTGACCGGGATTATAAAGTCGTATTGAAAAATATAAAGCAGGGTGTAGATGTCGGAGAGATTTTTCAATGTAATGTTCCGGATCTGGATACGAACCTGATATTGACGATAAATGGCTGGTTCTTCGATGGCAACAATAAGCCGGATTTACCGGAAGGGGTTGTCGTTTGCAGTCTGGCGGAAGCGAGTCGGAAGTATAAAGAGTTGTTTGAAACCCATTATAATCAATACACGAAGCCGGGTGAAAATGATGGTTTGATTTCGCTGAACACGGCTTTTGCTCAGGACGGAATATTTGTCTATGTTCCGGATCGGGTAATAATGGATAAGCCTTTACAGGTGGTTAATTTGATGCGGGCGAACGCGGATTTGATGTCGTTTCAGCGTAATTTGGTGATTGTCGGTAAAGAGGCTAAGGCAACGATTTTGGTTTGCGATCATACTTTGTCGGATGATACTTTTCTTTCCAATAGTACGACTGAGGTCATGGTGGGAGAAAATGCCACTTTCGAGTACTATCACGTGCAGAATCAGCATATAGAAGCTTCTCAGATCAATAGTGTTTTTGTTACGCAAAAGCGTAATTCTCGCTATGATGCAAATGTTATATCTTTATACGGAGGGTTTATCCGGAATAATTTGTTTGCGGCTTTAACCGAAGAGGGGTGCGAATGTAATTTATACGGGATGTATCTCTCGGATAAAAAGCAGCACGTGGATAATTTTACCTCGATAGATCATATAGCTCCTCATTGTACGAGTAATGAGCATTTTAAAGGCGTATTGGATGACGCCGCCGTGGCTAATTTTGCCGGAAGAATTACGGTTCGTCCCGATGCACAGCAAACGGAAGCTTACCAGGCTAATAATAATTTGTTGCTGACGGATACGGCACAAGTGAATACAAAGCCTCAATTGGTGATCGATGCGGACGACGTAAAATGTAGCCACGGGGCTACGGTAGGACAAATCGACGAAGAGGCTATGTTCTACTTGCGTTCCCGGGGAATCGGCGCTGCCGAAGCGAGATTGATGATGATGTTTGGTTTTGCCCATGAGATTGTAAGAAGGGTGAAGCTGGAACCTTTACGGGAGAAGATTGACGAATTGGTAGAAAAAAGGTTGAGAGGGGAGTTGACTAAATGCCACAACTGTGTGATGCATTGTAAAAAATAGAGGGATTATGTTGGATGTCTGTAAAATAAGAAAAGACTTTCCCATACTCGAAGAGAAAGTGTACGGTAAACCTTTGGTTTACTTGGATAACGGTGCGACTTCGCAGCGGCCTCGTGGCGTTGTGGAAAAAATGACCGAATACTATCTTCGTTATAATTCGAACGTGCACCGGGGGGTACATTTTTTAAGTAATAAATGTACGGATGCGAATGAGGAAGCGCGGGAGATTATTCGGGAGTTTATCCATGCGGCTTTTGTAGAAGAGGTGATTTTTACCCGGGGAACAACGGAAAGCATTAATCTGGTGGCCCATTCTTTTGGAGAAGCTTTTATTCATGAAGGGGACGAGATCTTGATTACGGAAATGGAACATCATGCTAATATCGTGCCTTGGCAGATGTTATGTGAACGGAAAAAGGCCGTGTTAAAAGTCGTTCCGTTTAAAGATAACGGAGAGCTGGATATGCAGGCTTTTTCTGCTCTATTGAGTGAGCGGGTGAAGTTGGTAGCGGTAGCTTATGTTTCAAACGTGTTGGGTACGATAAACCCGGTAAGACAAATAATAGAAGCGGCTCATGCTTTCGGTGCTTACGTGTTGATCGATGGGGCTCAGGCTGTTCAGCATATTCCGGTTGATGTGCAGGCCTTGGATTGTGATTTTTTCGTATTTTCCGGTCATAAGATATACGGGCCGACCGGTGTCGGTGTTTTGTACGGGAAAAAGAGTCTGTTGGAAGCGTTGCCTCCTTGGCAAGGGGGAGGAGAGATGATCAAGGAGGTTCGTTTTGAAAAAACAACTTACAATGAACTTCCTTTTAAATTTGAGGCGGGGACTCCTGATTTTATAGGAATAATAGGATTAGGAGAAGCAATTAAATACGTGAATTCCGTAGGCTTGTCCCAAATCGCTCCTTATGAGCACGGGTTGTTGCAATATACCATGGAGCGTATGCGGGAAATTCCGAATATTAAATTATACGGGGAGGCACCTGAAAAATCTTCCGTTGTTTCTTTCGGTATTGACGGAATACATCATTTTGATATGGGTACCTTGTTAGACAAAATGGGAATTGCCGTGCGGACGGGCCAACTATGTGCCGAACCGGTGATGCAGCATTATGGAGTGACCGGAATGGTAAGAGCTTCTATCGGAATGTATAATACGCGAGAAGAGATCGATGGGTTGTGTGAGGGAGTGAAAAAGGTGGAAAAGCTTTTCCGTATGTAGTATGTTTCCCGTTTTTTTATAATTTTGTGATATAAACAGGAAACAGGTAAATAACAGGATTAAAATGACAATAGCAGAGATAGAGCATCAGATCGTAGAAGAGTTTTCCATGTACGATGATTGGATGGATAAATATGCCTATCTGATTGAGATCGGTACGGGAATGGAACCTATGGATGAGACTTATAAAACGGATGATAACCTGATTAAGGGATGTCAATCCAGAGTATGGTTTCACGCGGAGATGAAGGGCGATAAGCTTTACTTTATGGCTGATAGCGATGCGATCATAACCAAAGGGATTGCAGGTTTGTTGATACGGGTTTTTTCCGGGCAATATCCGAAAGATATTGTCGATGCAGACTTGAGTTTTATTGACCAGATCGGTTTGACGCAACATCTTTCACCGACCCGCTCGAATGGATTATTGTCTATGATCAAACAAATAAAATATTATGCTTTAGCTTATTCGAAAGCATAAAAAATCGGGGATTATGGGAAAAAGTTTAATGGAAGATTTGGTGATAGAAAAATTAATGACCGTTTATGATCCGGAAGTTCCGGTAAATATTTGGGAGTTGGGTTTGGTATACGGCATAGAGTTCCCGAAAAAAGATGAAGTGATCGTAACAATGACCTTAACGGCCCCGGGATGTCCTATTGCCGACCAGATCGTTCAGGAGGTGCATGATGTCGTGATGACGATTGATGGCATAGAGGAAGCTACTGTTAATTTGGTTTTCGATCCGCCTTGGGGGCCGGAGAGAATGAGTGAGGTGGCTAAGTTAGAGTTGGGATTTGGAATTTGATTTACTCGGAAGATATGGAAAGAGGGTGGTTAAACACTCTCTTTGTTTTTAATAAATGATAATATGGTTTTATCTTCTTCGACATTGGAGGAATACGCGAAAGAGATCGGCTTTGATGCCTGCGGTGTAGCTCTGGCAGAGTCTTTGCCGCGGGAGAAAGAACGTTTGCTCGGGTGGCTTGAAGAAGGAAAGAATGCCGGAATGTCCTATATGGAAAATAATATTGAAAAAAGAGGTGATCCGGGATTGTTGATTGAAGGAGCCCGTTCGGTTATTGTCACCCTGACGAACTATTATCCATTCCATCGACAGGCAGAGGGAACTCCGACGATTGCCCGTTATGCTTATGGGAAGGACTATCATCTTGTTCTGAAGGAACGATTGCATAGGTTGTTTGCTTTATTAAAAGAGAAGGCGAGTGCTTCCGTGCACGGACGTGTGTTTGTTGATTCTGCTCCGGTATTTGAGCATGAATGGGCCAGAAGGGCCGGGTTGGGTTGGATCGGTAGGAATACCTTGCTTATTCACCGAAAATGGGGCTCTTTTTGTTTTATCGGGGTAATTATTTCGAATTTGGAGTTTGATACTTATTCTCCCTCTTTCGAGGGTAGTTTTTGTGGAAACTGTAATCGTTGCGTGGAAGCTTGCCCGACGGGAGCATTAACGGCCTATTCCTTGGATGCGCGACGGTGTATTTCTTATCATACAATAGAGAACAAGGGAGAAATCCCGGATTTTGTTCGGCAGAAAATGGGTACGCGTATATTCGGGTGTGATATTTGTCAGGAGGTTTGTCCCTGGAATCAGAAAAGAGTATTTAATGAGGTAGTTGAGTTTCAACCCGGAAAAGAGATCATGGAATGGACAAAGGAGCAGTGGCTTCAATTAGATGAAAAAACATTTGAAATGTGCTTTAAAGATAGTCCTTTGGCCCGTGCCGGATTAAACAAACTACAGAATAACCTTGATGATAAATCTTGTGGATTAGGTGATCCTCTGATTGGAGAATGATGGAATTTGTAATTTCGGATTTAAAAATGACGAAATCGCTTTTTTCACTATACTTGTTAGTACTTGAGGTTTACTTCGGACGAGTACAAAATGCTATAATTTATAATTACCGACTTTGACAAGGAATAAGCTATTGATAAATAGAAAGGTAGATATCAGGTTGATTTTTTTCGAAAAAATGAGGTAAAAAAATTGGAAAAGAAGAAGATGAAATTATATCTTTGTCGCCGTTTTTCAGAGGAAAAACGTTAACACCGGGTGAAGAGGGATGTAACGAGGGAGTTGGAAAAAAGTTTAAAAAAAAAGGTGGAAAAATTTGGAGGGAAGTATAAAAAGGTGTTATCTTTGCGTCCGCTTTCGCCCCGAAAAAAGGGGGGGAGCATCAAAAAGAGATAGACGAGTTCTTAAAAATATTGAAGTGACAAAGAAGCGAGCGTTGCCCCTGGCGTCGAGAGACGTCGCGGGGCACGAATTAAATCGAGACCGGGACAGAAGACAAAGTAAAATTTTTTTATCATGAAGAGTTTGATCCTGGCTCAGGATGAACGCTAGCGACAGGCTTAACACATGCAA
>NZ_UQRQ01000001.1 GCF_900543425.1 uncultured Sanguibacteroides sp. | reverse complement strand
TCAGATAAAACGGGAGTTGTGATGAAAACGGTTTCGTAATGATTCAACATAACTGTTTGTTTATTAATAAATTAAATAATAAAAAATTATTTTATCGCCCGCAAAGTTACTATTTTACTCCGAATTTGCAAAGAAAGTAAGTTTTTAATTTTGAGTTTTTTGCCATTTGTATCGTCCTGTACGCTTGGGTATTAATTTCTTAGCTATTTCCAGATTTTCCTTCGATCCAATTCCCGATGGTATTCCCGCGCGTAAGCGTTATGCTGACGTAATGTTCTGGAGAAATAATGGTAACCGGAAAAATCGCTTTTGGCACAAAAATAGAGGTAATCGTGTTTTTGATAATTCAACACACCATCGATAACCTGAATAGAGGCCATTCGAATGGGCCCGGGAGGAAGTCCGGCGTGCTTATAAGTATTATAAGGCGAATCTATTTCCAAATAGCGATCCAGAATACGGGTAATCGTGAAATCTCCCAAAACATATTTAAGGGTCGGGCAAGCATCCAATTTGATTCCTTTTTTCAACCGGTTCAAGTAAACCCCGGCGATGACAGGGTACTCCTCCGGTTTCACGGTCTCTTCTTCAATGATCGAGGCCAATACGGTCACTTCAAGGGGAGAGAGTCCTATCGCTTCCGCTTTTTCCCGACGTTGTTTGTTCCAAAAACGTTGGTATTCCTTATACATTCTTTTTAAAAAATCGGAAGTTGAAATATTCCAATATATCTCGTATGTATTGGGAACAAACATACCGATCACGGTTGCCGGGGAGAAACCATATTGAATCGTCGTATCTGGATCGCGAAGCCGGGAGAGTAATTCCTCGGGAGATATGTCCAATTGACGCGATACCATTCCGGCAAACTCTTCCAACGTACGTATATTATTAAAAGTGAGTTGTACCGGGGATTGATTTCCCGAACGCAACATATTGACCAATTCATTATTGTTCATACCTTCTCTGATCCTGTAACGTCCGGCTTTTGTTTTTGCATTTTTCAACCGGGCGACACGAAGCAGGGTAGAAGGGTGTTTGACGTATCCCCGGCTTCGCAGGGTATCCAGCACCTCCGTTATCGAATCCGAGTTTCGAACGTAAATGATCCCGTCATCTTTTACCGTAATATTCGGATAAAATACATAATAATATCCGATTCCCACCCCGATAACTCCCGCGAGACAAAGAGCCGAGAGGAGTATTGTAATTCTTTTCGTTACCCTGTTCATTGGATTTCAATTTTCTTCCCGGAAAAATAATTTGTAATAGTTCATATCTTTGGCCGAATCATATCCTTTCTCGATGTATTTTTTTTGACCGTGAATGTAAACATGAAAATTCTTATCTAATTTCAAAACATGTTTGAAATAACGTTTTTCATCTTTTACAGCACTATCCGACACGTCGAAAGAGTCCTTTAAGGCAATCTCATTTTTTTCCTCGTAGAAGTTTTTAAAATCTTCAAACGCACGAATGACTTGCGGATCCATGACAATCTCTTCCTTAAACCGATCTTCATCAAAAGTATCTGCTTTTTTGAAATAATCGATGGATCGATTCAGCATATCGATCTGGTCGGCCTTAGGGATGTCGTTCTCCCGGTTGTATACCTCCTGTACAAAATCTTTACACAATTTCAAGTAGTTGGAGGTCTGAAAATAGTCATCCTCCTGCTGTTCCAATCCCAAAAAATCAGTTGTCCAGTATACGGCCTCCGTATTATTGGTTTTATCTAATACAGTAACCCGATATCCGTTCTCCTCGTTCACATTAAAGATCAAGCAGGCTTTATCTAATTTTTTAATATTGATGCCGGACTCGCTGGTCAATTGATAGCTATTTTGATTGATAATAATTTTCAAAAAAGTATCTTTATTTTCCGATTTAAAAATACCAATCGCATCACAAGTCCCGTCTTCCAGTAGACAATTCTTAAAATGCACCAAATAGAGTTCTCCGGATTTAATATTCGGATGATTGGATTGATCGAACAAATGTCGGGCTATATCGATGGATGCCTTATAGAAAGAATCCGGATCCTCAAATACGGAATGAATTGCCGCATACACGGGATTGCGGGAAAGTTCTCCCTCGTAAGCAGAAAAACGGTAGAAAGCATCTCTTTTAAAAGGAGTCAGAAAATAAGTTTTCAGCAGATTATGAACCTCCTGCTCATCCGGGACAAAATTAGATTCAGAAAACCTGACATCTCCTTCTTCGTACTTATTTCCGATATCGTGAATAACGATATTATTAATTTCACAATTTTCAAAATTCATCATAGGATTAAAATCTAAAATATACTCCGAGATTTAAAGTCTCTTTAAACTGTATTTTTTTCGAGTAGTTCTGATCGTATATGGCATTCATATAGACAGATGTCTTCATAAAATAATTTATTTTGAAATCAAGGCTTAAACGCCAATCTACGGTTATGTATTCCGGTTTCTCATAATAGCTGGAAAAAATAATCAGCCGATTGTCTATTTTTAAAAATTTAAAAAACTCATGCTCATCCCTTAATTCCACTTTTGCTCCGGCATCGCTCCTGTATCTTTTTCCTTTTTCAACGCCATACCGAGTCGGATCAACCCTGGCCGTATCCCGGACATAAATCCATTGTCCGGCAATAGGCGAGAGGTAAAGAGAGATATTATTTTTAGGTTTATAATCAAGACCTAAAGAGATGGTAAAGTACCCCGGAGAGAGAAAATTAGCGATAATTTGATCGTTTTTCGGATAGTTGTGAGTTCTGAACAGCACCGTATTCATATCGAACTGTGCCGCGTAATTCCAATGCTTAAAAGCTTTTACACCTAATTTGGATAATATCTCAAATTTATCTTCGTTTTTACTTAACTCTTCCTTTCCGCTCTTTAACGCACCTAATCTATACCGGAAAGCATTCTCCCAGGATAAACTGTTCTTTTTGTAATTCAAGAAATACTTTAAGTCGGAAAGGATAGAGAGCGAATTTTCTCCTCCCGAGGCCCAACTATCACTAAAATATCCTTGTCCGAAAGCGAAGCTGATATCCCAGTAATATCGCCAGTAGTTTCTTTTTATCGGAATGGGGGTCAGGGGTTTTAATTTCAAATAAGCCGAGTCCTGCAGCTTCAGGCCAATATCTTTTGTTTTTTTACCGGATTGGTCATATTTCCGATACATGTTTTCATCTACAAAAAACTTCACCCGATTTCCGCGGGAAGATACCCTTAACCAGGAGCCTACGGAATCTCCGGCGATATTCTTGGTTGAGAAATAGTAATAATAGGTCTTTCCTCTATTCAACCAAACCTGATTCGGTTTATCCGAAGCATTCAATATAATCAGGGGGATAGAATCCCTGCTTTTTTCACGCATCCATCGATAATTCTCGTCTTCTTCCATAAAGGTAAGAAGAGATTGTAAATCTTGATTCAAAAGTATATCATAACGTACCGAATCCATAGGATTTCTCTTACGGTATTCCAAGCTATCTTTTTGGATACGTTCCCGTAACTGCCGAATGGCTTTTTCCTTCTCTCCAATCGTCTCAAAGTAGGCCCGAAGATAATTTATCATGTATTTTATATGTTCGTTTTCAGCGTATCCTCTCAACGTGTTTATGGCTTGTTTCAATTCGTAATATTTTGACCTGTCCCGGGTAAGTTTTTCCAATGCATAACGAACAGCCGGATTTTCTATATGCTCGTTTTTTAATCGTGCCGACCTGTAAATCAAATCAGGGACACGGGTAAAACGGAGAGAATCCGTCCGACTGATTTTTAAAACAGTAATCGGGATAGGATAGGATTGCATGATTTTTAATTTCCCCTTTTCCTGTGCGAAAAGAGAAAAAGAAATTAAATTTAAGATAAAAATAAACACATAAAATATCATTGATTCACAATTATTTAAAAGGAGAATCCGGTTCTTTGGCCATGTGATCATAGGCTAATTTGTCTAATAAACCGGGCCACCACTTACTTAAGAATACGGATATTTTTCCTTCTACCAATGTCATTATAATTTCCCGTTTCCGTTTTTTTATTCCTTTTACGATGATTCTGGCACACTCCTCGGCTGACATCATCTTATTTTCCTCCCGGGGGCTTTCTCCTTGTTGATTTCCGTCTGCAACCAATGCGGTTTTACGAATATTGGAAGCCGTAAAGCCGGGAGCCGCAACCAATACATGCAATCCTTTTTTCAGATTTTCAACCCGCAGGGTATTCAAAAACCCCCTTACGGCGAATTTACTCGCGGCGTATCCGGTTCTACCCGGTAAGCCGATAAAGCCGGCCACAGAGATGATTCCGACCAAACTACCTTTAGAATCAAGCAAATAGGGGATAGCGTATCTCGTACAATAAACTGTTCCCCAGAAATTAACATCCATAACGCGCCGGATTACGTCCACATCCAGCTCGTCAAACAAAGCCCTCATGGAAATACCGGCATTATTGACCAAAATATCAATTCTCCCGAATTTCCGAACGGTTTGTTCGATCAAATGTTTACACTCGTTTTCACGAGTCACGTCCGTTTGAACCGAGAGAACTTCCGTACCTTTATCTTCCAGATCTTTTTCTATTTGCTGAAGTTCCGCCAAATTACGGGCTGCCATTACAATTTTACTCCCAAACTTCGCAAATTCATACGCTAACGCCTTGCCAATACCGGAAGAAGCCCCGGTAATTATTACCACTTTATTCTGCATGAGATAATTTCATTCATTACTTTATGACAAAAATAAGAATAAAAAGTGGATTTGAAAAACAGATCGTTTATTGATAAAAATGAAAAAATTTTCCCGCAATATACATTGTAATATTTGTCCCATAATTTATATTATGTTAAATGAAATATATAAAACTCCCTTCCACCGTTTTTATTCTAATAAAAAAGACGAGATTCGAAAGAATCTCGTCTTTAAGCAAAAACCGGATTTATAGGTTATCCAGCATCTCTTTTGTTTTCTCATATTTCTTCATGTAGTCCGTATTAGGCTTATCTCTCAACCTGTAATACAACTCTTTCAACGTGATCAACGTGTTTTTCTCGCCCGGTTCCAGTTCCAGAGCTCTTTCAAAATAAGGAATAACAGACTCGTATTCGTTCAATAACTGACTATAAGCTGCTTCATACTCTGCATCATTCAGTTCGTCTATTTCTTTATGTTTTACGATAACTTTTTGCAACTGAATATTTCCCAGGTTATACTGAGCTCTGAAATCATTCGGGTTCAGCTCCAACGTTTTGAGGTACATAGCTTCAGCCTTATCCGTTTGTTTCAAAGTCTCGTACATATCTCCTTTAGCACGATAAAGTTCTGAATTATCTGGTGTTTGTTCAATAGCCGCATCCAGAAATTTCTCTGCTTTTTCCGGGGTATCTCCTTGCAAGTAATAGTTAATCAACTGTATCAGCAAATAAGATTCGTTCGGGAATAATTCGTGTCCTTTCAGCAGATACTGGACAGCTTCTTCCTGGTATTTTTTACCCAAAACACTATCACCCGAATCGCTTGCGTCCTTACTTTGAGTAAACAGGATGCTGATAATCATCGGATAAATTTTGGATGCGTCATAATTCAATTCCAATGCTTTTTTGTAAAAGTCCAAAGCCTGCTCTAAATCTCCTGCTCTCTGGGCAGTAATTCCTGAATTGAAAATAATGGCCGTATCTACTTTTTGACTTCCGTATTCCGAAGCATTGATTTCCAATACTCGTTTAAAGTTATCCAAAGCGATAATGAAATCTTTTTTAGCTGCATCGGGATTCGCGTTATTATCATTATCTACACCTCTATTATAAATTTCTACGCCGTAATTTTGAAAATCACCGACCAGATTGGCATATTGATTGATCAAATCTTTTTTAAATTTTCCCTTATCATCCAATTTGATTACTTGTTGAAAAGCCTCCCAAGCGATATTCAGAGGGTCTTTCACCAATTTCAAATAATCAGGGTTCTGGGATTCGTAAATGGCTTGATAAATTTGTCCTTTTACAAAATAGGCTTTAGGCCAACTTACACAATTCTCATGAACGATAGCTTCATCTATTAATTCTTTGGCTTTGTCTAACTTTCCTTGCGTGAAAAAGCTAACCGCAGAAGTAACTTTCCCTTTTTGTGCAAATGTAAAATTCGCGCAAAGTAGAAGTGCAATGATAAAAGATAGTTTTCTCATACGTTATAAAATTTATTTCACATTTAGATATTGTTGCTTTTCAATTCGTCAGTTATTTTCGTTTTGTTCTGTTTCGCCATCGACACTCCCCTCCTTCTCTCCTTCCGTTTCTTCTTCTTTAGCCGAAGAGACCTTAGCTACAGCAGCAATAGCATCGTCGTTTCTTAAATTGATTAATTTTACTCCCTGCGTATTCCGCCCCATAATCCTTAACGTTGATATATCAAGCCGTATTGTCAATCCTGATTTGTTGATAATCATTAAATTGTCATCGTCCGTCACATCGATTAAAGAAATCAGATTACCTGTTTTTTCCGTTAGGTTGATGGTCTTTACACCTTTTCCTCCCCTATTGGTAATACGATAATCTTCTATATCGGAGCGTTTTCCGTATCCGTTTTCCGAAACGACCAACACATCGGCTTTGCCCGGTTCAACACATATCATGCCGATAACTTCATCGTTTTCACCACCTAACGTAATACCCCTGACACCTGAAGCCGTTCTTCCCATCGGACGAACTTTCTTTTCGGGGAAACGAATAGCTTTACCCGATTTAACGGCGATCATGATATCGTTTTCTCCGTTTGTCAATTTGGCATCCAGAAGTTGATCGCCCTCTTTTATTGTAATAGCATTTACACCGTTAGCCCTCGGACGTGAATAAGCCTCCAAGGTCGTTTTCTTCACGATGCCTCGCTTGGAACACAATACAATATAGTTGCTATTGATATAATCCGTGTCTTTTAAATCCAGAATATTGATATAAGCTTTAACTTTATCGTCCGGTTCTATGTTTAACAGGTTCTGTATGGCCCTGCCCTTGGATTGTTTCGTTCCTTCCGGAATTTCCCATACTTTCAACCAGAAACATTTTCCTTTTTCGGTGAAGAACAGCATCGTATTATGCATAGTTGCCGTAATCATATGCTCCAGAAAATCTTCATCGCGTGTTGCGGACCCTTTTGAGCCTACTCCTCCCCGATTTTGGACCTTGTATTCACTTAAAGGGGTGCGTTTGATATACCCCATATGCGAGATGGTGATCACCATCTCTTCGTCGGCATAAAAGTCTTCGGGATTGAATTCTTCTGACGCGTAAACAATATCCGTTCTCCGCTCATCCCCGTATTGAGTCTTTACCTGTAACAGCTCGTCTTTAATGATTTGCATCCTCAATTCTACACTTTCAAGAATAGCTTTCAGGTGCTCGATCAATTTCATGATCTCTTCGTATTCCGTCCTTAGTTTATCCTGCTCCAATCCCGTCAACTGACGCAACCTCATCTCAACAATGGCTCTGGCCTGAGCCTCACTTAAAGAAAAACGTTCTATCAACCCGTTTTTAGCTTCATCCGGAGTTTTTGAAGCACGGATAATACGGATCACTTCGTCTATATGATCGGAAGCAATGATCAGACCTTCCAAAATATGAGCACGATCTTCCGCTTGTCTTAACTCAAAACGGGTACGGCGGGTAACGACATCATGGCGGTGATCCACGAATAACCGAATCAAATCCTTCAAGTTCAGCAGCCGGGGTCTTCCACCGACCAATGCGATGTTATTAACGCCGAAGGAAGTTTGTAATGCCGTGTGTTTCAATAAAGTATTTAAAACGACATTAGCAATCGCATCTTTTTTCAGATCGATAACGATTCGCATTCCATTACGATCCGATTCGTCATTGATGTTTGAAATTCCGTCTATCTTTTTCTCGTTCACCAAGTCTGCAATCTTAACAATCAACTCGGCTTTATTAACCATATAGGGAATTTCATGTACAATAATCTTCTCCCTTCCATGAGGTGTCGTTTCAATAGAAGTTTTAGAACGAATGATAATACGTCCTCTTCCCGTGTGATACGACTCTTTTACTCCACTATATCCGTAAATCGTACCGCCTGTAGGAAAATCAGGAGCTTTAATGATCCGGATCAGATCATCGATCTCTATATCGTTATTGTCAATATACGCGCATATGGCGTCAACGGTATCTCTAAGATTGTGAGGCGGCATATTGGTTGCCATTCCGACAGCGATACCGGATGCACCGTTTACTAATAAAATAGGAATTTTGGTCGGTAATACACTCGGCTCTTTTAAAGATTCATCAAAGTTCGGAATCATATCAACCGTATCCTTTTCCAAATCCGCTAATGTCTCTTCGGCAACTTTCATCAGACGTGCTTCGGTATAACGCATTGCAGCCGGACTATCACCGTCAACCGACCCGAAATTACCCTGCCCTTCTACCAACCTGTATCGTAAAGACCACTCCTGAGCCATACGTACCATTGCCATGTACACGGAACTATTACCGTGAGGATGATATTTTCCTAATACTTCTCCGACTATTCTGGCTGATTTCTTGAATGGCTTACCAGAGGTCACCCCCAATTCACTCATTCCATACAACACCCTTCTGTGCACCGGCTTTAAGCCGTCCCGGACATCTGGTAATGCACGGGATACAATCACCGACATTGAATAATCAATGTACGAAGATTTCATCTCCTCCTCGATGTTGATTTTAATAATTTTTTCTCCGATGTTTTCCATTTAATATGATCTAATTACTCTATTAACAAATTGACAATAAGGTTTTTAGTTATAAAATAACCCTTTCTCTTCCAAAATTTCACAAATGTAATAAAAACGACCGATTAATTGAAATTTTATCCTCTTTTTTATTAACATTCACATGACGAAATTCAAATTTCAAACGTCAGCATATCGTGGGCTAATTGCACGTTTGAGGGTAATTCTGCGGAAACTTCAGCGCTTAATCCCATCTGATGTCCGATATGCGTGATATAGGCTCGTTTAACTTGTAATTCCCGAATAACCTCCAAAGCCTGATCCAATGAAAAATGAGAGATATGAGGTTCTTTCCTTAAAGCATTGATAACCAAATACTCCACCCCTTTCAGTTTTTTCTTACTCTCTTCCGATATAAAATTCGCATCTGTGATATACGCGAAATTATCGATCCGAAAAGCGGTAACCGGCAATTTGTAATGCATAACCGTGAGCGGAATAATTTTTATATCGTCCACGTAGAAAGGACGATTGTCAATAACATGCATACTCATATCCGGAACACCCGGATACTTAACAGGCATGAAAGCATAAGCGTAATCTTTATGAATGGCGTCACAAGTTCGTTGGTCGCAATAGATATCGACATACCCTCCTTTTATCCAATTGAAAGCCCTTACATCATCCAATCCTCCGGTATGATCTTTGTGTTCATGTGTCAAAAGAATGGCCCGTACGTCCTTTACGTGCGCCCTTAACATTTGGTATCTGAAATCGGGGCCGGCATCAATCAACAATTTTTTCCCTTCTATTTCAATCAGAGCAGAACTTCTCAAGCGTTTGTCGTAGGTGTCATTGGATCGACACACTTCACATTCGCATCCTATAACGGGAATACCTTGCGAAGTCCCACTTCCTAAAATCGTTATTTTCATCGGTTAATTATTTATTATCACAAAAAAATTCCCCGGAAACTCCCCGGTTACCTCTTTTAGTTACGGACAAAATTAATAAGATAAAAATAATCCTATATATTTGCAGCAAACATTTTATCATGGGAAAATTATATTTACTCCCCAATTTACTTGGAGATACGGAGGTACAACAAGTACTCCCGGAACACGTGACTGATATTTTGAAGAACATAAGGGTATTCGCAACGGAAAACGCAAAAAACACCAGACGTTTTTTAAAAAGAATAGATAAAAATATCCGCATCGACGATTTGACTTTTTTAGACCTGAACGAACACTCAACACGGGAAGAGATCGAATCTTATCTCCCCTATCTGAGCACACAGGATGTAGGCATTATTTCGGAAGCCGGATGCCCGGGGATTGCCGATCCGGGTGCAGAACTCGTAGCCCTGGCTCATCAGCATCAGTTTCAAGTTGTCCCGTTGGTCGGTCCCTCCTCCATTCTTTTAGCTTTAATGGCTTCCGGTTGCAACGGACAGCATTTTTCATTTAACGGTTATTTACCGGTAAACAAACAAGATCGGGGCAAAGCGTTGAAAACATTTGAAAAACAATCCTTGCAAGAAAACAGGACGCAAATATTTATCGAAACGCCTTACCGGAACTTAGCATTATTAGAAGATATGTTATCCGTTCTTTCCCCGTCAACGAAATTAACCATTGCCTGTGATTTGACAACGGTAAACGAATACATCAGAACATTACCGGTAAGAGAGTGGAAAAAAGAAAAACCCGATATACACAAGCGTCCGACCATTTTCATCGTATACGCGGGAATAAAAGAATATAAAAAAGGCTGTCGATCGTAAAATCAGGACAGCCTCTCATAGATAAAGTTTCTTTTTCAGATATTAGTGAGTATTAAACCACCGATAAACATTTTTTACCGTTTTGTCTAACACTAAGGGATCTTCATAATATTGTACACGAGAAACCGAATCTTCCCAAATGGCCATTTTATCTTCTGCCTTAATGGTTTCATATACCTCCTGCGCCGATTCCAAGCTTTCATTTTCTCCGCCATGAATAATAATCGTAGGTGTTTTCAATTGCGAAGCCTCTTTCTTCTTGTAACAACCGGATACAAGAGCAATAGCTTTCAACCGTTGCTCCTCTCCGGTACGGTTGATTACCTCGTTCGTTCCATGGCAAATACCGACCGCGTACATTTTACTTGCATCGACCTCTTCTTTAAAGCTCAGGTAGTCAATAGCAGCCTTTATATTTTCCGTCTCTTCCAGGCATAAGGTAACATAGCCATAATTAGCCAACCGGGTGGCATATCGCATAGAAATTTTATCGTCTTTCGAATCCCGCGGTCCTAACACGATCACGGCCGGTTTTTTCCCCTCTTCCTCAGGATTACATAACCATCCTTTAATTGTATTTTTATCAGACAAAACTACGTCTTCACATGTATAACTTCTCATCATTTCCTTTATTTTAATGTTTTACACTCTTCGTTTACGAAGAAAAAGGAAGAAGGTTACACTTTTATCAGGAAAAAATAAATAAAATAATAAATATATTGATAATGATGCAATTATATAAAAAAAGGACTTCATTAGAAGCCCTACTCTTTATTACTCACGAAAATGTTACCATTCTCCCGTCAACGGTTTGTGTCGTTTTTTATAGTTCTCTATGCGATTTTCTCTCTCTTCTTGGGACAGGTGGGCCGAAAATTCGAGCGTTGTTCGTGCACTGATTATAACATGGATCACTTTATCTATTTTCTTTTTATGCTCTTCGAGTATGTTTTCAGCCGATTGATTAGATGATTTTTTTTTAGAACGAATAACAGTATTTTTGTTCATAATTTTAAATTATTTTGGATTTTCATTTTTCTCTTTGAAAACGATTTATTTTCATCTCCACGCCGTGTATATAGCCGAAAAATATCAATTTTCGGATTTATCTATTACACAAATATTTATCGCATTCATACTTCTTTTACCCCTTTCGAGGTCAAATGTTACAATATCATTTTCGGTTACATCTGCCAGTACATTATCCACATGGAAAAAGTATTTATCTGTTCCCGCAAGGTCTTTAATAAAACCGTAACCTTTGAGCGTATTAAAATGTTCTACCCGTCCCTTTAGAATAGCCGGAGCCTCTTTCGGGGGCGTTGATATCAATATTTCCTCCTGATTTATCTCCTCTCCCCTGTCATTATCTTCCGGAGGTGTCGATGTAATCACTCCATTTTTATCGACATAGGCGATCATATCGTCAAAGCTGCTTATTTTACCGGATTGTTTTCTCTCTTCCTTCCTGTTTTGTTTTTCCATTCGTCGGGCTTGTTTCTTTTTTTCATTTTCACGTTTACCAAGTATTGCAGATCTCGCCATATATTATTATTTAATTCATACTTAATCGTCTCCCGAATGAGGAATAATTATTCCTCTATGTTTTCTGTCAATTCGAAAATTCGACCTTACAGAGTTTCTTGCCTGTCAATTTTTGAATATCGTTTATCAATTTCCGCTCCTCCCGCGAACAAAAAGTAAAGGCTTTTCCCATACTTCCAGCTCTTCCGGTACGTCCAATACGATGTACATAAGTTTCAGGGATATCCGGAAGATCGTAATTAATGACCATAGGCAATTCATGGATATCGATTCCCCTGGAAGCAATGTCCGTGGCCACCATAACCCGTGTTTTGCCCGATTTGAAATTCCCGAGTGCCAATTGTCTGGCAGTTTGACTTTTATTTCCGTGAATAGCCTGACTTCCGATCCCGGCTTTACTCAATGAACGAACAATCCGATCTGCATTATGTTTGGTACGTGAAAAAACGAGTACCGACTGATTTTCTGCCTTCCGTAAAAGTGAAATCAACAAATGCTTTTTTTCCTCTTTTTCCACATAATACACGAACTGTTCTATGGCATCGACCGTTGACGCCACGGGTGTTATATTAATTCTTTCCGGATTTTTCAGTAAAACCTCCGTCATAGCAACGATACCGGCCGGCATTGTTGCCGAAAAAAACAACGTTTGTTTCTCTTTCGGGAGCTTGGGCAAAATCCGTTTGATGTCGTGAATAAATCCCATATCGAGCATACGGTCTGCCTCGTCAAGTACAAAATACCGAATACGATCCAAGCGCACGAATCCCTGATTGACCAAATCCAGCAAACGTCCCGGAGTAGCCACAAGGATATCGATTCCTTTCCGTAACATATCGACTTGTGAACACTGATTTATACCTCCGAATATTACACCATGACGGATACGGGTATATTTCGCATAGTCGTCGATACACTCGTCGATCTGTAAAGCAAGCTCACGGGTCGGCGTCAGTATCAGGGCTTTAATTCCTTTACAAATAGCAGTCTCTTTATTTGCCTGTAAGTGTTGAATAATAGGAATGGCAAAAGAAGCGGTCTTCCCTGTTCCTGTTTGTGCGCAACCCAATACATCACTTTTAGCTAATGCGGCAGGAATTGCTTTTTCTTGTATAGGCGTCGGTACCGTATATCCTTTTTCTTCTATAGCCCTTAAAATAGGTAGGGCTATATTTAATTCTTTAAATGTCATATATTTATTTATTATTATTGAAAACGCACTCATCTGAGCCAAACCGTGTACGGCTTAAAAAATTCGCTTTTCAATGTATTTATTACTTCTTTTACACTTCCCGGATTTTAGTTGAAGATGTCTTCGTACCCTGGGAATAATTTATTTAAATCGGCATCATTCATGCTGTAACTTAAGCCTGAAATGCCAATATTCATTTGAAATCTTATATTTAGAGAGAAGGATAATTAAAGAAGAGGCCTGCTTTATGACAAAGAAGAACTATGACGATAATGATTCGTAACTCTAACTGCGAGGCAAAGGTAATACAATAATTGAGATAAACAATTTATTTTCTGCTTCAATGATTGACTATATCGAGTAGCCATCCGAAATCAACTGGTAGTGTATCAGGAATCTTTCAGGTATTCAGGTTTGATTTTCGTGTAATAAAAAAACGTATGTAGTCTGAAGAAGATATACATACGTTTATCGTGATACAGATCCTTTCAATTTTGAAAAAGTTTTCCTTTACTGAAATCCTTTTAAATTTGTACGAATCCGGTTTTATTGTTTGAAATAACGATTATAGAGCCCTTCAAATCCCTTTCCGTGACGAGCTTCATCTTTACACATTTCGTGAACAGTATCGTGAATGGCATCCAAATCCAACTTTTTAGCCAACGTGGCGATACGTTTTTTGTCTTCACAAGCTCCTGCCTCAGCTTCCATGCGTTTCTTTAAATTCGTCTTGGTATCCCATACGCATTCTCCTAATAATTCTGCAAATTTTGAAGCATGTTCAGCTTCTTCCCAGGCGTAGCGTTTAAACGCTTCGGCAATTTCCGGGTATCCCTCACGATCAGCCTGGCGACTCATGGCCAAATACATTCCAACTTCCGTACATTCACCGTTGAAATGAGCTCTCAACCCTTCAAGCACTTCGGGATCAACTCCTTTTGCCACCCCAATCCGATGTTCATCTACAAAGGTCAAGGCTCCCTCGGTTTCAACCAACTCCTTGAATTTACTTTTCGGTTGTTTACATTGAGGACAAAATTCAGGAGCTTCATCTCCTTCGTGAACATAGCCACATACAGTACAAATAAATTTTTTCATAACGCTCATTTTAATAAATTACTACTTATTTTTTCTCTCTATACAATTTTTACAAAATCCTTTGTAATACAGATGAATCTCTGTAACGACATACTCCTCTTCCTCTTTAAAAGAGAGCTTTTGCATCTCTTCCGCAGAAAGGTCATATACCTTTCCACACCCCATGCACATAAAATGAGCATGAGGCATGGTATGAATGTCGAATCGGATATTTTTCTCATCGATAACTATCGGTGTAACGGCTTTTTGCTCTACAAATAATTTCAACGTATTATATACCGTTGTTTTGGATAAAGTCGGGTATTCCGGAGATAACGCATCATAAATCTCCTCTATGCAGGGATGTATTCTATGGGAAAGCATATAATCCATTATGGCAATCCTCTGCATAGAAGGTTTTATATGATATTTACTTAAATATGCCTGTATCTCTTTTATTGTACTCATTATTTATTTGTAATTATTACAATTTTAAAAGCCGTACAAATATATAAAAATTGTTTTTTCAGCAATCTACTTTTCAATACAATTCTTTAAAATTTAGAACGTTTCTAATTAATTGTATTTTTCAATTAATTTTGATATTATCATAAGGCATATTTATATTTTTAATAGCTTTGTACCATGTTTTTTATAGGACCATCGGTACATATATTTGTATATCTGCTTGTTTCTGCTTTTTTCTTTATCTGTTTTTATGCTAAAAGCGAAACAAGAATCCGGGAAAATTTGCCGGAAGAGAAGATTATTACTCTATCCAAGGGGACTTTTGAAACATTATCCGCGTGTAAAATAGTAGATTTTATAAAAAATCCGGTTCATAACGAGCCGAAACCCGTAGAATTTCCGATTTCAAAGAAAAAAGTTTTATCCTACGTTATAAATTACAAAGATCCTTTTTCGTCGAGCAAAACCCTTCGAGCCCCTCCTACTCCTAAATTAGCTTTCTGTTATTACGACATCCGTTCGTAATACACTATGAACTAATTTATCTTACTAAAAATTTATCACAATGCGAATCATTATTTGTATGATGCTATTTTGCATCATATCCAATGCCCTAAAGGGTCAAAGCAGCACGGCCATTCAAACGCAAGACTCGACTTACAGTATAATCGAACAATTGAAAGAGGTCGTCGTATCTGCCGAAAAAAGGATATTACCCATCAATAGTATTCCCATAGCCTTAACGGTCATCACGGGAAAAAACTTACCGAACGAAAATAATCTGGATTTAAGAAATTTATCGGGAATCGTTCCTAATTTTTATATACAGGAGGATGGTCTTAAGTTATCTACTCCCTTGTATATACGCGGGATAGGCACCGTTTCCGGTACGCCGCCTGTCGGATTATACGTGGACGGAGTTCCCGTTTTTGATAAAAATGCTTTTATTTTTGACCTGTATGACGTCAAACAGATTGAAGTCTTACGGGGACCGCAAACAACACTTTACGGAAGAAATAGTATCATCGGATTGATTAACATCACAACCAATATGCCTTCAAATGTTTTTTCCGTAGAAGCCAAAGCCGGAATCGCCAGTTATAATTCACAGAATTACATGGTATTAATGAATCTGCCTCTTCGCAATGTTTTGTATAACAAATTATCTTTTTCTTATAATCGGACAGACGGATATTTCAAAAACAGGTATACGGGAGGCAAACCCAATCAATCCGATTCTTATAATCTTCGTTACCAAGGGTTGGTACATACGAACAACGCCTGGAGGATAGCTTTGGGTATGAATTACAACCATAGTTTCGACGACGGTTATGCCTATCACGCGATCGATTCGTTAAAGCAACATCGTTATACCGTGAATTACAACGCGACCTCTTCTTATGAAAGAGATTTGGTGACGACCTACGTTAACCTGAAAAGAAATTTCAAGCGGACTTCATTCCATTGGATCACGTCTTACTCTTGGTCGGAAGATAAGCAATTCCTGGATGCCGACTTCACTCGTTATGATGTTTTTCAGAATGAAAAAAGCTCTGAACAGAATTTGGTTACACAAGAGATCAATTATCAGTCTACTCAAGCGAAACGTTTGGATTGGACTATCGGAACTTTCGGTTTTTACAAAGACTTAACGAATAATTACCTGGCATTATTCGGACAGGACCGTCAATTATTACTTCCGATGGATTTGGATAAGGCTTTGTATTATAACAGTACAAAGACCTGGGGGGCTGCCGGCTACGGTCAGATTACCGTAAAAGATTTACTTCCCGGATTAATGCTTACCGTAGGATTGAGATATGATTATGAAAAGGTAAAACTGGTTTATCGCGACAGCCTGCTTTATCACGGAGACCAGGAATTTACCGGTTATCATGATTGGAAAGAGTCCAAAGATTATAAGGAGTGGTTACCCAAATTTTCCGTTTTACAAAAATGGAACGAACAACTATCCGTTTACGCGAGTGTATCCAAAGGCTATAAAGCAGGAGGCTATAATATCATTTCCAATGAAATGACGTCACAAATAGTCAAATTGGGCTACGACAAAGAGAGTTTATGGAATTACGAGGCGGGAGTAAAATACTTTAGTCCGAACAGCAAGTTCAACCTGAATGCTTCTCTTTTTTATATCGATTGGAAGGATCAGCAAATATTCGTAATGGGCATGATGGGGCCGAGTATTAAAAACGCCGGAGATGCTCGAAGTATAGGTGGCGAAATGGATATGAAATGGGAATTTTTGTCTCACCTTACCTATTTTTTATCTGCAGGATACAGCGATTCTGAATATTATCATCACCTGAACAAAGAGTATGAAGGGAATAAAATCGTCATGGCTCCCGATTTCACCATGAATACGGGATTTTCCTATTATAAACCCATAAAATTACTTTGTTTTAATGCCCTGACAGCTTCTACCTCCATAACCGGTTTCGGAACACAATATTTTGACGAAGCAAACCAGTTGAAGCAAAACCCTTATTTTCTCTGGAATATGGATTGGGGAATATCAGGGAAGTCCATCGACTTTAGAATATGGGGAAAAAACATACTGAATAAAGCATTTTTCAGTTATATGTTTACCAGTCCGGTAGGAGCCAACCTACCCGCTTATTACAATTCGGGACAGTCCGGAGCCCCTTCCAGATTCGGAGCTTCCATTACATTTAAAATTTAAACAAAAACAATCATCATGAAAAACAAATTGATTTCTCTTACCTCGATATTATTCGTATTATTTACTGTTATTTCTTGTAGCGACAGTAACGAATCGGACCCCTCTTTACAAGGATCATGGGCCTACAAGGCTCCTTACTTCGTGTTCGAATACAGTGAAGAAAGCATCGATATGAATTTTGGAGAACAAACACTCCAATTTAAACCCGAAGAATTGACGACGATGTTTAAATCTATGGCCGGGAGTAAAATGGGAGAATATTTTACCGGTATACAATTTGTTTCCGAAACGGAAATGCATATTAATATGAAATTTAAAGATCAGACTCAAAAGACGTTAAAGGCTACTTATGAAATCCAGGGTTCCAAGTTGGGGATCTTATTGGACAAAGAGAGTTTAAAAGAGATTACCGGACAGGAATTGAATATTCCTCAACTCTCTTTTGACTACAAAATTATGAATAACCAGCTGACGGCTTTCCTGAACTGGAGTTACCTGAAAGGCTTTTTAAATACGCCTTATATATCCGGAATGTTAGATCAATTATTTCCCATGCTGGCCGCCACATTACTGAAAGACCAATGGCAACTGATGCCGGAACAAGCCAGGCAGGCCGTTATCAATCAGATGAAACAAATCTTTAACGAGGTAAAATCAAAGACAAAAAACCTGGAAATCGGTGTCGTAATGGAACCTATTTCCCTCTAAAAATAAATGTATTGTAAATTTATGATAGCGATTTGGCAAAAAAAAATTTAAATTGTATAACTTTAAAAGGCTTAAACTGCAACTTTCATTTTAAGTCGAACGTATACTTAACAGTCTGTCAAATTAAAAAAGATACATTATGAAAACAGAAGAATTTAAAGAATTGGATGTATTGATTTCATCAAACGTAATAAATGCCAGAGGTGAGGATAAAAAATTCAAATTACCTCCCCTCCCTTATAAAGAAAACGGTTTGGAACCTTATATTAGCGAGAAAACCATTCAATTCCATTATGGAAAACACATGGCCACGTACATCAATAATATGAACAATTTGATTGCCGGTACCGAATTCGAAAATATGTGCCTGGAGGGAATCGTGATGAAATCGGAAGGCGGTTTGTTTAACAACGCCGCTCAATCTTATAATCACGCGTTCTATTTCGAAGCATTCAGACCATATGATCCGGCCAAGGTAACTCCTACCGGAAAAATAAAAGAGCTGATAGACAAATCATTCGGTAGCTTCGAGGCCTTTAAAGAAGCATTCGCGAAGGCAGCCACGACCCTGTTTGGTTCCGGTTGGGCTTGGCTGATACTTACCAAAGAAGGAAAACTCGAAATCGAACAAACCGGAAACGCAGACAATCCGTTAAAACACAATAAAAAACCGATCTTAACCATAGATGTATGGGAACACGCTTACTATTTGGACACTCAAAACGCCCGTCCGAAATACATCGAAAATTTCTGGAATATCATTGATTGGGACCTTGTCAATCAACGATTGAAATAAAAAAATCGGGAGATATTCTCCCGATTTTTTTTAAGGTACGATCTCCATCTCTTCGATCAGGTGTCTCGCTCCCGCGTACTTATCGATAATAAACAATACATAACGTATGTCTACCGCTATATTCCGGCATATTTCCGGACTATATTGCATATCGGACATGACTCCCTCCCAGGCTCGGTCAAAGTTAAGTCCGATCAAATTTCCATCCGCATTCAACACGGGACTTCCGGAATTTCCTCCTGTCGTATGGTTGGTGGCAATAAAGCAAACCGGCATTTCTCCGTCCTGAGCATACGAACCGTAATCTTTAGATTCATACAACTCTTTTAATCTCTGAGGGACATCATAATCATAGATTGCAGGATTATTTTTCTCCATAATTCCCTCTAAGGTTGTATAGTGCTTATAATATACGGCATCACTCGGCGTATACCCTGCTATCTTACCATAAGCAATTCTTAGAGTCGAATTGGCATCCGGATAGAAGGTTTTATTCGGTTGCATTTCCATTAAACCGGCCATCCATAAGCGGTCTAAAGTTTTTAATTCATTCTGTATCCGGGTTAATTCTGGTTTTATTTTTTCTTTAACTAATTCCTGAATCCCGTCCATAAACTGATATACCGGATCTTTCTTTATTTTCTCCAAATTTTTGGGTGTTACATTCTTTACAAAATCAAGAAGTGCCTCCCGATGCGTGAACAAAGATTTTTTAAAGATATCCGCAGCATAATAATCATACCCCTTCTCTCCGTGTCTGGCGTATTTGGAATTCAATTTAATCCTTTCAGGAATCCACTCCTCTCCCAACTCATCATTATTGTACAACCGAAGCATTTCCGCCATGATTTTTTGATCGGTAGCTACATCATAATCTTTATAGAATGCTTCAATTTTTTCCGTAAGTAATTTTTTATACTCCTCTTTATTATCTATTTTGTCATAGAGATCAAAAAGTTTGGACAAAGAAGATACCAAACCGACGATTTCCGCACCGCGCAAACCGGCTTCCATAGCGTAGGCATTGGCTAACGCGTAATCTTTTCTTCCCTCATACAGCTCCCGGTAGCGATTCGTCAACCCGATATATTGTGGATTTTGTCCGCTAACAGCCCATTGATCGAACTGTTGCTCTAACCTTTTTTTCTGTTCTACTGTTTTAAAATGCTCCAGTCCTTTAATCTCTCCCTGCCATTTTTTCCATGCATTAGCCACGTTAGCGGCTTTAGCGGCATATTTAATGCGCAATAATTCATCCGAATTCATAGCAGCATTCATGACGTTCAGTTTCGCCGTCCGGATTTTTATTTTATGAGGATCTTCGACATTCGCGATCTGTTCGATAGCATGCGAGGTTAAATATTCCTGTGTCGTTCCCGGATAACCGAAAACCATCGTAAAATCGCCCTCTTTTACACCTCCTGTCGATACCTTAAAATACTTGGCGGGAGTATAGGGTATATTATCTTGTGAGAAATCGGCCGGTTCATTATCTTTTCCGGCGTATATCCGTAAAACAGAGAAATCCCCTGTATGACGAGGCCATACCCAATTATCCGTATCTCCCCCGAACTTTCCTATTGCTGAAGCAGGAGCGCCGACCAAACGTACATCCCGGTAAATTTTAAATACCGACAGAAAATATTGATTCCCGTTGAAATAAGGTTTAATATTGGCTTTTAAGTTCGTCCCCTTTACCGCTTCTGCTTCTAATCTTCGGGCCGCTTGGGTAACAGCCTCGTTTCTCTCTTCTTCGGTCATCCCGGATTTTACGACTGCATTGATTTTATCCGTGACATCTTCCATACGCACCAAAATAGAAGCTGTAATTTTGGGATTGGCCAACTCCGCTTTTTTATCCTGCGCCCAAAAACCGTCTTTCAGGTAATTGTGTTCCAAACTGGAATGAGCCTGAATCATTCCAAAAGAGCAATGATGGTTTGTAATGACGAGCCCTTCGTTACTCACGATTTCACCCGTACAAAAGTGATGAAATGGCGAGTCTTCCCGTCCTAAACCGATAACGGCATCTTTCAAAGAGGCGTGATTAATATCGTAAATATCTTCAGCGGTAAGTTTAAAACCTGCCTTTTGCATCTCCTCGATATTATACTTCTTTAATAACATAGGAATCCACATTCCTTCGTCTGCCATACTGGGCAGGGCCAATAAAATAAAGGCCAAAAAACATACTACAAATTTTCTCATATATGACAATTTAAAATGATTTTCCTTGAATTTCACCAATTCAGATTCTTTAAGGTTTCATACAGTTTCTGCGTAGGTAATCCCATTACATTATAGAACGATCCCTCTACTCCTTCAATCCCGATATACCCGATCCACTCCTGAATACCGTACGCCCCGGCTTTATCGAAAGGCTGGAATGTGTCCACGTAAAACGTGATCTCTTCATCCGACAGAGTTTTGAAATATACGTTCGTAAAAACCGAGAAAGAGTGCTGTCGTGTCGTAGTGGTTAAGGTTACACCGGTTACGACCACGTGTCGGTGTCCGGATAATTCCTTTAACATATTGATCGCCATATCCCTATTTTGAGGTTTTCCGATGATTTTGTCATGGATACATACCACCGTATCTGCGGTAATCAACAATTCGTTCTTCCCCAATTCATCCTGAAAAGCTTCCGCTTTCAAGCGGGAAAGAAATTCCGGTACTTCCATGACAGGTAGGTCATCGGGATATTTTTCTTCGATATTTTTTGTCCGAACCTCAAATGTAAAACCGGCATCTCTCATTAATTGCTGTCTCCGGGGAGATGAAGAAGCCAAAATCAATTTATAATTGCGAATAGCATCCATTTTCACGCTGCACGATTAAAAAAATATTGTAACAACAAACTAAATCCCACGCATAGAACCATAATAAGGCGTATCAAATACAATTGAAATTTCTCCCGACTGTCCTTTAAGACAGAGTGGATATAAAACAAATAAGGTATGAATATACCAACTACAAAATATACTAATACCGCCCAAGAATGTGAAAATTCTATGGCATAAAGTACGAACATGGATATAATACACCAGCAGACGAGGATAGAGATAAAAATTTTGGTTTTTTTGATCCCCAATTTCACCGGGAAAGTCATCACACCGTCATCCCGGTCTCCCTGTATACTGTACATATCTTTATTAATTTCATAAATCCACATGTTGAAAAAGAAAAAATATGAAAACCATCCCGTCCAATACAATATAGCATTAAAGTCGATCCCTGTTTTTGCGATAACATCCGAGTAAGCATGAATCAAAAGGGGTATTTCAAACACTACGGTAGACAGCGGAATACAACCGGCTAAAAAAGCCACGATCAAGTTTCCCCAGACAAAACGTTTTTTATAGCGTGAAGAGTAAAACCAAAGCAGGGCGGAAATAAGCAGAAATAAAATCCCGAATTCCCAATGGCCGACTTGTTCTCCCAGGTAAAATGCAATAACAACGGCTATTAAATTTAGAAGAGTATGTAAGGTAATAGCCGTACGCCTGCTTATCGTTTTTCCGACGATAACCTCCCGGTTGCCCGACAGGCGGTCCGCCTTCGTGTCAAAATAGTCATTGATCACATATGCAGCAGAAACAAGGCAGCAGACAGAAACTACAAGAAGTGAAAAATCACCATCCGACAACTGTAAGGAGAATCCTCCCCGCGACAAGATCGGCACGATGACAAAATAACGCATTGCATACATGGTAAAAGCAGCAAAGGCTATTGTTCGTAAACGGATTAGTTTTAAAATCTCCAGCATGTATCAATTCTTGTAATTAAACTCAAAGATCGTTGCAGACTATCGTCTACTTTTATCACATACATTTCACATGACATTGTGTATCCATCCACTCCCCTTTGGCTTTCAACACTTGAGACACCACATCCCGGACGCATCCCAATCCACCGGGCGTATCGGAAATATAACGAGAAACCGCCTTAATTTCTTCACAGGCATCGGCAGGACATACAGGCATACCGACCAGAGTCATCACATTGTAATCCGGTATATCATCCCCCATATACATCACCTCTTCCGGTTTCAGATTATACTTTTGCAGAAACTCGTTTAAAGCCTCCACCTTATTCGCTATACCCAGGTAAATATCCTGAATCCCCAATTTTTGAAAACGTTCCCTCACCCCAGGAGCGTATCCTCCCGATATAATACATACCGGATATCCTTTTTTGACACAATACATCATGGCATAACCGTCTTTTGTACATGATGTCCTTACCAACTCTCCTTCAGGAGTAATATTCATCTCGTGGCGGGAAAAAACACCATCCACATCAAAAGCAAATGCCCTTATTGTTTTAAGTTCTTCTTTAAAAAATTTCATATTATTCATTTATTACCAAAGTGTTGGCATATCCACTATTTCACTCTGATCAATCGGATTATCTTCTTTCATCTGACTCTCTTTAATCATTTCGGACAATAAAGCATATAGCCTCAATAAATTTTTATTCTCTTTCAACATACTTTTGTGCATATTCAGGATGGATTCATCCCCTCGTTTAGCCGGTCCGGTCTGAGCCTCCAAAGGAGTCATCAACATGACTTTGTGTGCCGTTTCAAAGATCAAAGGTCGTAAGACAGAAAATGGTAACCCGCTATTTTCCAGCATTTTTTCAGCTATATAATACAAATAATTAGGAAAATTACAAGCAAAAACGGCAGCTAAATGAAGTTCTTTACGCTGATCCGAATGAATGGGATAAATCTTATCCGATAAATTAGCCGCCAACTCCCTAATCCTTTCCAGAGCAGCGGGAGAACTCCCTTCGATACACAACGGAATTTCCTTGAAATTCAAATCTCTCCCTTTTGAAAAAGTCTGAACAGGATAAATGACTCCGTATTGTTTTGAAAAAGGTTTAAGAATCTCCATTGAAAGGCTTCCGGAGGTATGTAACAACAGTGCATTTTCATGTATCCTAATTGACTTTAACAGAACAGGTAATGCGTCATCACTTACACAAAAGATGTACATATCTCCATCCGGATAAATTTGCGAAAGATCGGATGTATAAGAGATCCCTGTTTTGCAACCTAACTCTCTTGCGGATTCGAGGGTACGACTGTACAACTGACATAAATTGGCTCCCGCTTTCAATAAAGCGGCAGCCAAATGATGTGCCACATTGCCGGCTCCGACCAATATGATTTTATCTTGTCTCATTTCTAATATCCTATATTTTTCGGTTTTATCTTCCCCGTTTTCAATGCTTCGCAAAGACGATCGACGGCTTTGCAAATATCTTCATAAAAAACCTCAGAAATCAGTACCAACTTTCCCTCCGTAATCTTTAAGTGTTCATACCCGTTTTTATTCTCATTCCGGTTCAATAACAGTAAATCTCCTCCCGGAATAAAGGTATGAGTCATTTGGTTGCGCAGTTTATCGTACAAGTAATAATTCTCGTTCATCAAGCGATAACGTCCTCCGAATAATTTAGTGACACTGGTAGCAAATCTTTTAGCAGACTGTCCTTTAGCCTTCATCGGTTTATTGTCCAAAAAACTTCCCAATATTTCAACGGCTTGCCCCATAACAACAAACTGCATATACGATAATTGAAGTTCTACCATCTTTGAGAGCTCTTTTATCATAATATCCCGTAAGAAATATTCTATCCGATTAATTTGTTCGCTTGTTTCCATAATTCCAGCCAAAATTAAGGCAAATAATTGAAAGTTGAAAATGGATACGAGAGAATATAAAGTTTAAGAACTTTATCGATCACTTATTCGTTTTATCCTATAACTTTGCACGAGATTTAATGAGTACGAAAATGATGCTATACAATAATGTTCCCCTGGAGAAACGTTTGTTTTCCGAGGATATTTTAAACACGGGACTAAGTCTTTACGAAGTATGCAGGGTTTTTAGAGGAAATGTCATTTTTTGGGAAGACAATCTTTTAAGACTGGAAAACTCCATACGGAAATCAAACGTAAATATCGATATTCACTCGCTTCATATAAAAGAGAAACTGGAACATTTAATTCATTTGGAAGGAATCAAAGAAGGTAATCTTAAATATGTTTTACATATCACTTCCGGTAAAATCGACGAATATATCTATCAGATTCAACACTCCTATCCTACAGAAGAAGACTATCGTTCAGGGGTTGACACAATTACTTATCATGCCATGAGGGATAATGCAGAAATAAAATATATTAATCCTCATCTTCGGGAAACGACCAACGAACTCATTCGTTCGCATGGAGTTTACGAGATTTTATTGATAGACCGGGACGAGTGTATTACGGAAGGATCCCGTTCCAATGTGTTTTTCATATGCGACAATACCTTCTATACAACTCCTATACCTTATGTTTTACCGGGTACAAGCAGAAAACGGGTACTTGAGATTTGCCAGCAAGAAAATATCCTCGTTGTGGAAAAACGCATACCCTGTGCGGATTTGAAAAACTTCGACACCGCTTTCATAACAGGAACTTCCCCCCTTGTATTACCGATACGTAAAATCGATCATCTGTTTTTCAATCCCGATCATCCTTTACTGAGAAAAGTCATGGAACGCTATTTTTCATTATTAACTTCAAATTTTTAACCTGATTTCACATGCTTTATTTTGAATAAAACTATCTTTTTCTTAATATTGCGAACGTATTGTATTATTCTGTTATATAAAGAAATACAATACGTTTTTTATTACGAAGCAGCTCTATGAAATATATTATAAGTTTGATTATTTTATTGGGAGTTCTTTTGCTAAGGCCATGGAATATCAGCCGTACACAGGCTGATATCGTGGAAACGATAGAAGAACAGTTTGTAGGAGATACTCTTATACCCATTCACGACATCATTCATAATTATTATTCCGATTTATCCGAAACAAAACGTTTAGATGCGACCATCGAACGATTTATGAATCAATGGGAAATAAAAGGAGCATCCTTGGCAATTATGAAAGACGGGAAATTAATCTACAGCAAAGGATACGGGTATGCCGACGAAGAAACTCAAACAAAGGTTGATGTGAATCATATCTTCAGAATCGCTTCTGTCTCCAAATTAATTACGGCAACCGGTATTATGAAGCTGGTAGAAAATGAAAAATTATCATTGGAAGATAAAGTTTTCGGAGAAAACGGAATATTGAACGATACCATTTATCAGGAAATTAGGGACAAGCGAATAAAAGAGATAACGGTAGAACAGTTACTGCGACACAAGGGGGGCTTCTCTTTAAGATATGGAGACCCGATGTTTTATCCGGTAGAGATTGCCCAAAAAATGGGCGTTCCCCCTCCTGCCGATTTAAATACGATCATCAGGTTTGTATTATCAAAACGCTTGGGATTCCGTCCGGGCACCAGTACTTGTTACTCGAATGTAGGATACGGAATTCTTTCCAAAGTAATTGAAAAAATAAGCGGACAGCCCTATGAAAAATACATTCAAGACAGCATTCTGATTCCCGCCGGTTGCTTTGATATGCATCTGGGATATAACCTTTGTGAAAAACGTTACCCGAATGAAGTAAAATATTACGAACCTTCTAATGCCGAATTGGTACGGGCGTGTGACGGACGAGATACCTTGGTGCTTCGATCTAACGGAGGAAATAATATCGAAGAGCTTTATGGTGCCGGTGGATGGGTAGCTTCTCCTACCGAATTACTGCGTTTCCTGTCGGCAATAGACGGAAACGACAGCTATCCCGATATTTTAAAACCGGAAAGTGTAAAGACGATGACAGCTAATATTTACAATGCACTACCGATCGGTTGGATGAATACTAATTCCAGAGGGGATTGGTGGCGATCAGGGACCTTGGCCGGGACAAGTGCTATGATGAAACATCAAAAAGACGGTTTCAGTTGGGTTTTCATCACAAATACAAGCAGTTGGACCGGAAGTAAATTTCCGAACAAAATAGAGCGGATGATGCATCAGGCTCTGAACCGGGTAAAATCCTGGCCCGAAAGGGATCTTTTTGATCCTGAATATTGTAAAACGATAGAAAACTCACAAGAATTATTAGCAAACCAACCTGAGCATGAGCATCTGTCCCCCAAAAATTCTCTTGGCCCCCAACGCCTTCAAAGGGAGCCTATCAGCTTTTGACGCATGTCGTATCCTTTCAACATCCCTAAAGAAAAACGGAATTGAAACGATATCGCTTCCCATGGGAGACGGAGGGGACGGAACTGCTGCCGTATTGGCCTATTATTATAAAGCCCGGCCTATCGAGATCATGACCTGCGATGCTTTGGGACGAACCCGGAAAGCTATTTATTACGCGAATGGAGATACCGCAATCATCGAGTTAGCCGAAAGTAGCGGAATAAAGCATTTGAAAAGAGAAGAATACGATATTTTAAATACCAATACGGCGGGATTTGGAATAATGATCCGCCATGCGATAGAGTGCGGCTTTCAAAAATTAATTCTTTGCATAGGAGGAAGCGCCAGCGTGGACGGAGGAATAGGTGCTTTACGGGAAATAGGTTTATCCATAAAAAAAAGATCAAACACATACAGGAATGATATTATTGATATAGAAGACATTAACATCGATTATATACAAGATCGATTTAAAGACATAGAGTGTACAGTCCTATGCGATGTGGATAACCTGGCGACCGGAGAACAGGGAGCAGCTTTTGTGTTCGGTCCCCAAAAGGGGGCATCTCCGGAACAGGTTATTTTATTGGATCGTAAACTTCAGGATTTGACCTGCTTATTAGAATTCAAGACTCAAAAGCCATTACATTCCTTAAAACACGGAGGGGCTGCCGGAGGGGTAGCCTTATCTTTTTATTCTTTATTGAACGCAAGATTAGTATCCGGTTCAACTTTTTGCATAAACCTTTCCCGGTTTCGTAACTATCTCTCTTCGGTGCAGGCAGTAATTACAGGAGAGGGTAAAATAGACGTACAATCTCTATACGGGAAGATTCCCGGATCCATTTCCGATATATGTCGAAAGAACCATAAGCTGGTATACGCAATTGGCGGAATGACTGATAATCAACTTCTCTCCTCTTTCGATCAAATTTTCACATTAATATCTCATGCCTCTTCCGTGGAGGATTCTATCAGAAATGCAAAGGAGTATTTAAAGGTTATTGCTCAGGATATCTCGGATGTATTTTATGCTTCCATTTATCCCATTTGATCTCGACAAAATAAATTATCACTTTTCCTTTGACATTTGCTTACAATTTATAAATTTTGCAGCTTCAAAACAGACAATCATAAATAATTATCTAATAACAAAAATTATAATTTATGTCTTATAAAATTCTTGCGATTAATCCTGGGTCAACTTCCACGAAAATTGCTATTTACGAGGATGAGAACGAAAAATTTGTGAAGAACATTAAGCATTCATCCGAAGAGATCGCCCGCTTTGAGACGGTTGCTTCTCAATTCCAATTCAGAAAAGAGATCATTTTAACCGAATTAAAAAATGCCGGGTTCGATATCAACGAGATCCATGCAATCGTGGGCAGAGGTGGATTGGTTAAACCCATAGAATCAGGAGTTTATGAGGTAAATGATGCCTTAATTGCCGATTTGAACAACCCTCCTCTCGGAGAGCATGCATCTAATCTGGGTGGATTGATTGCTCACGATATAGCCCGCTCTTTAAACAATGGAGCCAAAGCCTATATTGCAGATCCGGTCGTAGTGGATGAAATGGAAGAAGTAGCTCGCCTTACCGGCCACCCGGCTTTCCGGAGAGTCTCTATTTTCCACGCGTTAAACCAAAAAGCAATCGCAAGAACCTATGCCAAAGAGATTGGAAAAAAATACGAAGATATCAATCTGATTATTGCTCATTTGGGAGGAGGCGTATCCGTCGGAGCACATAGACGGGGACGAGTAATTGACGTAAACAACGCTTTAGACGGAGACGGACCGTTTTCTCCGGAACGTTCCGGTACCTTGCCTACCGGACAATTGATAAAAATGTGCTTCAGCGGAGAAAAGACTCAAGCCGAGATAAAAAAGATGATCAAAGGTGAAGGCGGATTAGTAGCTTATTTAGGAACTAACGATGCTTATGAAGTAGAGCTGAAAGCGAAAGAAGACCCGCAATGGAAACTGGTTCAGGATGCCATGTCTTATCAGGTGGGTAAAGCTATTGGAGAGATGGCTGCCGTTTTGAAAGGTGACGTGGATGGCATTCTGTTAACTGGAGGAATCGCACATAACCCCTTCCTGGTTGCTTATGTAAAAGAGATGGTCGGATTCATCGCCCCGTTAAAGGTATACCCCGGAGAAGACGAAATGCGTGCTTTGGCCATGAATGGCCTGATGGTTATCCGCGGAGAACTTACCGGAAAAATCTACCAATAAGAGTCGGTCTTTAAAAGGGGAAAAGGCTCTAAATGTCAGTATAAAAAAATGAGAAGCGCAGTAAAGCGCTTCTCATTTTTTATCGATTCATTTATTTATTTATTTTCAGTCGTATCGACAGGCTTCTGAATACCTTCAGTCGTTGCACGTTCTTCCATACGCTTTATGCGTGAATCCAAATCGGGATGAGTAGAAAATAACTGGTTCAGTTTACTGTTTCTTTTCGCTCCAGCCTCTTCCTGCATTTGTTTCAATCTATGAAACGAAAGAGCCATCGCCCATGGATTTTTCCCGGCCTTCTTCAAAAATTCATAACCGTAATCATCCGCATCGCGTTCCTGTTTTTGCGAGTAATTGGCTTGCACCAAAGCTTCACCGAGATCACCTAACTGCGAATCGGTCAATGCGGCAACTTTTCCGCCTTGAGACGACACTCCGTCTTTTAAAGCGGAAGTCAACAATGCCGTACGAAAAGCTTTCTTAGAGTCCTTATGGGCCACATGTCCCACCTCGTGTCCAATCACACCCAACAACTCCTCGTCACTCATAATATCCATTAACGAAGAAAAGATGCGTACGCTACCATCCGCACAAGCAAAAGCGTTAACGTCAATCACATAATACACTTTAAAATTCAAAGGAATACCCTCCACCTCCTTCAATCCTTCCGTCAGTTTCTTCAGTCGAATAGTATAAGGATCATCATCGGCACATACCTGATTATGCTTATCCATCCAATCGATATACTCCTTTACATATGCGGCCATTTGTTCGTCAGTCAGCGTAACCGCCTGCACCGCTTTCGATGCCCCGCTCACTGCTTTTTTAAGTTTTAACTGCGCCATTACAGGCATCACGAATGTTGTACACATGAGTACAACCGCACATTTCACAAAGAATCTTATCATCATATTTTAGCATAAAAAATTACGCGGCAAATAAAATAAAAAAAATCCATACCAGATAACAGTTAAGCGACTTTTTTAGACTTTCTGCAAGTCATAAAATTCCTCGGAAATCTTTGGTTCCGAGGAATCTTTTGTAAGAGGCTTTCTCTCTGTTTTGATCAGACAACTCCCCGTATACGATCCTCAAAGGCCGTAAGAGCAGCCTTAGCCCCTTCTCCCATGGCAATAATAATTTGTTTGAAAGGAACGGAAGATACATCTCCCGCGGCATAGATTCCGGGAACATTCGTCCGGCAATAACTATCTATAACGATTTCACCACCACGATTCGTATCTAAATATTCACGAAACGGAAGGGTGTTGGCAGCTAAACCGATCTGTACGAAAATACCGTCCAACTCAACGATACGTTCTTCCCCCGTTTGACGATTTTTCACGCGAATTCCAACCACTTTCTCTCCATTTCCGATTACCTCTGTCGTTTGTGAACCGGTAAAGATATCGATATTGGACATACTTTTAGCCTTCTCCTGCAATACCTTATCGGCTTTCAATTCATCAAGAAATTCAAATACGGTCACTTTCGAACAAATTCCGGCTAAATCTATTGCGGCTTCGATACCGGAATTTCCACCTCCGACAACAGCCACCTGTTTCCCTTTATAAAAAGGACCGTCACAATGCGGGCAAAACGCCACACCACGCCCTATATACTCTTCTTCCCCGGGTATATTCAATTTACGCCAACTTGCTCCCGTGGCAATGATAACAGCATTTGTCATAAACTTCTCCCCGCCGGATACCGTTAATTGCTTTTTGTTTTCATGTATCTCTATTTTTTCTATTTTTCTATGCTCAAACAGATCGATAGGATAACAATTCATATGAGTTCTCAAATTATCGGCTAATTGACTTCCCGTGGTTTCGGGAATGGATATCAGGTTTTCTATCCCTACTGTCTCTTTCACCTGTCCTCCTATTCTTTCAGCGACGACGGCAACACTTAATCCTTTACGAGCCGAATAAATAGCAGCAGAACTTCCGGCAGGTCCTCCTCCAACAACGACAACATCATACTCTTTGACAGGTACCTGACTGCTTTCAATCCTCCCATAGCGGGCTTCCAATTTATCCAATAACGTCCCGAAATCACCTCTTCCGACATGTAACAGTTGCCCGTCAGCAAAAACAGCAGGAACACCTTGAATCTTTAACGCATCTACCTCTTCTTGATATATAGCTCCATCCACCATTTCATGCCTAATCGCATCGTTTAACGTGGTCATGGCATTTAATGCCTGTACGATATCCGGACAATTGGTACAGGTCAAAGAGACATAAGTCGTCAAATGTATAGGACCTTTTAAAGCTTTTACTCGATCGCATATTCCCTTATCCGGAAAATTTTTCCCTTTCCCGTCCAAATTCAATATAGCCAGCAACAAAGAAGAAAATTCGTGTCCGTTAGGAACTGCCCTGAATTTCATACCGGTTTCTTTGCCGTTTTTCAATATAATAAAGGATAAGCCTTCGCCCTCTTCTATTCGACAGGAAATTTTTTCGGAACAGGAAGATACATCTTCCAAGAGTTCTAACAATTCTGTGCGACTTTCATGTTCCGGCGAAACGGAAATATCAAAAAGGTAATCTGCTTCCAACGAGCGGAATATCGTGTATAGTTGTTCTTTTAATGCAGAATCTAACATCTTATTTTATTTGGTTTTAAATATTTCTGATCAAGAAATAGGGCCGAAATAAAGTTTTCCGACCCCGTTTCTCAATAAAATTGTTTTAAATCTTACCGACTAAATCGATACTCGGCTTCAGCGTTGCTTCTCCTTTTTTCCATTTGGCAGGACAAACTTCATCCCCGTGTGCTGCAACAAACTGAAGAGCCTGAAGGCGACGGAACAATTCGTCTGCATTACGTCCTACATTACCGGCCAATACTTCGTAAGAAACGATTTTTCCCTCCGGATTTACAATAAAAGTACCTCTCTCTGCCACTCCGTCGCTCTCTATCATAACATCAAAACCGCGGGCAAGCGTTCCTGTCGGATCCGCCAGCATAGGATATTGTATTTTCTGAATGGTCTTAGAGGTGTCATGCCATGCCTTATGTACAAAATGAGTATCACAGGATACAGAATAAATTTCACAACCCGCCTGCTTAAAATCTTCATATTTATTCGCCAAATCCTCTAATTCAGTAGGACACACGAATGTAAAATCGGCCGGATAGAAGAAAAACACGGACCATTTACCCAGCACATCTGCTTTGCCGATCGTTTTAAACTCCTTGTTTACATAGGCCTGAGCCTTAAAATCTACAATCTCTTTTCCAATTAGTGACATAACTTTCATTTTTTAATTTATACTGTTTATCTATCTTTCTTATTATTTCGATACAAAAATATTCGGAATATTTTTATAAATCAAACAGATATTATTTATATTTGTATTTATAAAATCTATATATTATGACAATACAACAAATGGAATACATTGTGGCGGTCAATAAATACCGCCATTTTGTGACTGCTTCGGAAAAATGTGGAGTAACCCAACCGACTTTAAGTATGATGATTCAAAAATTAGAAGAGGAGTTGGAGATTAAAATATTCGACAGAACCAAACACCCCATAGAACCGACCAATATGGGGTTACGGATCATCAGGCAGGCCGAAGCTTCTCTTTTCGAAATCCGAAAAATCAAAGAGATGGTCATTGCCGAGACCGAATCCCTTTCCGGAAATTTGCAAATCGGTATTATTCCTACAGTCGCTCCTTATCTCGTCCCTGAATTCATTACCTTTTTTCAACTTGAATATCCGACAGTAGACCTTTCTATCTCGGAAATGAGAACCAATAACCTTATTCAACATCTTCACGACGGATTAGTGGATATCATTATCGCCTCCACTCCGTTGAATCAGCCCGATTTTTATGAAATACCACTCTACTATGAGCAGTTCGTGGCTTACTTCGCCTCGGATAATCAACAAAAAGATCACGTTCTAACAGCAGAAAATTTACCGGGGGAAAATCTTTGGGTTCTGCAGGAAGGTCACTGTATCCGGAATCAAATTTTTAATCTATGCTCTCAAACAGCCAGTTATAACCATGTTTACGAGGCAGGAAGTATCGATACGTTAATCCGGATCGTAGATAAAAACGGCGGATATACTCTGATCCCGGAGCTACACTTACCGTTTTTAACGGAGGAACAGAAGATAAACGTCAGATCCATCACTTCTCCTCCTGCCGTCAGGGAAATCTCAATTATCATACGTAAGGATTACGTTAAAGAAAGAATGATAAATGCTGTTGCGGACACGGTAAAAAAAATCATTCCTTCGTCCATGCTTGATGAACGGTTAAAAAAATTTTCTATAAAATTATAATCCCCAAAGCTATCGGTTATTCAGGAACGTTAAACAATTCTTTACCAATAGGTCTATTCCTATGGGAATAGCTTTTTCATCGGGAGTCAACCGGGGATTATGCAAGGGAGGCATTGATTCGGTATCTTCCGGGCAAACACCCAGTACCCATAACACGCCCGGTATTTTTTCCAAATAGATGGCAAAATCCTCTCCCAATGTCAGAGGATCCATCTCTATTACATTTTCAGGGCCGACAATTCCGGAAGCATTATTCCGGACCAGACGGGTAAGTTGTTCGTCATTCACAAGCACGGGCAATCCGTTCCAGGTGTTATCCATATTAAAAGAACACCCGTAAAGCCCGCAGATCGCGTTTGATTTTTCTTCTATTAGTTCAAATACTCGATGACGCAAAACATTATCATGCGTACGAACAGTCCCCAGAACATCAACCCGATCCGGTATGACATTATTACAAGTACCCCCGTGAACCGAAGTAATCGAAAGAACTGCCGGAATAAACGGATTGCGGAATTTAGTCATCAGAGTTTGGTAAAACTGTATCAGATGAGCGACGGCCAGTATCGGATCCGACCCCATTTGTGGCATGGCAGCATGTGTTCCTTTGCCTTCCACGGAGAAAATAATATTATCCGAAGAAGCAAAAAAAGCTCCGGCACGTATACCGATACTACCGGTTTTCAATCCCGGAAAAATATGTTGAGCGAAAATGGCCTGAGGCACAGGTTCCTTCAGTACTTCCGGTAAAAGCAGACGAGCTCCTCCCGGCCGTTTCTCTTCACTCGGCTGAAAAAGTATTTTAACGGTCCCCTCCAACTCCTTTTCCCTCGATTTCAAAAAAAGAGTCGCCCCTAAAACCATAGCCATATGCATATCATGTCCGCAAGCATGCATCATTCCTTCATTTTCGGAACAATATGCCAATCCGGTTTCTTCTTTTACCTTCAAAGCATCCATATCCGCCCGCAGGGCAACACAACGTTTCCCTCCGCCCACATAGGCAATAATACCCGTGCCGATCTTTTGATAAGCAATATGATGATCTTCCAGTATTTTTACAATATACTCCTGGGTATTGAATTCTTGCATGGCAAATTCCGGATGCCGATGGAAATAACGCCTGTAGGCTATGGCTAACGAATAGATATCTTCTGTTTTCATAATTACTCTTTAATTCGAATCAAAGCGTTTGAAACAATGGCAGTTAACCCTCCGGCTGTGATTCCGGAAGAAAAAATGTTCTTTATCGCATCCGGGAAATGCATTAAAATTTCAGGAAGCAGCTCCACACTCAGCCCGAAAGAAAAACTGAGAGCCATCACCAAGGTCGCTTTACGATCTATATTTTGAGAAGCAATAATTCGTATACCGGCTGCGGCCACCGTTCCAAACATCAATAAAGTAGCTCCTCCTAAAACCGGTTCCGGCATTAAGGAAAACACCAACCCCACAGCCGGAAAAAGTCCCAGAAGCATTAAAAAGGCGGAAATATAATATCCGACATACCGACTGGCAACTCCCGTTAATTGTATCATTCCGTTATTCTGGGCAAATATTGAATTCGGAAAAGAATTGAATACGCTCGCTATAAAAGAATTAAACCCATCGGCCATAATTCCTCCCGCGGCCCGCTTTATAAACTTGTCTCCCTCCACGGGTTCTCCGGATATCATGGAATTAGCCGTGATATCTCCGTAAGCCTCGATGGCGGTAATGGTATAAATTAATCCTATGGCAATAAAAGAAGACCATTCGAAAGACAATCCGTATTTAAAAGGAATAGGGATATTGATTCCACCGTAATTCTGAACAGAAGAAAAATCGATCATCCCCATAAAATAAGCAACGATGTATCCGGCTCCTAATCCGATAACGATAGAACTCATCCGAAGGTATTTATTCCCGCTCCGGTTAAAGAAAATAATCAGTACCAAAACCAAAGCTGCCAATTCCAAATATTCAAAACTGCCGAATGTCCCGTTGGCCTTGGCTAAAGCTCCTCCCCCGCAGGCAGTAATACCCACTTTGATCAAGCTCATGCCAATCAATGTAACAACAATTCCGGAGACCAGAGGAGTAATCACCTTTCTGGCATACTTCAATAGTCGGCTAATCAACATCTCGATACAAGAACCAGCCATGCAGACACCGAAGATCAAAGGTAATCCCCCTGTTAATCCGGTAGAGATAATCGGACCGATAAAAGAAAAACTTGTTCCTTGTACACACAGCAAACCCGTTCCGATACTTCCTATTCGTTTACATTGAATAAATGTAGAGATTCCGGAAGCAAAAAGAGCCATAGAAACTAAAAATCCGGTAGTCTCCACGTCCAATTCCAACGCTCCGGCTATAATAAGCGGCGGAGTTACAATGGCAACAAAAATAGCCAGTAAATGCTGTAATGCCGCAAAAAAGGCCTCCTTAAAAGGCGGCCGATCTTCAATTCCATAGATCAAGGCCGAACGCTCCTGTTTGTTCTCCATGGTCATATCTCCTCTAATGATCGTGTTTACTCTCGTATTTTAATCTGACAATTATCCAGGCTATCGATGATCGCCAGAGATTCGACCGGAATATTTCTACTTCTTAACAAATCTCCCCCGTGCTGAAATGCCTTCTCTATGATAAACCCCATTCCGACTAACTCCGCTCCCGCTTGCTTTATCAAATCAATGATACCATTGGCGGCATTACCATTGGCCAAAAAATCGTCAATGAAAAGAATCCGGTCTCCCTTTCCCAAAAAATCTTTACTGATACATACGTTGTATTCCCTGTCTTTTGTAAAAGAACGTATCGTCGTCGAAATCATGTTTTCCATCGTTTTGGGCTGCTTTTTTTTGGCGAAGACGACCGGTAACTCCAGTAAATACCCTACCATGATTGCCGGAGCTATTCCACTAGCCTCGATCGTCATTACCTTGTTGAAATTCTGGTTGGCAAACCGACGAACAAATTCAACCCCGATAGACTTCATCAAAATGGGATCCATTTGATGATTTATAAAACTATCCACTTTTAAGATTCCTCCCTCAAAACATCGACCATCTTGCAGAATCCTTCTTTTTAATAACTCCATACGTCTTATATTTATCTATTTTACGCACTCCACAAAAGTATAAAAATCTCTTGTTATACAATTCATCCTTTCCAAATTGTATAATTGTTAAATAAAAAAGCAGTCTTGCGGACTGCTTTTTTATTTAACATCAAACAATGTTCATTTCCGTGTTTCTATCCATTTTCTGGCATTTACAAATGCTTCAATCCAGGGACTCACTTCATCCTCTTTTCGGTCTTCCGGATAATACGCCCAGTTCCAGGGAGCCATAGAGCGTTCCAGGTGAGGCATCATAGCCAAGTGACGACCGTCCTTGCTGCAAATAGCAGCCGTTGCCGCGGGAGAACCGTTCGGATTAGCCGGATAACGATCGTAACTGTACCTAACGGGGATATGATACTCTTCCTGTTTATAAGGTAAATAGAACTTCCCTTCTCCGTGAGCAATCCAGATTCCCAAACGAGATCCGGCTAATGTTTTCAACATAACCGAGTTATTCTCCACGATATCCACGTTAATGAAAGCAGATTCGAGCTTGTGAGAATCGTTATGCAACATTTTAGCTTTCTCTCCATGCTCCGGATAAACCAAATCCAACTCCACCATTAATTGGCATCCATTACAAACACCCAAACTTAAAGTATCTTCCCGTTTATAGAAATTCTCCAGAGCGATGCGAGCTTTTTCGTTGTATTTGAATGCACCGGCCCATCCTTTTGCCGAACCTAAAACATCTGAATTGGAAAATCCTCCCACAAAAACAATCATATTCACGTCTTCCAGGTTTTCCCGACCGGAAATCAAATCCGTCATATGGACATCCTTAACATCGAATCCTGCCAAATACAGCACCCAAGCCATTTCCCGGTCGCATTGACACCCTTTTTCGCGGATAATAGCAGCTTTTATACCCGACGGAGTCGAACGATTCAAATCTAACCCCCATGCAGCTAATTTTCCGGTAAAAGAAGACGGAAATTTATATTTCAATTCATTCTGCTTGTAATTTTTGTACCTCTCTAAAGCCAACCCGGCTCCACTTTGACGACGATCCAACAAATAAGAGGTTTTAAACCACAAATCTCTTAAAGAACGGATATCCAGATTCCATTGCGCGTCATCCTTTTTGATCACCAAACGACCGGCCTGAGACAGACCTCCGAGGAAATTATAGGCAATACCTGCCCCATCCAGAATACGAGCCACCTGTTTGCAATCCTTTACCTGTATAAGCACTCCTGGATTTTCAGCAAATAAAATCTTCACGATATCTTTTTCGGCCAAGTAAGAGAAATCGATTTTCAATCCCAAACGATTGTCGGCAAAACACATCTCCAGTAAGGCCGTAATCATACCCCCGGCCGAAATATCGTGACCTGCCAATACATACCCCTCTTCCACTAATTGTTGTAGAACGGTAAACGCATTGGCAAAATATTCCGCATCTTTTACATCCGGAGCATCCTTTCCGATCTTATCCAATACCTGAGCAAAACTGGAACCACCCAACTTCAACTTGTCGAATGAAAAATCAATATATATGATTTCCGTTTCCGAGTCGGCTTTCAAAACAGGAGAAACTATTTTTCTTATATCCTTAACCTCTCCTACCGTAGAAATAATGACTGTTCCAGGGGCATAGACTTTTCTGTCTCCATATTTCTGTGTCATGGAAAGAGAATCTTTTCCCGTAGGAATGTTTACACCCAATTGAATGGCAAATTCACTTGCGGCCTCTACTGCCCTGTATAAACGAGCATCCTCGCCCGGATTTTTACAGGGCCACATCCAGTTAGCAGATAAAGAAATTCCCCGTAACCCTTGCTCTACGGGAGCCCAAACCAAATTAGTCAACGCTTCTGCTATTGCCAGACGCGACCCTTTTGTCGGATCAATCATAGCGGCAACCGGAGCATGACCTATAGAGGTGGCGATCCCTTTCTTCCCCTTATAATCCAAAGCGATAGCCCCCAGATCATTCAAGGGTAATTGCAGAGGTCCGGCACATTGCTGAAAAGCAATACGACCACTTACAGAACGGTCTACCTTGTTGGTCAACCAATCTTTACAAGCTACTGCCTCTATCTGTAATACCTGTTCGATATACTCTTCAACTTTATTTATATCATACTCGACATCCGTGAAATGTTCTTTCACGTTCTTATCTTCCATAATTGTTTTCGGCGGATTACCGAACATATCTTTCATCTCCAGATCTATGGGTTTTTCCCCTGTTTTTGCATCGACAAAAGTAAAACGATGATCTCCCGTGGCCTCTCCGATCACATACATCGGGGCTCTTTCCCGATCTGCGACACGTTGTAAGGTAGCCACGTCTTTTTCTTTCATCACCAGTCCCATGCGTTCTTGTGACTCGTTTCCAACGATCTCTTTGTCGGAAAGGGTCGGATCCCCCACGGGTAATTTTTCAAGATGAATTAATCCCCCTGTTTCTTCTACCAACTCCGACAAGCAATTCAAATGACCGCCGGCACCATGGTCATGAATGGAAACGATCGGATTTTCATCACATTCGGCCATGGCCCGAATCGCGTTACATACCCGTTTTTGCATCTCAGGATTGGAACGTTGTACGGCATTCAACTCAATAGCACCGGCATATACACCCGTATCCACGGAGGAAACGGCTCCTCCTCCCATACCGATCCTGTAATTGTCTCCTCCTAATAATACAACCTGATCTCCTGCCTCCGGAGTATGTTTCATGGCCTGCTTACGGTTTCCGAAACCGATACCGCCCGCTTGCATGATGACTTTATCGTAACCGTACGTCCTGTCGTTCTCTTCGTGTTCAAACGTCAATAAAGATCCCACGATCAACGGCTGACCGAATTTATTTCCAAAATCGGATGCTCCATTGGAAGCCTTTATTAGAATATCTTCCGGAGTCTGATACAACCACTTCCGGGGATCGATGTGCTCCTCCCACGGACGATCGGCTTCCAAGCGCGGATAAGATGTCATATACACGGCCGTACCCGCAACGGGAAGAGATGCCTGACCTCCGGCAATCCGATCCCGGATCTCGCCTCCCGTACCCGTGGCTGCACCGTTAAAAGGCTCCACCGTAGTCGGAAAATTATGAGTCTCTGCTTTCAAGGATATGACCGTATCGATCTCTTTCGTTTCAAAAAAATCCGGTTTATCCTGAGTACGAGGCGCAAATTGGACCACTTTCGGTCCCTCTAAAAAAGCACAATTGTCTTTATAAGCAGACACGATCCGATTCGGATTTGTCTTTGAAGTCTTTTTTATCATCGAAAAAAGAGATTCTTCTTTGGCTTCTCCGTCTATAATAAACGTTCCGTTAAAAATTTTATGACGGCAATGTTCCGAGTTTACCTGAGAAAAACCGAATACTTCCGAGTCTGTCAATTTTCGTCTTAATTTCTTACTTAAGTTTTCCAAATAAGCAACTTCCTCCTCGTTTAAAGCAAGTCCCTCTTGCCGGTTATAGGCTCGGATGTCTTCGATATACACGATAGGATCCGGTTTCTTATCGATCGTAAAAACAGATTGATCCAGTCCTTCGTAAAATGCCTGAAGCATAGGATCGTATGCTGCCTTTTCATCACAACCGGTAAATTCTTCAATCCTAAGGATCCCTGAAATTCCCATATTTTGAGTGATCTCTACAGCATTAGTACTCCAAGGAGTTACCATTTCCCGACGAGGTCCCACGAAATACCCCCTCATCGTCTCTTCATGAACTTTTTTCGCCCCGCTAAACAACCACTCTAATTTACTAACATCCAAAGGATTTTCCGAATTTTGATAGTGAACGGCATATACCGTTTCATCTTTTTGGTAGAAAACTATTGCCATGCGTTATATCTGTTTATTTTGAATTCCACGTTTCACCCGCGAATATAATAAAAAACGAGGGATCTTTCTCTAAAAACAGGATTTGAACATAAAATAAAACAGAATTAACGGAATGACAAAAATACCGATAAATACATCCTACAATAATCGGATGATATCTCGATTCCCACTCCAAAAACTTCATAGAAGACACTCCGTACCGACAAGTATTTTATAACCTCCACCAGAGAGTGTTTCCTTGTCTGTATTTCACAAAACCGCAACGTTCTAATATTTTCTGCGAAGCAGTCCCCTCCAATTCCGTTTCTGCAATCACTCTTGTAACTCCGTCTTGTCGTAATGCCCAATGACACATTGCCATAACGGCTTCCGTCATATAACCGTTATGTTCATACTTTTTCCCTAATCCATAACCTATTTCAACTTCTCCGTCGCTATTGGGTAGACCTTTGAAATCAGCGGAACCGACGACAATTCTATCGCTTTTTCGGATCAAAAACCAGAAGCTATGCCAATAATAATGCTTAGAATCCTTTACGGTTTTTTCAAGTTGACCTTTCACGATGTCAAGAAAAAGACCCTCTATCGGTTCTGCCTTGTAGAAACAAACAAGTTTCTTTTCTAATTCAGAAATATTTTCAACCCACAATCGCAGGTATTCGTGACGTAAAGGTATCAACTCTAATCGCTCCGTCTCTATCATGACTCAACCTTTACGCAACAATTCGTTTTTATTCCTTCTATCATCTGAACTTACATCTTATACCCGATCGTGTTTCGTTCCCTGACCATACTGGCAAGGAATTCGGGAGTGAATTGTTCCACGTCCTGTTTTGTAATCGAATACATTTTACTTTTGTTCTCTTTAACACCGGTTTTAGCTACCCGCTGAGTCCGATTTCGCATCATCATCTCCGCTACCAATTTAATCAGGCGAGCGCTGGCGTGATTCTTTTTCTTGTTGTCAACCAAATGAGATATGAAAGATATTATTTGCCGTTGAGCCGTACGGGTCATTCTGGATTTTTCGGTAGCCAAGTCCCGCTTCAAAATTTCCAACAACTCCTCTTTCGTGTAATCTTCAAACACCAAAACATTAATCATATCGGAAACTTTTTCAACATCATCGTTCAACATGACTCGCGGAGGATTTTGTTTTGCATATATAATCGTGTAAGCTCCGGGTTTTTCCGCCAACTGATTTACCAATATGGCACGTACCCTCTCTTTCAGTCCCGGAATATCATTCAGACGGCTGGAATCTTCATCGAAGAAGAAAAGCCCACCTTTCGACTGAAGCAATGCGTTGCCAATGTTCTGCATAGCCTCCTCCTCCGTCTGTCCGATCAACTTTTCTACCCGAAAACGCTTGACCTCCCCTTTGTCGATAATTCCCATAGCCTTATAAAGACGGGCAATGATTCGAGCTACCGTTCCCTTGCCCATGCCGGAATTACCCGTAAAGCACCATTGTAAAGAGAGACGGGTATTTAATTTTATCCCTTGTTGGTTGTAGTGTCGAGCCAAATCCACAAAATCGTGAATTTGCTTTTTTAATTTGACCTGACCGACCATATGATCCAAATCTTTCAAGGCTGCCGCAATCTCTTTTTCATCAAACCGGTCCTTACATGAATTGGGCAATTGAGAAGTTATATCGGGAATATCTACAGCCATCAGAGTAGTAACCTCCTTCCGGGTTAACTCACGTTCTTTCCGGATCTTCATCGTTCGTGCGGAAAGATTCCGAATGGCCTGATCGACCATTTTTTCCACGAAAAGAGCATTTCCAAAATGTTTATCGTGTTCATTACATACCTTAGAAACCAAAAGCTTAAAAGCCTCTTTGGCTTTAGGATGTAAAGTATAATTTTTTTCTTTCACTTTCTGAACGGCAATATCCAATAACTCTTCAGGCGTGTAATCTTCAAAATAGAAAGAGTATGGGAAAAGCAATTTCAATTTAGGATTAGCGGCCAGGATCTTTTCCATCTCTTCGGTATCTCCTCCCAATACTACAACAGTATCACCGCTTTCTGTTTCGGACAACTGATTTAAAATCATTCCCAAAGCCGTCATACCCGTGACCTCCTGAAAAAGAGTATGGGCATTCTCAAGATAAAGAATTCCACCTCGGGCCTGTTCATAAACATAGAATGCCATTTGTTGAGGAGATACACTTCCGTCTCCTATCAATTCTCCACGAGTTCTTACCGTCACCACAGAACTTTCCAACACTCCTGCGGTATTAAAAATCTCCCCTAACATTCGGGCGACCGTAATTTTTCCGGTACCGGGATTACCCATAAAAACCATATTCAACGGAGGAAGAATATCCGTAAACCCGTGTCGTTGTCTTTCCCGGATAAAATAGACATAATTTATATAGTTAATTATACTGCTTTTCAACTCATTAGACCCAATCATCTCATTCAACTTCTTCAATGATTCTTCGGGGCTCGGTTGCTCGCAGGCATCGATATCCTCTTCCCGGATCAACATCATCTCTTCTTTCGTGTAACTACCGGAATGATTAGCCATCAAACGCTTAGCCAATTTAGAAGCGGCCGAATCCAAGCGATCTTCTATAAAATGCCCGTTTTCAAATCCGTCATTTTTAAGTGTACAATAATCTTTTAAAAGCTTGGCAAATTTTTCTTCTGCTTTTGAAGTAAATTTATACTGACGTAAGGTTAGCATCCGACGCGTGATCTCCATAAGCTCTTCCGGAGAATAATCTTCAAAAATCAATTGAGTGGGGAAACAACGTTTCATTTCCGGAATACCCTCCGCTATAGCCAATAATTCATTCTTGCTGCCGGCCAATATAACCAATACACGAGGAGATTCATTGTCCAGAATGTTCAATAATATATTCCATATCCGAATAGCCGGATCGTTCGGGCTATTTGTCGGATACAGCTCATCCGCATCTTCTATCAATAATATACCGCCTTCGCTCTTGGACAAGGCCTCCCGAATCAATTCTTCTTCTACCGCCTGACCGGGACTCGTTAAATGCTCCCGACGATAGCGATGAAGTTTCCCATTACTTAATATGCCTTCTTTATAAAATATTTTTCCCACAAGTCGAGCTACTGTACTCTTTCCTGTTCCCGGATTTCCCATAAACAACATATTCATAGGAGGAAACACATCATCAAATCCATTTTCCTGTCTCATTTTTACAAACTCGACCAATTCGCTCACACGGGTAATCTCCTCTTTCACGTTCCTTAATCCCACCAACTGATACAGTTGCTCCAAAGCATCTTCTTTATCCGTTATTTTTTCGTCACGTTCCGGATGATTCGTTTCGACTCGCTCCTGGGATGCGATCTCTTCGTCAAAACGATACGGTACGTCTTCCGTTCCTATTTCCAAATCCAATACAAGCACGACTTGATCAAAACAAAGCAACTCCACCGTATAACTTCCTATTTCCCAAAAATGCTCCAGATTTCCTCCCAAATCCACGGCAAAGCAGAGCAATCGTTTCCCCTTTGAATCGGACACATAATACTTTCCTTTCACCACCCGGGTCGCTTTCGGCATTCCGTTATGATCCATAATGTTAACGAGAAATTCGTAAGTCCACTCTTTTTGCAATCGATTCTCCGCCACAAGATAAAAACGTACATCTTTCAGGTTATTCCCGTTCAACATACGAAAAGAGTGCGGACGCTCCGTGTTGGGATCTTCCTCACAACATTTATCAAATCCGGCATCGACAACTTTAAAATAATCCGCTACATCGGCACGAGCCTCCAACAAATGAATCTCATCCGATAACGCTGCCATACCATTGACTACCACCTGTATCCGGTATACTCCTTCCCGGAAAGTAAATCCATTCAAATCCGCTAAAGCAAACGCAATATGATGGCTAAAAACACTCATATCTTTAGGAATAACCACTACGTCCTCTTTCTTGGCCACTAAAACAGGATTATCCCCATCTACAAAGAATAAACCGACAATAACCGAAGCATTCCACGGAGTTTCGTCATACCGTTTGTTTATCCATTCCATATCGATATAAAATGTCTCTACTTCATTCAAACGATAGACCGTACGGTAACGCTTATGCCCGGCATAATCGATAACATTACGATTACTTATCCGGATACTCTTGAACTTAAATTCATCTTCTGGATTCGTTTCTTTACCTTTATTCTTTGCAGTATTCTTTTGGTCGGTCATATCACTTTATATTTTGGATTTTTACAACATAGGCTCACTGGATTTTTACCGGGTTAATCCATTACACCAACTTCTCCAAAAATAATTTTATTTTTTCCCAAAAGCAATTCTTTCCCGCATTTATTAATTTATTATTCTCATAACCTACTACATAACAAGACAAAACAAATTTTACTGATTTCATTACCCCGGTTTTATACAAAAAAAAGCGGTGATAGAACATCACCGCTTATCCCTCAGAGCGAAAAACGGGACTCGAACCCGCGACCCCAACCTTGGGAAGGTTGTGCTCTACCAACTGAGCTACTTTCGCATAATTATCAAACAACATGTTGGCTTCTTCAAACCTCCCCAAGGTTGCGTCTACACGCTTCGCTTTCAGGGGAAGGTTGTGCTCTACCAACTGAGCTACTTTCGTACTTATTTTAAGAACAGGACAAAGGTATATAATTAATTCCAACCCGCAAATTTTTATTTTAAATTTTTATACCAAAAAAGCCCTCCTACCAGGCTCTACCATGCTATTCGATCGGGATGAGATCGTCTTAGGATAGTCTGGGGTGTCCGGTAAGTACTTCAAAAAGTTATTCATTCGATAAAAAGAGTACTCTGCCATTCACGTCCGGAAAAAAGATCCATTGCGAAAAACAGAGTTCTATTTTATCTTCCCTCTCTACTATCATCCATCTCCCTGATCTCTTTTTTCAATCTATTTTTACCCATTTTATAGCATCGACAACAATCGCTAAGTCTTTTCTCCCCTTTTCGTCTTTATCCGAAAGAGTAACGGAAACCTCCCCTTCCGGAAAGTCGAACTCGCCAACAGAAACCCAATCGGGATATCTATCCGAATCTTTTCCCTCTACTTCAACATTTTCCTCTTTTCCTCCGCTTTTTATCGTATAGTAAAGAATGATATCGGATAAATATCCTTCATCAAACTTACCAAATCTTTCAAAAGGTACATACCCGGCCTTTGCCATAATTCTATATTTTCCCGCTTCTTTCAATCGGGTTTTCCAAGTAGCCGTACAATTCCCCGTACCAAAACTCTTGTAATAACAACTCCGCACAGAATCTCCATAGTAATTCTCACCAATACGACTCTTCCATAATCGTGCGGATTCTCCCTCTTTTCGGATATTCCAATCCTCTCTGTTTTTTACCCCGAACCATTTTTGCAGTATGGTCTGGTTTACCTTATCATCAAATGAAAAACCGGGATCCAAGTTATCCACTATCGTTTCCCGCGGGTCCGGATCAAAAACGGAAGGATCTATATTGGTCCAAACATGAGTCGCTTCCAATTTTTCCGACTTTTTCCGGCTTCCTTCTTCCCATTCTCTATACAAATTCGGACGATTGGAAGACATACCGGTAATCAATTCCCGGCTCAATTGCATTTTCGCATAATAGGCTATGTAAAACGATTTTGCCTCTCCGGGATTCAAGTAACAACTATAACGTTGAGTCATCCCATCCTTTGCCACATTTACCACGATAAAGCCACCCTCTTTTCCGCAATTCTTGACCTTCCCTTCCAATTCAACCCATCCCTCCGGTCCATAACCCCTATTATTCAGATACCGATAAGAGATTAAATCTTTTATTTTAAAATATTGATTATGACGAACGTTTAACCATTTCTCAAACACACTTTCGATATCTCCTCCCGTTCGATTCTTTAGTTCTTCACAAAAATCTTCAAAACGAATCATTCCCTGACGCGTGTGGTAAATATCATCTATCACATGAAAGAATGTATCCACGGAAACCTTCAACCCGATATGATCCATCAAATCGCGTAAACTCCACAACACCACGTTGTATCGTGTCGTCTGACTGATATTTTCATCCGATATGGCCTCGTTAAGACTGTGATTCCGGGTATAATCACGAGCTGTATTCATATCCCCGACTCCAAATCTGCCGTTTCCCTTCACAAAAAATTCTTTCTCCATATAAAACCTCTCTAACATTATATTGACAAACGGGTATTGTGCCGAGTAAATCGATAAACGACGGTCCGTCAGTAAAGGCTCTATATACAATGGATTGAATTTGGCTATCTCCGACCCATAGTCGTTCTGCCTTAGCAAGGGATGGCTATTCATTTTCTGAATCCAGTCCGCATTTAAACAGAGCCAAAGATTAATACACTGTTCCAAAGTAGGATTTTGTGCCTCCTGCATATAAACCCGTCCTTCCCCTATATCCACAGCAATAGGTTTTCCATCGCCAAAAGGTTGCTTAAAAATACTCGTTAACTCTATACCAAAACCCCGTTCCGGTAAAAAGACGAATCCCGGCTCGATTTGCCCGCCAAGAGTCCCACCTTCATTGGATTCTATCCGAAACGATAACGGGGTCTCTATAAAATTCAAATGAGTTGTCGTTCCGTCTCTCCAGCTTAAATCCGTAAAGTTCATCCCACACGGGAACAATGGATTCTTGTAAAAAAATAATTTCACATCTTTCGCTTTCATGGGGGCAAAATGTTCCAAAAAAGCCTTGGGCTCCACGATGGTATTTAAGGAAAGCCTTATCAAGCTATCCACATCCAATTGCCTCGTTTTAAATTTTCCGCCACAAACGGAGATACCCGGCAAATAGCCGGAAGAAGCAAAAAACAGCGTATCACCCCGATCAGAAGGTATTCCCTGGGAGAAGAGAGAGGCCTGACGGGGAGCCACCACCTTCAAGTGATAAAGAGTCATGTCTTTCCCCGTACTCATCGGGGAAAACGGGTGTACCGGGGCTAATGCCGTCGGATACCACCCGCACGCGGGAGTCAATAATAAGTAATCATCTTCCACGAAAGCACTATGTCGTCCCGTGGGAAAAAATCGATCGTTATTGAAAGGATTCTCGTAATCCTGATCTGATAACTGCAAATTCGTGAAACTCTCATCGATTTTACCCGTGTAACGCATACGTAAACGCAAGGAATCCCCCCCGTACAGCGGACGATCCAATATAATAATCTGCCCCTCTCGTTTGAAACGTACGGGGTTTCCCTCCTCTTCCATCTCTTCGACCCGTAATCCCGGGTTCAGGAAAAGAAGAGGTTGATTAATCTTCTCTTTTGTCAGGTTACACAACGTCAGGTCACTTTCCATGAAAAGCCGATTTCCCCGTTGTTCCATTCTTATCGAATGACGCTCCACATGGCATAGTTGTCCCTTCCAGTAACCACGGAAACTCTCACGATATCCCTCACGGGCACTCCGATCGGGCCAATAACTGGCTTCAAGCAAAATACCACACGCGATACCCAATAAAATAAAGATTCCTCCTCCATAGGTATAAAAAGCTACACGCCCCTTAGTACTCGGTAAACGTTTCATTCCTTTTATACTGCAAAATATAAATCCTATACCTAACAATAAAAAACTCAATCGATGCAATAGATAATATTCCAAACCCAAGTGTCCCGTCACGTCTGAAAATAAATTAGGCACTCCGGTAGCTAAAAAATCCAATGTACCATGCCATAAATAAGGTAACCACACGATCGATATGCCCAGCCAACCGAATAAGAGCAAGAGTGCCAAGTAACGAAAGCGCACAACCCGGACGAACCAAAGACTTAACCCCATCATAAAGATTAAGGAAGGAATATTCAACGTGAAAAAATAAAACAGGTAATACCACGGATTTAGCAGGGCCAGGCTATTTAAATTAACAAAAAAGATACAGGCCAACATAACGACCATATTCACAATGGAAAATAATATAATATTTCCCACGATTCGTCCCCACGTGTAGTCCGCATTATCCATGGGACGGGCGTATATCGGTTCAAGAGTTTCACCCATTCCCTCCCGCCGGGGAAAATCAGTCATAATGACAATCACGAACAACGATTGCACGACACTAAAAAGATAGGCGTTTACTAAGGGTACAGAGGAAGGAAGAGCTACCAACTTCCAACTCTCACAATACCCGTCTCCCTGCAAAAACAATTGCCATAAAGTAATACTCATCAAAGAAAAAACAACGAACAGCGAGAACATCCATCCCCGGCTTTGTTGTTTCGCCTCGTAAACGGCTATATGGAACACACGACGCATCTTCATAAATCATTTAGTTAAAATGGTAAATAATATCTGATCTGATTCCCTTCATTAATGTCGGCAGACCTAACGGAAATTTTGAATTTACCGTCCGGATAGCTAACTATCCTCATTATTTTTATACATATTTAATTTTCGTAAAACTAAATATTTAGTATGTAAAAAACAAAAAAATAGTTGCTATATTATTAATATAAAGATTTTTTCTATAGAAATAAAAAAAAACGTCGTCCGAATGAAGATCGAACTACGTTCTACAAGAGCGAAAAACGGGACTCGAACCCGCGACCCTAACCTTGGCAAGGTTATGCTCTACCAACTGAGCTATTTTCGCAAATATATCAAATACGCTTCTGGTATCTTCAAACCTCGCCAAGGTTGTGTCAATGACGCTTCGCTTCGGGCAAGGTTATGCTCTACCAACTGAGCTATTTTCGCAAATATATCAAATAACGCTTCTGAAATGGCATCTTTATGCCTTTTATTGTGCCTGCACAAAGTAAATTCTTTTTCAAAAAAGAACAAAAAATCGGCCGATTTTTTTCAAAATCGACCGATCACTCAAAATAAAACCACCTACTTTACCTGTATCGTCTTATTTAACTTAGCTCTCTCTTCATTTTTGGGCATCGTAATATCCAAAATACCGTCTTTATAAACTGCTTCCGCCTTACCGACATCGTATTTATCTTCCGGTAACTCTATCGTACGATGAAAAGAGACGGAAGTAAATTCTCTCCTCAAAAATTTTTGCTTACTATCTTGCTCCTCCTTCTCCTCTTTTTGTTCTCCGGATATAGTCAGAAAACCATCTTTATACTCTAACTTAATATCTTCTTTTTTCATTCCCGGAACTTGAAGTTCCAAGGTCAGGTTCTTATCGTCTTCTTTCACATTCAAGGCCGGAATACCTCTTTGTTCGTTAACTGTCTTGGGCCATGTATCAAAAAAATCATCCAAAAGATTAGAATAAAACGGCCTTAAATCACTATTTCTTTTCACTATACTCATAATTTATCCTCCTTCATTAAAAGTGATCGTTTCGTTTAATTGTACATCGTCTTATACGTAAGAAATTTCAGAGTGTTTCAAAAAGAATATATAAAATCTCAAAAGGAAATTGTTTTCTGATGCATATTTCGTAATTTCGAATCCTGAAAATAATTATGATTTTATTATGGCAATTATTAGAGAATTAAACGGACATACTCCTAAATTCGGAGAAAATTGTTTTATTGCTGAAAATGCAGCGATCATCGGAGAAGTAGAAACGGGTGATAATTGTAGTATTTGGTACGGTGCCGTATTACGAGGAGATGTACATTATATAAAGATAGGCAATAATGTAAATATTCAGGATAATGCGACAATCCACGCTACCTATAAAAAGTCACCCACGAATATAGGTAATAATGTATCTATTGCACATAATGCGGTCGTTCACGGATGCACGATTCACGATAATGTACTGATCGGTATGGGAGCCATCGTACTGGATAATGCCGTTATAGAAAGCAATTCTATTGTTGCTGCAGGAAGTGTGGTAACCAAAGGTACCGTGGTCGAATCCGGCTGGGTATATGCCGGAGCCCCGGCCAAAAAGCTGAAAGAGATGGGACCGGAATTACTTCGTGACGAGGTGGAACGCATCGTGAACTCCTATTCCATGTATGCAAGCTGGTATAAATAATATAAAAATAACCTGTTATAAATTAATCGTCTGTTAATAAAATGAGTATCATAGTCTCTCCTTCCCTGCTATCTGCCGATTTCCTTCATTTAGCCAAAGATATAGAAATGGTTAACGAGAGTCCGGCAGACTGGTTTCATTTGGATATCATGGACGGGGTCTTCGTTCCGAACATATCTTACGGTTTACCACTCGTATCTCAAATAAAGAAGGCGGCCCGAAAACCATTGGATGTGCATTTGATGATCATTCAACCCGAACGTTACGTGGAAGCTTTTCACAAAGCGGGAGCCGATATATTGACGGTTCATTACGAAGCGTGCACACATTTACATCGGACTTTACAACAGATCAAATCGCTGGGAATGAAAGCCGGGGTAGCACTCAATCCGCATACTCCGGTACACGACTTAGACGATATCATTCAAGACATAGATGTGGTTTTGCTGATGAGTGTCAATCCCGGATTCGGAGGACAGTCTTTTATAGAAAGTACATTACAGAAAGTTACAAAACTCAAACAACTGATAAAAGAAACGACATCCTCCGCCTGTATAGAAGTCGATGGCGGTGTGAATTTCGAGACAGGGCGTCGTCTTGTGGAAGCCGGAGCCGATGCATTGGTAGCGGGGAGTTTCGTATTCAACTCTCCGGATCCGAAAAAAAATATAGAAGGACTAAAAAATTTATAATCCGCCGGTCGAAAGAGTGGAAAAACAAATAGTAAAACGATACGCTTATGTCTATGGGAACTATTATCAAACTGGAGCAAGCAGCTATCCGTCAACAAAAAAACACGGTATTGAAAAATGTTAACCTGGAGATTACAGAGGGCGAATTTGTCTACATCATCGGAAGAGTAGGTAGCGGAAAAACGTCTCTATTAAAAACATTATACGCGGAAATACCTTTGGAGTACGGAAAGGCGGAAGTTGCCGGATATAAGTTAGGTAAGATCAAAAAATCCCATATTGCCCTATTGCGACGGAAATGCGGTATTGTATTTCAAGACTTCAAACTACTTACGGATAGAAATGTTTACGCCAACTTGGAATTTGTATTGCGGGCAACAGGATGGAAAGACAAAAAAGCGATCCGGGAACGGATAGATGAAGTACTCGAAAAAGTGGAGATGCCGGATAAAAAAGATAAATTTCCACACCAGCTCTCCGGAGGTGAGCAACAACGTATTGTACTGGCTCGGGCTTTATTAAACGCCCCTCCCATTATCCTGGCAGACGAACCGACCGGAAATATAGACCCGGAAACTTCCTACCACTTGATCGAACTACTGAAAGACATTTGTGACAGCGGAAAAACGGTTATCATAGCAACCCACCAGTACGATCTGATCACCAAATTTCCCGGACGGGTTTTCCGATGTGAAAACGGCGCCATCTTTGAAGATCACTCTTTTTCTGACATTGTAGCAGAGAACCCGCCATTAAGCGAAGAAGAGATAGAAAATATAGTGGAAAGTAACCCGGAGGTTTTAGCTCGGAATTTGGAAAACGAGACTCCAACGACAGAGAACGTTATAAACACGGTTGAAAATATTCCCGTGGAAGAAGATGTTATGGAATCCTTGGAATCCGAACAAATGCCGACAGAACCGGAAAGCATGGAGGGAGAAAAAAGCGGATACACCTCTCTATCAGAAGGAAAACAGACAGATAAAAAAGAAAATGACCCGAACGATACGGTAGGAATCGAATTAATATAAGAAACAACCGATCGGCAAGTAATCGCTATCTGATATAATCGACAATTTAACATTCAATCTCATAGCGGCTTTGTTATAGCGACAGAAAAGGTATCGCGTAAATTGATAATTAAAATACCGCTCATGAGGTTAAAAACGATCATAAGCGGTATTACGATTTTACCAGACTTTGTTATTTATCTTTCGTGATCAACAGCCAAGCATCCGAAAATTCTGGATATTTTTCCCTTACCCGTATCAATTCGGCTCTTGCCGGAGCTTCTTCGTCAAAACCGGCAATACTTACCCGGTTCATTCCGGCATCATTTTTCATAATGATACTATTATACCCTTCACCGATCAAACGGTTCCGTAATCTGACAGCATTATCTTCATTGGAGAAACTTCCTACAATAACATTATACTTCTTCATAACATCACCGTGAGTCATAGTCACCTTTTCCTCTTTAGATACAACAGGTTTATTATTTGTTTTCTTTTCCTGTGTTTGTGTCGTCGGGACAGATTGTTCGTCTACGACTACCACGTCTTCCTCTTCTTCAAAAGGCGGAGCATATACTTTTTTATTCGTTCCGCAACTGGCTGCAACGACAGCCAACATAATTATTAGTACAATACTTTTCATTTTTCCCTTCTTTAAATGTTATCAATTTCTTATTTACGCAGAACAAAATTAATGATAAAAATCACATCATAATAAATTTTATTCAGAATTTTCGAACAATCTACGTTTTAGAATTAACTTTGTTCGTTTAAAAAGGACAAATAAACAAATTATACCATAAACAAAAGAAGTATGAAGAAACTATTCCTTTTCGTATGGATTATATTTTCCTTACAAGTGCAAGGACAAGTAATCCGGGAATGGATGAGTCTCCCTCCCATTCCGGTAGAAATGCCCGCCTTTCATGACCAAAAAAATGTGAACAACCTACTTTTCACCCCCGTTTCACTTTTAAAATTTTCGACGTTATCCGTTGAAAACCTATCTCCTGCACCGGGGAGGTCCGAACAAGAAACGGAAGGTCTCCAATGGAAATATTCAGATATGGCCGACGGGGAGGTCCGTTACTCCTCTCAAGAGAAAACCCCTTCTGTCGTCTATAACGCCGTTTATATGGCCAATACAGAATGGATGAATGGCAGTATGACCTTTTATTTCAATACCAATGCAGAAGTGTTTATAGACGGTGAAAAAGTACTCACTTTCGACACTTATAATGAAAAAGAAAAGACCATTTCAAAAGAGATAAATAGAAATTGGATTCCGGGTAAACATACGGTAATCGTAAAAAGTCTTGTACTCTCGCACACCCCGCAAACCTTATTTTCGGCGTCGTTCAAAGCAGGAGATGATTTCAAAAATATTCCCGTAGAGTTTACCCTTTCACCCATGAGGGGAAAAACTATTTACGATGTATTGAACGGAACCCGCGTTGAAAACATACAAACCTCCCCTTCAGGTAAATACCTGCTTTTGAGTAAAACAGAAATCATAAAAGGTAAAAGTAACCGAATAACCTATCTCTATCGGCTTTCCGATAAAGAAATTATTTACTCTTTTTACGGAAAAGAGGCAAGCGATATCACTTGGGTCCCGGGACAAGACAAACTCTCCTTTTTAATACAGGAAGGGAAAGGACACTCGCTTTATACCTATGATCCGGAAACCCGGTACCAAAAATGCCTCGTCAAAGCCGATCACTCGATTTCAGGATACGTATGGTCTCCCGATCGCACGTATCTGCTCTATTACCAACCGGAAGAGTATAGCGAGAAAGAGTGGGAATTACGTAAAGTTGAAGGTATGATGGATAGGCAACCTCATTTCCGTACCCGTTATTTCCTTTATAAATACGATTTCAAAAACGGACTCCACACCCGTTTAACATGGGGAAACCAAACCACGTCAATCATGGATATCAGCCATGACGGCAAAAAAGTTATTATTGCCACAAACCGTCCGGATTACAACGAATACCCGTATAGCAAACAATCCATTTACCTGATGGATATACCGTCAAACAAAACCGACACCCTATGGCAAGACCGCCTGGTCGATATTTATTGCTCTTTTTCTCCCGACGACAAACAGTTACTCGTGAGCGGAGGAGCTAACGCCTTTGGAAATACAGGTGTTAACATCCGTAAAGGACAGATTGTAAACGAATACGATACCCAACTGTTTATCTACGATCTAGCAACTCATCGGGTAAATCCGATTACCAAATATTTTAATCCTTCCGTCTCCGGTTCCTATTGGCATAAAGACGGCTCTATTTACATCATCGCAGGAGACACGGATTATATCCATCTGTTTCGTTACCAAAACGGAAAAATAGAACAGGTCAATTGCCCGGGAGACATCGTCCAAAGACTTTCTTTATCGGAGCAGGGAGACTGGGCCGTTTACACGGCTTCCGATCAAAGTTATCCCGCTCGGGTATACACGTTAAATCTCACGAACCTGAATACACAATTATGGGATAACCCGGCTGAAGAGCAGTACAAAGATGTTGTTTTCGGAGAGGTCAGGGATTGGGATTACCAATACAAGAAAAATACCACTATTGACGGACGTTACTATCTTCCGGCCAATTTCGATCCGACTAAAAAATATCCGATGATTGTCTATTATTACGGAGGAACTTCCCCTGTCGAAAGAACATTCGGAGGACGTTGGCCGTTTAATCTATACGCGGCGAACGGGTATGTCGTGTATGTTATGCAACCCTCTGGTACCACGGGGTTCGGGCAGGAGTTTTCCGCACGTCATCAAAACAACTGGGGAATCATCACGGCAGACGAGATCATCGCTTGCACGAAAGCCTTCTTAAAAGCACATCCGTTCGTCGATCCCCAGAAGGTAGGCTGCATGGGAGCCTCTTACGGCGGATTTACAACCATGCTTTTACAAACCCGCACCGACATATTCGCCTGTGCGATTTCCCATGCCGGAATCTCTTCTATTTCCAGCTATTGGGGAGAAGGGTATTGGGGATACAGTTACAGCACCCAGGCAGCAGCCCACTCCTTTCCCTGGAACCGAAAAGATATATACGTCAATCAAAGTCCCCTATTCAACGCGGACAAAGTGAAAAAACCGATCTTGTTACTACACGGAACTGCCGATGTGAACGTACCGACAGGAGAGAGTATTCAATTCTACACGGCATTGAAACTATTAGGTAAAGAGGTGGATTTGGTATTGATCAAAAATGCCGACCACACGGTGGTCGATTACAATCAACGAATCATATGGAATAATACCATCCTATCCTATTTTGCCAAATATTTGAAAAACCAGCCGGCATGGTGGGAAAATATGTATAAAGATAAAAATTTGTAATCATGTTCCGGGAAATTGAGCGTAAATTTCTGGTAAAAGGAGATTTTAAATCCCATGCATATGACAAGGTACGGGTCATACAGGGTTATCTCTCTTCCGTACCGGAACGTTCCGTGCGGGTACGAGTAAAAGGAGATAAAGCATACCTGACCGTAAAAGGTAAAGGAAACTCTACCGGAGCGAGTCGTTTTGAATGGGAAAAAGAGATACTCGTCGAAGAGGCCACAGAACTATTGTCCATTTGTGAACCCGGAATCATCGATAAAACCCGTTATTACATAAAAGCAGATAAATTCACGTACGAAATAGACGAATTTCACGGAACAAACGAAGGTTTGATTTTAGCGGAAATCGAGCTGGAGGATGAAAACGAAACTTTTCCAAAACCGGAATGGTTAGGAGAAGAAGTTACCGGAAAAGAAAGATATTACAATTCGATGCTAATCAAGCATCCTTATTCGGAATGGTAAATTAATAAAAAATCAGGATTTTATATCAATCCTGATTTTTATCGAATACCCACTATTTATTTTCTTGTTTTCCCATGGGAAAATCGTAACTTTGCGCAAAAATTTTAACAATATCTCAAAATATATAGGCATGGATAAGATCCTAAATCGAGCAGCGGACAACATCCGTATTCTTTCGGCCTCTATGGTTGAAAAAGCAAAATCTGGTCACCCTGGCGGAGCCATGGGTGGAGCCGACTTTGTAAATGTTTTGTACTCCCAATTTTTAAATTTTGATCCGGACGATATGAATTGGGCCAATAGAGATCGTTTTTTCCTCGATCCGGGCCACATGTCTCCGATGCTATATTCCATACTCAGCTTAGTAGGAACTTATAGTATGGAAGATCTACAGAACTTTCGTCAATGGGGAAGCGTGACCCCGGGACATCCCGAAGTAGATGTAAAACGAGGAGTCGAAAACACCTCCGGACCATTGGGACAGGGACATGCCATGGCCGTAGGCGCTGCTATCGCGGAGCGCTTTTTAGTGGCTCGATTCGGCGAATGGATGGCCCATAAAACTTATGCTTTTATTTCCGACGGAGGTATTCAGGAAGAAATCTCCCAAGGGGCCGGGCGTATTGCCGGAACATTGGGATTATCTAATCTGATCATGTTTTACGATGCCAACGAGGTACAACTCTCGACCCGCGTCAATGAAGTAACATGCGAGGATACGGCGATGAAATACAAAGCATGGGGATGGAACGTCATTACAATAAACGGAAATAACGCGAAAGAGATTATAGAGGCTCTGAAAGCTGCCAACAAAGAAAAAGAACGCCCTACCCTTATTATCGGGAAAACATTAATGGGCAAAGGGGCCTTGGGAGCTAATGGGGAAGATTTCTCCGACAAGGTTTCCACCCACGGACAACCTTTAAGCGGTGCGGGTGCCTCTATCGAGAAAACCATTGAAAACCTGGGAGGAGATCCTCAACACCCGTTTGTTGTATTTCCCGAAGTCAAAGAATTTTACGGCAAGGTATTAGAACAGAAGAGAGCTTACGCCAAAGCTAAAAAAGCAGAACAAGCCGCCTGGGAAAAAGCCAATCCGGAATTAGCCGCCAAATGGCATCAATTTCTATCCGGTAAAGCTCCCGAGATCGACTACAAGGCGATCGCACATAAACCCGGAATCGCAACTCGTGCCGCATCGGCAGACGTATTAGTCGAATTAGCCAAACAGGTTGAAAATATGATTGTCGGTTCCGCCGATTTAAGTAATTCAGATAAAACCGACGGATTCATCAAAGGCGGAGCCCGGAATCTGGTAAAAGGAGATTTCAGCGGAGCTTTCTTCCAGGCCGGAGTCGCCGAGTTAACCATGGCTGTTATCTGTAACGGAATTGCTTTACATGGTGGTATATTTGTGGCTTGTGGAACCTTCTTCGTGTTCTCAGACTATATGAAACCGGCTGTTCGTTTAGCCGCATTAATGGAAATTCCCGTGAAATTCATCTGGTCGCACGATGCTTTCCGGGTGGGAGAAGACGGACCTACCCATCAACCTATTGAACATGAAGCACAGCTTAGGTTAATGGAGAAACTTCATAATCACTCCGGTAAAATGAGCCTGTTAGCCCTTCGTCCGGCAGATGCCGCCGAAACATCAGTAGCATGGAAAATGGCAATGGAAAATATTTCCACCCCTACGGCGTTGATTCTTTCCCGGCAAAACATCAAAGATCTTCCGGGAGGATACGACGAAGCCCTGCAAGCGGAAAAGGGAGCATACGTGGTAACCAAAAACGCGGAAGATGTTGACATCGTATTGGTCGCTTCCGGTTCGGAAGTATCCACCTTATTGGAAGGAGCTCAACTACTGAAAGAACGTAAAGGCATATCTTCCCAAGTCGTATCCGTTATTTCCGAAGGATTATTCCGTGAGCAATCCTCAAAATACCAGGAAGAAGTTATTCCTGTAAATAAGCCTAAATACGGCTTGACAGCCGGCCTTTCCGTTACATTGGAAGGACTCGTCGGAGTAAACGGGCGAATTCATGGAGTAAATCACTTCGGCTATTCAGCCCCGGCAAAAGTATTGGACGAAAAGTTCGGGTTCACCGGAGAATATGTATACAACGAAGTATGCGAAATGCTAAAAAAATAATTTTTTAAAGGAATATAGGAAAAACGGGGATAGCATAATCCCCGTTTTTCTTTTTATTGGGCACACCCAAACACTTTTAGCGCACAAGAAAAAGAAGTCTATGTCCCTCCCGCTTCCTCTATTTATTAAGTATATTCTCTCCAATCCGATTTATCTGTATGACGGAAAAACAAAAAAAAATCTTGTATATCCCAAATATAGCGTTATCTTTGCACACGCAAAAACAGAAAGTCTTTGCCTATATTGCGGGATGGAGCAGTTGGTAGCTCGTTGGGCTCATAACCCAAAGGTCGTCTGTTCGAGTCAGGCTCCCGCTACGAAATCAAAAACCGTTCGAAAACAACATTCGGACGGTTTTCATTTTAGATGTATGATTAACTTCTGATCCCGTCATCTTTAAATCGTCAATCTAAAATCCGAAATCGTAAATCTTCCAATCCTTTACATCGTTTATTTTTCAATCAAACCATAATTATCCAGATATACTTCTCGTTTTACGGTATCGATAAATTCGGGTAAGCGTTCCGAGTGTCGGTTTCCCATAATCCAAAGCGGACAAGAATCCCGGACACCGTCATAAGATGGCTGTATATATTCCTCGTCCAGTACCTGATATCCGTTCCGTTGGTAATAACGAACACGTCGGGTAGTCATCTCGTCTCTTGTCGGCTCAACTTCCAGCAATCGGACTCCTTTAAGATGATTCGCCGCGTAATCCAGTACCTTTTGCCCGAGTTTTTTGTTCCGCATGGAAGGATATACTGCAAGATGCTCCAGATAATAAAAATCCTTCATGTCCCAATACACGAAAAAGCCACATAATTCACCGTCACATTCAATGGCATTAAAATACATATCGGATTTCTGTTTTATCATCCGTTTCAACTGTCCGATATCTCGTCTTTCTTCCACCGGAAAAGCATCCTCGTAAAGAGCAATCAAACGATCCAGGTTCCGATCGTCAGGATTTGTTATTCTAATCAAATTCATCATATCTTTTGTTATTTATGTCTGCTTAACAAAAAAGCGGGAAGCATTCTCTTGAAGGAAAACCCTTCCGGACGCGTAGCAAGAATCACTATAAATACCGCAAGTAACACGACGATTACTCCTAATAATTGTCCGGGTCCGAAACGTTCATTCAAGAATAAAATTCCCATACAAACAGCCGTCAACGGTTCCATACATCCCAAAATAGCGGTTGTCGTCGAACCGATATGCTGTATAGCCAATATTAACGTCAAATCGGAAATTAAAGTTGGAATAAGTGCCAATAAAAACAGATGTATTGCCGCCGAATAATCGGGAATCCTATCCAACCCCTCTCCTTTTACCAATAAATTCAATAAAAAAACAACCGCAGAAGCGAAAAGGATAAAAAAAGTCATCTTCAGCCCATCCATCTTCCGAACACAAGATTTATTTATCCCCACGATATAAACCGCATAAGTGAGTACCGTAGAGAGAACCATAAACAATCCTTTATAACTGATCACCCCGCCCCCTTCTCCGTTACTTAACAAATAAACTCCGGCAATCGCCATACAAGCGGCCATAATTACGGGTAACGAAGCCCGATCTTTGAAAAATACAATCATAATACCCGTGACAAGCACCGGATATAAAAAATGAATAGTGGTCGCTATCCCACTCGGAATATACAAATAAGAAGCTGTCAGGAAAAGTGCGGTCGATGCATATAAAGCTCCCAACACAAAAAAAGTCATTAGCTCTTTTCCTGAAACTCGAAAACTCTCCCGTTTAAAAAACAGATAGGAACCGATAACAAACGCCGATATCGCAAACCGGTAAAACAACACGGAATCCAATCCCACCCCATCCCGGATAACAGGAAGGGCGAACAAAGGAATCAAACCGAATGTGGATGAAGAAATCATCGCCAGAATAACACCTCTTACTTGTTTCATCTCAATACAAATTTACGTAACCGGTTAAATCCCGATTCGGACGCGAATGTCGATAAAATAAAGCGATTTCCGTTTTACATATGTAAAAAAATTACTGTATCCCCGCTCGGATCCGGCTTAAAGAGACCTGAGAAACTCCCAGGTAAGAAGCAATGTGGCGAAGGGGAACCTTCTGCAAAATTTCAGGCTCCCGGTCCACTAACAGATGATATCGACGAGCAGCAGAAAGGAAATAGCGTTCCATAAACATTTGCTCCAGTTTCAACACCACTCGGTCAGACATCCTCCTCCCCCAATTTGCCAATTCGACTTCCTGTTCGAAAAGCGCATTCAACCTTTTATTGGAAATCTTCATCAGGGCACACTCCTCCACCAACTCGATATTCTCATAACCGACCGAATCAAATAGATAAGCATTCATAGATAATAGAGACATACCCTCCGAAGCAAACCAGATGGTTACCTCTTTTCCCTCTTTATAGAAAAAACCTCGGGCAAAGCCCTTTACAATAAAATAAGTGTATTTTTCTATTGTTCCTTCACGAATCAAAACATGCCCCTTAGGTAACGAGATGAATTCCATCTGCTCCAAAAAAAGATTCAAAACCGTATCGGAAAGCGGATACACCTCTCTTATTTTTCTAATAAACGTTTCCATAAACCGACCTTTCCGCAAAGATAGGAAAACAAAACATAGGGAAGTTGATAAAACGATTAATTTATTTACCTGAATATTTGGATTCATAAAATTAAATAGCTATCTTTGCACTCGCAAAAACAGAAAGTCTTTGCCTGTATTGCGGGATGGAGCAGTTGGTAGCTCGTTGGGCTCATAACCCAAAGGTCGTCTGTTCGAGTCAGGCTCCCGCTACAACTTAAAGAGAATCATTCAAATGGTTCTCTTTTTTTATTTAGAAAAAATAAACATTATCTATGTTTTGATAAATATTATTAATACACAGGATTCAACGTATTTTTTGCAACTGACAATTAATTCATTATCTTTGCAAAATGTAACCTAAATAGATACTAAAATGAAAACCAAAATTGTGACCACGGGAATTATTGTTTTTACCGCTATATTCATGGGATGTACGGATAAAGACATGTCGAAAACCACTCCTCCGGGAGATGGAAATACATTCGACTTTCATACAGCAAATAACATAACAGCAAACGTAGCTTATTCCGTCCCGGAAGGATATGCCCTAACGTTTGAAGCTTATGCGGAAGATCCGATAGAGATTGTAAACAATGAACCCGTAAAAAAAGAGGGTTTGAAAAACTTATTCAAAGGAATGACGGATAATGACGGAAATTATTCGGAATTAGTTCAGATTCCCGCATCCGTAAAAGAGATATACTTGTATACTAATGCGGTAGGTGTTCCTTCTGTAACAAAATATTCACTTGATGGAACACAAGCGAAATCTAAGTCTGTTGCCTCCCGGGCAGGAGAGACGGATTATATCTATTCTACCCACCCGAGCGAATTGAAAATAGTAAACGACGGTAAGTGGAATGCCAAAGGTATTCCGAGTTATTTAGGTACCCCCAAAGCAGTTTCTGCTGGTGCTTTAAAAATGATCAACGCAACCTTGGGTACGAATAACAGCAATTTGGAGGATTATATAGCCGGAAGCGGAGAAGCCAACATTAATATTGTCAAAGACGGGGCGGTTGTGGACTTAGTTGTTGTTCACAATAGTGGAATTACGGTAACCAACACCGTAGGATACTATTATTATGATACCCAGAATCCACCAACTTCTGTTGACGATTTCCAAAAAATTGTACTGTTCCCTAACGCAACATTTGCCCCGAAGGCAGGCCTGCAACTGGGGGATCAGGTTCGATTGAAGTACTGGGACGAAACCACTCAAAGTTGGATCGAACAATTCCCTAAAGGAATAACCATCGGATGGTTTATGTTAGTAGGAGGTTACGACGCAACGAATTATGCCATATCCGAATCGAACAGTTGGAGGGTATATGCTTATTCGAACACGGAATTCAACGATTTACAAAGAAAACACAATATTATTATCCGCGAGCCCAACACGAAAATCCGCTATATCGGTTTTGAAGATAAAAATTTTGATCAGGCAGACTATCGTGATTTCATATTCTGCATCGACGCAGATCCCTCGTACGTAGAATACAATGACGATGATAAACCGGACGGAAAAGACATGACGGATAGCGACGGAGACGGCGTTCCAGATGTAGACGACGAATTTCCGGATGATCCTTCGTTAGCTTATACCATAAAATACAACGGAACGGTTGCTTTTGAGGATATATGGCCTTATCAGGGAGACTATGATATGAACGACGTTGTGATGGAATACAATACCACACACTACCTGAATGCCCGCAATTTAATCGTTAAAGTAAAAGACGAATGGACTTTAAAGAATGACGGAGCCAAATATACAAACGGTTTCGGATATCAATACGGAACGTCACCCAATATGATCCGGACACTGAACATAACGTCCAATTATACGACTCCTACCCGATTCAGTTTGAACAACAAAGGTTTGGAAAACAACCAAACCAATGCAACGGTTATTCTGTTTGACGATGCAGAAGACGTGGTTAAAACCGGAAAAGATATGGTTTTTACCGTGGAAATAACTTTGAGCGGGATGAAATCCAGTGAGCTAAGTTTACCTCCCTATAATCCATTTATTATCGTTGAATCCGATAAGCAAAGAGGACATGAGGTACACCTGCCTAATCACAAACCGACGGATTTGATGGATATGAGCCTCCTACATTACGGACACGATCTTTCCGAACCGGCAAAAGGACTCTACTTCATCTCCAATAACTATTTCCCGTTCGCGATTCATATCGTGGGTACCTCTTTTGATTTCCCGAGAGAGGGACAACGTATCGATGAGGCGTTCCCACAGTATACCCGATGGGCAACCTCGAACGGAACAGAAAACTTGGAATGGTATAAACATAAAAAATAATTACAAAAGGGTACTGAAATCAGTACCCTTTATTTTTAAATCATATGGAACCCCAAGAATTATTAGACCTCTTTTTACACCGACAAAGTGTCAGAGAATATACCCGTGAGCCCATACCGGAAGAGAGCTTATCGAGATGCATCGAAGCTGCACGCCTGGCTCCTTCTGCCTGTAATGCACAACCGTGGAAATTCGTTATCGTTAAAGACCCCGACTTAAAGAATAAGGTCGCAGATGCCACATCGGGAGGTATCCTCCCCATGAATCATTTTACCAAACAGGCTCCTGTTATTGTCGTTATGGTCAGAGAAAAGGCAAACATCTCTTCCCGTATCGGTCAAACGTTAAAAGACAAGGATTTTACCTTAATCGACAACGGAATTGCGGCTATACAGTTTTGTCTGCAAGCTACCGCCGAAGGATTGGGAACTTGCATCATGGGATGGTTTAATGAAAAAAAGATAAAGGATTTACTACATATTCCATCGCATAAAAGAGTTGAATTGATCATACCTATCGGACATCCAGCCGATCAGACCATTCGTCCCAAGATTCGTAAAAATACGGAGCAAATCAGCTCCATCGACAGCTACAAATAAAACTAAAAGTCCAGCTGTAATTGAGTGTTGAACCCGACAGGATATATTTTATTCATGTTAACATACCAAATATATCCTTTCACCTCTTTATATCCCATTTGTCTCAATGTCTTACAATAGAACCCCACTTGTTTCTGGTAATTCTCCTCCTCCTTATATCCGAACTTATAATCTACGATAACGACCTTATTACCGTCAAACATGACCCGGTCGGGCCGAGCTTTTATTGCATTCGTAAAAAGGATGTCCCGCTCGGTAACGACACGATAACTGCCATCGAACCAAGAGGCTACCGGAACACGATCTAAATAACCGAGTAACTTTTCCCGGTAAATCTCTTTTTCATCGTAATGAATCAACCCGGAACGATATACCTCATTTACAGCCCGGTCTATATCCGTCGTTTTCTCGATACGCCGGAAAAGTTCATGTAACAATTTTCCTTCGTCTACCGCCGAATTTCCCTTCTCTTCCACATCCGTGTAATCTTCGTATTTATAACGCACCCGAATTCGATCTTCCAAATCGAAAACCGGATACTCTTCTAATGTAATTCTGTTATTTCCCGTCTCTTTTCCACCCCCGCTCAAAATACCATATTCTCCTATGCTTAATCGTTTTTCCTCACGATTCCATCCGGATAATAACTGAGCCGCATCAAGCTTTTCCAATACTTGATACAAAAAGGCTCCGATATCCGCCGGTCGCCCTTCCTTACTGATCTTAGGAGCATAAGGAAAAACATGTAATACTCTCTTCGCTCTCGTCAAAGCAACATACAAAAGATTCAAATTATCGACATAAGTCTTCATATGCTCTTCCAGATAAGCCTCTTTAAAATGACTATCCGACAATTTTGAAGAGTAATTCAGAGGTGCGTATTCTAAATCATTGAATCCCTCTTCCTTATTATCGCACCAAAGGCGGCGGGTATGTCTCATATCATCCAAATCCCAGTTACAAAAAGGAATGATCACCGTATCAAATTCCAAACCCTTGGACTTATGAATGGTCAATATCCGAACAGAATTTGTCTCTTCCGAAGTGGAAAGTACTTTTTTATCCTTCTCTTTTTCCCACCATTCCAAAAACACGGGTATACTGCTTGTATTGTTTTCTTCGTATTCGAACAGGATATCCTGAAAAGCAATCAAATAAGGCAGCTCCTCTGCCCGATCCCTCAGTTCCATCGATTCGATAATGGTTTCCACCATTTCATACAGAGATCCGGTGGTCAATCGGTTTATCTCCCGCAAAAAAGGAATATCCAGACACGCCCGGAAAGTCTCTTCAGCAGAGACTGATTTAAACAGCGTATCCTGGTCAACGGATTCTTCTTTTCTGACATAGGTAAAATAGTGGTGTAACAAAACAGCCCGGTTCACCAAATCGTAAGGAGCCATGACGTATTTTAACACACTAACAATCAAAACGACATACGGAGAAGCCGCCACGTATAAGGAATCATTTGAAATAAAAGGAATAGATGTCTCCGGGTGTACCCGATTATACTCTATGATATAATCAGCAACAAAAGCCCCCTCTTTACCGTTCCTCACAAGGATTACACTATTTTTCAATTCTTCTCCTCTCCTCATATTATCTTGAACGACTTCGACAACGGCTTCCATAATAGCATCCGCACTTCCTTCTTCTTGTTTATCTTTCCCGTATCTGATCTGAATACAACCTCGCTCATCACGTCTTACTTTCTGTTCCGAATAGGCATAAGCCTCCAAAATAGAAGAAGAGTAATTGTTATCTCCCTCTTCCTCGTCATACATCTCCTTTAATTGTAAAGCCGCCTGAGAAAACAGCAGGTTATTGAACATTACGATTTCTCCCGCACTTCGCCAATTGTATTCCAAAACCTCATTGCAAATCCCAAACGTCTTAAAATCTTTCTCCACACCGGAGGCTAACAAACGCCAGTCGCCGTTTCTCCATCGATAGATACTCTGTTTTACATCCCCTACTACCAAAGCCTTTCCACCTTCGGATAACGTATTTACAATTAATGGCCGGAAATTGGACCATTGCATGGTAGAGGTATCTTGAAACTCGTCAATCATGACGTGCTTATAGAAATTTCCTGTTTTTTCAAATAAAAAAGAGGTATCGTTGGCGGCAATGAGTACGTTTAATATCCGGGTAGTATCACTTAGTAACATAAGACCTTTCTCCTCGCAATAAGCTCGGATCTCCTGATACAAATCATTCAATATACCTAACTGGTAAAGATTATCGAGTAGCAATCTGGCAGAATGGTAATCCGCCATATACTCGTCATAAAATTGAATACTCTCTTTCAACCAGTCATTTAGGGTCGGATAAAGGTCCTCTATTCTGACCTGAATTTCCGGATACTGTTTTTTAGCTATCCATGCATCGGGATTATCGACAGCTCTTCGGGTAGAATCCGTTATATTACTCAAATTTTTGTCCCTTAATTTATAGAAATGATTAATAACTCCCCGTTTCCCATTTTTAAAATCTTCTACCCGCAAATCTTTTGTCTCTATCAAATGGCATGCTCTCTTACCATACTCTTCCAATTGTTTTTCAAAACGTTTTATAATACTTTGCAAAAACAACCGATAAGCCTTCAAAAAATCCCGGTTACCGAACTTTTGCTGAACGGTCTTGTCAAACAACATGTAATTTTCTCCGAACAATTCTTTTCCCAATTCCGCAATCTTCCCTTTCACACTCCACGACTTAGCCTCTTCCACGCTATTGTTCATCAACTCGGTAATCCAAACCCTCAGTTCCTTATCCTCGTTCATCCGTTGCATAATCTGATCAACCGCTCTTAACAGCACATAATCACTATCCAATTCCACGTTATAACCGGGAAATATTCCCAACTCTTTCGTAAATGCCTTAATGATTCGTTGAAAAAAACGATCTATGGTAGTTACGGACAAACGACCGTAATCATGTAGAATGAACGTACGCAATACAACCGCCCGCTCTTTCACCTGTTCATCAGATAAACGTAAAGTCGATTTTAAAGCCTCCCTGTAATCACTCTTTTCACCTTCTGCCAATTTATTCAATTCCCGAATAATACGGGATTTCATCTCTTCCGTCGCCTTATTCGTAAAAGTGACGGCCAGCACATTCTTGTATTCTAAAGGCGAAGCAAAGACTATCTTAAAATATTCCATTGTCAGGGCAAAAGTCTTTCCCGCTCCGGCAGAAGCCCTGTATATCTTCAATTTGGACATTAAAACCGAAATTAAAAAAGAAGGTGTCTGTTAAAAGAGACACCTTTTTTCACTTATAATCTGGATGTCAGAATAACTCTCACGTTATCCACGTTTACATCATCAATTCCTCCCAATGCAAATTCTCCCCTATCCCGGAAACGTTTCTCGATACGGTCAATGGTTTCAAGACCTATGCCGTAATCGGACAAACGGGTTTTGATTCCCATAGCATTGAAAAACTGTTCTGTTTTTGCAATGGCCTGATCGGCTGCTCCAGGTTGAGAAATATCCAAATCCCATACCCGTTGTGCATATTGAAGCAACTTATCGTGACGCAACATCTTTGTAGCTTTCATTACACCCGGTAGAACTATAGCCAATGTCACCGCATGATCCAAACCATGAAATGCCGTCAATTCATGGCCAATATGATGCGTCGACCAATCTTCCGTCACTCCGCATGCGATCAATCCGTTCAACGCCATGGTTGCTGCCCACATAAAATTAGCCCGGGTTTGATAATCCGGCTGCTCCGCCGTCATCATCTCAGGGCCGAGGGCGATCAACGTTTTCAATATCCCTTCCGAGAAACGATCCTGAATTTCAACATTCTGAGTCGTTGTGTAATATTGTTCCATCACGTGTACAAAAGCATCCACTATACCATTGGCAATTTGACGTTTCGGTAAGGAGAAAGTAACCGTGGGATCTAATACGGAAAATTTCGGGAATACGTGACGTGACCTGAAAGCCAATTTTTCCTCTGTCTCCTGCCGGGTAATTACAGCTCCGCTATTCATTTCGGACCCCGTAGCCGGTAAAGTTAAAACTGTTGCCAAAGGCAAAGCCGCATGAACAGGAGCCATCTTGGCCAGAATATTCCATTTATCTTCACCTTCGAAACAAGAAGCGGCTGCAATAAATTTCGTACCGTCAATTACCGATCCTCCCCCGACTGCCAATAAAAAACCCACGTTTTCATTTTTAGCCATCTCCACCGCTTTCATCAGGGTTTCATAACGAGGGTTAGGCTCAATTCCACCGAATTCAATTACATGGAAATCTTCAAGAGCGGACATAACCTGATCGTACACGCCATTCTTTTTAATACTACCACCACCGTAAGTGATCATTATCTTAAATCCTTTTGGAATCCATTTTCCGATTTCACTGATCTTCCCTTTTCCAAAAAGAATTTTTACCGGATTATAATAATTAAAATTTTCCATACAAACTGCTTTTATAACTGATTTAATAATTTACGATCGTCTTTTATTCTTTGATTCAGTATTTGAATATAGTTCTCTATGTATTCCGATATATTGCTATTTTTTACGTTATATTTTTCCATATGTTCTAAAGCTGCATTCAATAGATCGATTGCTCCCTGAAAATTACCTTGTCGTTCATACAGCCAGGCTAAATTCACAGTTGCCTTTACGGCCACGAGCGGACGCATATGCAATGCCGCACTCCATATTTCATAAGCCTGATCATATTTTTCATCCTTTAAGAAATAATATCCCAATTTCAAGGTGTTATTACCCAGGTAAATTCTCCTCTTTTCAGGCTGCCAGGTCGGTACCAAATGTTTAGCATACTCTATTCCCAACTGATAATAAAAATCGCATATGGCATTTATATCTTCTCCTGCCGTTATGGCAGACCTCAATATATTGGAATGCATGGTATCTATGGGTTGATTACTCTCCGTATCGTACAATCTTAAAAACAAGGCATTGTCTACCACCGCATTATATCTGTCGTACAGTCGGAACATGCAAGATTCTACCCCCAAGACATAAGAGTACGATCCTTTGTTAACGGTTTGTAACTCCGAAAGAGTCAATGGGGCGGGATTAGTTGTATCACTCATATATCTGTTGTTCAAACCGATGGCACGTCCCAATACTACTTTTTTAGCACTATTATGAATACCGGCCTGAAAACCGTCGTAAAAACATTCCACCAAGTCTTCCCGGATCAACCCTGACAAATTTCTTAACTCCCTAAGCGACAGCGAATCGGACCGATAAATCAACTTACGATCTAAAAAAAGAATTTTAATATCCCCTTGTTTCAACTCTCTATCGGCAGGTTCCAACACATCGATATCGAGTAAACGATAACCAACACAAGAAGTCAAACAAGAAAACACAAGAAACAATATAACTCCCCGCGTACATCGATCTATTATCTTAGCTTTTTTCTCGTACATATTACGTTTTTTTACTTCATTCTAAACAACAAAAAGTAAGCCACAATCATTTCATGTAAAGATAAGCAGATATTTGAAAGCAAACAAGAACTTAGATCAAATCACTTATAAAATTCGACCTTTATTCAAAAACAAAATGCCTGTTCCGAAGACCAGGCATTAAAAATATTTCATGATTTGAAATTACATATTCATACCGCCACATACATGAATGGTTTGTCCCGTGACGTAAGCAGAGAGGTCCGAAGCTAAAAACACACATACCTTCGCAATGTCTTCAGGAGTACCGCCTCTTTTTAATGGAATCTTTTGAGCCCACTCGTTTCTCACTTCCTCTGACAATTTCGCTGTCATATCGGTAATGATAAAACCGGGAGCTACTGCATTAGCCCTAATATTCCGGGAACCCAACTCTTTGGCAACACTCTTGGTAAAACCGATAATTCCGGCTTTGGAGGCGGCATAATTAGCCTGTCCTGCATTTCCGCTAACACCGACAACAGAACTCATACTGATAATAGAACCGGATTTCTGCCTCAACATAATAGCTGAAACTGTTTTTGTGAAATTGAAAACAGACTTCAAATTCACGTTAATAACAGCATCCCATTGTTCTTCACTCATTCTCATTAACAATGTATCTTTTGTGATTCCGGCATTATTCACCAAAATATCGATGCGTCCGAACTCCTTGGCAATCTCTTCCACCGTTGCTGCTGTTGCGGCAAAATCGGCGGCATTAGAAGCATACATTTTCGCTTTTACGCCCAAAGCGGCAATCTCTTTCTCCGTTTCCTGAGCAATCTCATCGTATCTCAAATCGGTAAAAGCAATGTTTGCACCTTCCTTAGCAAATTCTAATGCCACAGCTTTACCGATACCTCTTGAAGCTCCGGTAATAATGGCCGTTTTTCCTTCTAATAATCTCATACTAATAGCTTTTTTAAAACTAAATTAAACCTTAGGTATCGAAATAAACCTTGTTACTCCTTTTACCCTAACGGAAGACAAAAGTAGTCAATTAATTGAAAAATGAAAATTCTGGTAATCCGGTTTTATCTTTTTCAAGAAACTCTATTTGAAATCATATCTCTACAAAAATAAATTTATCCTTTACCGGGAAATAATATTAAATTTGTCATCCGAATAAATATATACCTATAAAGATCAGATAACCTATGGAACAACAACCTCAGCTCAACGATCACAACAAACAGGAATATCCCCCCATGCACACGGCGGAACATATCCTGAATCAAACGATGGTCCGGATGTTTGGCTGCGAAAGGTCAAAAAATACGCACATCGAAAAGAAAAAGTCCAAATGTGATTATTATTTGTCCGTATCTCCCTCGGAAGAACAAATTGCCGAAATAGAACGTAAAGTCAATGAAATCATCGGCATGCATATACCGGTAACCGTAGAATTTGTGAACAGAGAACAGGTAGCGGAGGAGATCGATCTCAGCAAATTACCCGAGAATGTCAGTCAAACCTTACGGATTGTACGTATCGGCAATTACGATACTTGTGCCTGTATCGGTCAACATGTGACTAACACGGCTGAAATCGGTACTTTCAAAATCATTTCTTATGATATGGAAGACCAGAGATTAAGGATTCGTTTTAAATTACTTCAAGAGTGATTTATCATTTTTGCAATCTCTGCTTGACAAAATTCTTGAAAATTGCGAACAATAGCTTACAAAAAGTTACGTTATTGATTAAATTATTTCTACTTTCGCGAAAGAAATGAACAACAACTTATTACAAAAAAGATACTTATGAACCTTCTTGAACAAATCAAAGAAAACGCGAAAAAGTACAACAAAAGGATTGTACTCCCGGAAGGAACGGAGGAGCGTACGCTAAAGGCTGCCGATATTCTTCTGAACGAGGGAATTGCCCAGATTATTTTGATCGGTAAACCGGCAGAGATACAAACGCTGGCGGATAAATTCGAATTGAAAAACATCGGGAAAGCGATTATTATCGATCCTGAAAACCATCCGAAAAAAGAAACCTACGCGGATATTCTCGTCGAATTACGCAAAAGTAAGGGTATGACCAAAGAAGAGGCTCTTAAATTAGTAACAAATCCGCTCTATTTAGCGACTTTGATGATTAAGAACGGGGATGCGGACGGAGAGGTTGCCGGGGCCAAGAATGCAACGGGCGACGTGTTAAGGCCTGCTTTGCAGATCGTAAAGACACTACCGGGCATATCCGTGGTATCGGGAGCATTTCTCCTCTTAACCAATAAACCGGAATACGGAGAAAACGGATTAATCGTTTGTGCAGACTGTGCCGTACTTCCGAATCCGACCGCCGAAGAGTTGGCTCAAATCGCAGTAGCTACAGCCGGTACGGCTAAAGCCATTGCCAAGATAGAACCGCGAGTAGCCATGTTAAGCTTCTCAACGAAAGGTTCCGCGAAAAATGAATTAGTGGACAAAGTTGTAAAAGCAACCGAATTAGCCAAACAGATGGCTCCCGATGTAATGATCGACGGCGAAATGCAGGCAGATGCCGCCTTGGTTCCTTCCGTGGGCTCCAGCAAGGCCCCGGGTAGTCCCGTTGCCGGAAAAGCCAATGTTTTAATCTTCCCCAGTTTGGAAGTAGGCAATATCAGCTATAAATTGGTGCAACGCATTGCCGGAATAGAGGCCGTAGGACCCGTACTTCAAGGAATGGCCGCCCCGATTAATGACCTGTCACGAGGATGTTCCGTTAGTGATATCGTAAACTTGGTTGCCATTACCGTAAACCAAGCCGCAAGTAAATAATTCACCCCACGTAAAATCGAATGTCATGAATATATTAGTTTTAAATTGCGGAAGTTCATCCATCAAATATCAGATCTTGGATATGAAACAGGAACCGGTTGTATTAGCCAAAGGATTGGTTGAAAAAATCGGTCTTCCGAAAGGAAACTTCACCCACAAACCGGCTGGCAAAGACAAATACGAAATAGAGGAACCCATAGCGGATCACATCACAGGTATCAATCTTATTCTAAAAGCCCTCGTTGATCCGGCTTACGGCGTAATCAAATCTTTAAACGATATAAATGCTGTAGGACACCGTGTAGCCCACGGAGGAGAATATTTTTCCCAGAGTGTTTTGGTCGACGATGATGTAAAGAAAAAAATCGCTGCTTGTTGTGAATTAGCACCGCTTCATAACCCGGCCAACCTGAAAGGAATCGAAACCATGGAACAATTGCTTCCCGGAGTACCTCAAGTAGCCGTTTTTGATACCTCTTTCCATCAGACTCTTCCGAAAGAAGCCTATGTATACGGTTTACCCTACAAATACTACGAACAATACGGAATTCGTCGTTACGGCTTTCATGGAACCTCACACAAATTTGTTGCAGAAAAAGCCTGTAAAATATTGGGCTGGAACATAAACGAGAAAAAAATCATCACCTGTCACCTCGGGAACGGTTCTTCCATTACGGCTATTGACCGTGGAAAGTCGGTAGACACCTCCATGGGATTTACCCCGAATGCGGGCGTTATCATGGGAACCCGTACCGGAGACCTGGATTTGGGTGCATTACTTTACATCTGTGAGAAAGAAGGGTTAAACGTATCCCAAGCCAACGATCTGATCAACAAAAAATCGGGATTGATGGGAGTTTCCGATGTTTCTTCCGATTGCAGGGAGTTACAAGCTGCTGCTGCAAAAGGAAATGCTCAGGCCCGTTTGGCTTTAGACATTTTAGCTTATGATGTAAAAAAATACGTGGGTAGTTACGCCGCCGTACTAAACGGGGCTGATTTGATTATATTCACCGGAGGTATCGGAGAAAACGATTGCGAAGTACGTCAACAGGTATGTACCCATATGGAATACATGGGAATTGATTTCGATTCCAAGGTAAATGACGGAGTTCGCGGTAAAGATATAATATTGACAAAATCCCATTCAAAAATAATTGTTATGAGCATTACAACCGACGAAGAATTGGTAATTGCTACAGATACAATGAATTTGGTGAAATAACGAGAAGAAATCCTTCTAAAGATAAGGCCGCAGTACTGCGGCCTTATTTTTTAGTTTGAATTTTTCTTCTATCTTTGTAAAAACGATCCATAGTTTTTACATAAAACAAAAATGAAAAAGAGTTATATTGTATTAGCCATCATCATTATCATCGCTATCGGCATTTTCGCTTGGTTTCAGGGAAGCTATAATCAAATGGTAACCAAAAGTGAAAATATATCTTCCCAGTGGTCTAATGTTGAAAACCAATATCAACGACGGTCGGATTTGATTCCCAATTTGGTAAGCACGGTAAAGGGGTACGCGGAGCACGAACAAAACACCTTAACTCAGGTGGTAGAAGCCCGGGCTAAAGCCACGCAAATGCAAATCAACTTCGATCAATTGGATGAGAAAACTTTACAGAAATTCAACAATATGCAGGGAGAACTATCCTCTGCCCTATCCCGTCTAATGGCCATATCCGAGCAATATCCCAATTTAAAGGCGAACGAGAATTTCAGAGACCTCCAGGCACAACTGGAAGGAACGGAAAACCGAATTGCCGTGGAAAGACGTAAATTCAACGAAGAGGTAAAAGGATATAACGCTTACATCCGTTCTTTCCCCAAGAACATTTTAGCTGGAATGTTCGGTTTTACGCCTAAACCCTATTTCGAAGCCGTAAGTGGAGCCGAAAAAGCTCCGGAGGTTAAATTCTAATCTTGAATCTCAATACAACTATTATGTCTCCAGAAAAATACTTTACAGAAGAGCAAAAAGAGGCAATGGTGACAGCTATTCGGGAAGCGGAGAAAAATACATCCGGAGAAATTCGTATTCATATCGAAAATCATTGTAAAAAAGAAGTTCTGGATCGTGCCGCAGACGTGTTTGCTAATCTAAAAATGCATAAAACAGCCCTTCGTAACGGAATCCTGTTTTATATCGCCCTAATCGATAAAAAAATGGCTATTTTAGGAGATGCCGGAATCAATGTCAAAGTTCCGAATGAATATTGGGACGAATTAAAAAACCGGATGATCGAAAGATTTAAACAGGGATATATTACAGAGGGAATTTGTGAAGCCGTCATTCAGGCCGGAAAACAACTACAAGAATTTTTTCCATACCAGCAAGACGATGTAAACGAACTCCCCGATGATATTTCGTTCAATCCATCCGAAAAGTAAAAGGAATTATATGAATATTCATAAACTCATCATATTAATAATACTCAGCCTGAGTGCCGTTTCCGGTTACAGTCAAAAATTTCCGGAGCCCATGCAACCCAAAAGGTTGGTAAATGATTACACGGGATTATTCAGCAAAAAAGAGACCTCTTCTTTGGAAGAAAAACTGTCCGGTTTCAACAAATCCTCGTCAACCCAGATCGCCGTGGTAACTATTTCGTCATTGGAAGGATACGATATCAATGATTACGCGGCACGTTTAGCCGAGAAGTGGGGAATTGGCCAGAAGGGAAAAGATAACGGGGTATTAATTCTGATTAAGCCCCGAAAAGGAAATGAAAAAGGACAGGTCGCCATATCCGTCGGTTACGGGTTAGAAGGAGTCATCCCGGATGTTACGGCTTCACGTATTATCCGAAATGAAATAATCCCCTCCTTTCAACAAGGAAATTATTACCTGGGGATAAATAAAGCGACCAATGTATTGATGGATTTGACAAAAGGAGAGTTTACGGCAGAAGAATACGAGCGACAATCGGAAGGTTCGTTTCTGGTATTTATTCCCCTTTTCTTTTTTATTATTTTATTTCTTTTTATCCGACGACGTAAAGGATTTTCTCCCGGACACTCTTCCGGGCCGTTTTTTATCGGAGGTCTCCCGTTTGGTAGCAACAGCGGAGGTTTCGGATCATTTAACAGCGGAAGTGGATCCTTTGGGGGATTCGGAGGAGGATCTTTTGGAGGAGGTGGAGCCAGCGGGAGCTGGTAGAATAATATATGTGTAATTTATAAACCAATGATTATGAAAAAATTATTTTTTATCCTAATTGCTATTGCAGTACTATTACCAACAATGGCAGAAGCGCAAACTCAGAAAAAGAGTAAACGTGAAATCAGGGCAGAAAAAAAAGCAGCAGAAGCTGCATTAGCTAAAAATGCCCATGACAAAGCTTTGAAAGCATTGGAAGAAAACGACTGGGCCTTCGAAACGAAAGAGGTATACAACTCTCAGGGGAAACGTTTAACCTTACGCAATCGCCCCAATGTAGTCGGTTCGTCCGGTAAAAGATTAATAGCTAATTTAGCTTACGGCGTAGATAACGACTACGTAGAACTCATAAAAGACGGACCGATTAAAAAAATTGAAAAAAAGCAAGACAAAAAAGGGAAATGGATATATAAATTTTACGTGAACCATCCTTTTGCAGCAGAGGTAACAGTCATACTGGACAAAAACAGTAATGTTGCAAGTGTTACCGTAAGCGAAGGAACAACCGGAGTGAATGCAAGCGGTGTTAATTCCGTTCCACAGACACATCACTTCAACGGATTCATTTTGCCCGCAGACGAATCTCATCACTACAATATGATTCGTGTTGAGAATTGAGAGCAATCATTGAAAAACAAAAACCGCCCTTATTCATTGAAATAGGGGCGGTTTTTGTATTTACGTATCTATAATTGTATTTCATCAATATCCTCATCACCGGAGATCGTACCATATTTATAAATGAGAAATGAATTTTACGAACTTATCTGTCCAAAGCAAGTATAACACCATCCAAAACAAAAATCGTATCAACCTTCCGAAAAACATAAAAATAAATGATTTTACGGCATTAATACGATAAAAACCAAGAGCTAACGCAAAAATATCTCCTAAAACAGGAATCCATACCAAAAGGGCCATAACACTTTTATACTTTTCAATTCTGTTTTTTTGCCGTTCCAATTTTTCAGGAGTTACTTTGAACCAACGCTGTATCCACCTCCATTTTCCGGCATATCCCAGCCAATAAGTTAAGGTACCTCCCAGCCAATTTCCGACAGTAGCAATAGCTAAACACCACCAAGGCTTTCCCCCGGCTGCCAGCATTCCCAGCAATAGAGCATCCGCTCCCATAGGAATGACCGTAGCTGAAATGAACGAACCGATAAATAAGCCTAAATATCCTAAATCAAGAAGCGAATTCATGAAAATTTCTTTTTCACGTTATAACGCAAGTGAAAGGAAGGAAGTTATATTATCGAATCCACTCGATAAATCGGTCGGCATATTGAATATATAAAAGAGTCCAAACAAGAAAGCGGACAAAACGCCCGACCAGCATGTAGAGAGCCGACATTTTGGGGCGAATTCTATAAAAACCAAGAGCGATAGCAAAAAGATCTCCCACAATGGGAAGCCACGTGAACAAAGCCAACCAAACCCCATACCGATCAATCCTTTTCTTCTGTTTCTCCAATTGCTCCCGTTTTACCTTAAACCAGCGTTCCAACCAATCCCAACGCCCAAGCCACCCTAACCAATAGGACGTTAAACCTCCCAACCAATTACCGATAGTGGCAATTACCAAACAGATCCATGTATTCCCTCCCAAAGAAAGTACGCCTACCAACAAGACATCCGCACTCATCGGAATGATTGTCGATGCTAAAAATGAACCGATAAACAGTCCCCAATATCCCCAGGCGATCAATGATCCCATAACAATTACCTATAAAACGTTCGTATATACTTCCATTCAGAGCATAAATATACACAAATGTCAATAACCTAACGATAAACCCGTACCGAATAAAAAACGATCCGTTGCAAAGATCGTTTAAATTCATGCTCATTCATCCGATAAAAAATCGACTATCTCCTTTCTTTTCTTTTCTCTTTGAGAAGAATAGGTTCTCGATCGGCATTCGATCGAGTCATAAAGCTTCAATACTAACCGAAACAGATATCTTTTCCGACGAGGATCTATTGTAAAAGCAGCATCTTTAAATAGCAATTCCGCAAGCATCTCTGCTTTTTCCACAGGATCATGCAAAATACAACGCGTAATAACATGCTCACCCTCCCCCATAATTTGTTCCCGGTCAACACTAAAATAGGTAGAGTAAAATTCATTTAAAATAACAGAGATATCTTCATATTCATTCTTGTTCTTCCCTCTGAATCTTTCATCGAGTGCCTTGAAAAATGTCTCCATTTGTCGCAATAGATAATCTCTTTGAATCATATTCGATCCGATTTATACATTCGCATCCGGTTAAAAACAATCGAATTTGAAATGATATTTATACTTAGGTATTTTAGTTCAAAATTATAAAATATATATCCAAATCAGAGTAAATCGGTTTCAATATTTTTCCGGACAAATCAATTTCTCCATCGACGGAGACACCCACTCTACCTCGGAATCTATTATCCTCCTTTAGCAACAAACCGAACAAGATAAAACACCGAATAGTTTTTGGGTTTATAATATTATATTTATCTTTGCGGGCAGAATTATTTTAAACACATTAATATAGTGATAATAAGCATATTACAGTTATAAAATCATTCTTTATTCTATCATAAAAACTCTATTTGATTGCTTGGTTTCAGATACTGATTTATACTTATAAAATAAATAAATGTATGCAGACTCTCTCTTTTGATTCGATACGGCACCAATTACATCAACACCCGGAATTATCCGGTCAGGAACGAGAAACAGCTCGTTTTATCGAAGCTTCCCTTCGTCCGTTTCATCCGACCAAAATCATCCGTTCCATCGGGGGACACGGACTACTGGCCGAATACTTCTTTTCCGAAGAGGGACCGACCCTTTTGTTTCGGGCCGATATAGATGCCGTTGCTATTGACGAACCGAACGATATTGTTCCTTACGGCTCGCTTCGTACCGGAGTATCCCACAAATGCGGTCACGACGGCCATACGGCCATTTTGTTACGATTGGCACAAATGCTTTTCGAAAAACCGATGAAACAAGGACGAGTATTGCTTCTATTTCAACCGGCGGAGGAAACCGGTAGCGGATCATCTGCTATTTTAGCCGATTTGGTACTTTCCCAATACAATATTCAATACGCCTTTGCTCTCCACAATATTCCTGGATTTCCCACCTCTACCGTATTATGTAAACCGGGTAGTTTCACCTGTTCGGTTATTAGTGCGGCCATCACGCTCTCCGGTAAAACAGCTCATGCAGCAGAGCCTTTAAAAGCAATAAGCCCCGTCAATGCCTCTTTTAAAATAATCGAAACCCTTACAGGATGGAATCGATACGATATAGAGAAAGAGGATTACTTCCTGTCCACCTTAGTAGAGATCCATATCGGGGAGGAAGCTTACGGGGTCGCAGCCGGCACGGGAGTCATCCGGGTAACCTTGCGTGCCAAAACCGATCAGCAACTCCGTCAGCACATGCAAAAATTAGAGAAACTGGTTGAAATAGAAGCTTCAGAGACCCCAGGTTTAAGTTCGGATATAAAGTGGTTGGAATCTTTTTCCGCCAATGAAAACGATCCGCAAGCCGTTCAACACATAAGAAAAGCAGCAGCAAACAACGGATTACCCTATCGGGAAATGAATGTTCCTTTTAGCTGGGGAGAAGATTTCGGTCTCTTTACCCAGCAATATAAAGGAGCGATGTTCGGGTTAGGAGCAGGAAAAGATTGTCCTCCACTTCACTCACCACAATACGACTTTCCGGATGAACTCATCGAATCCGGTGCCGGGATGTTCTATTCGATTGCCCAAAAGGTTCTGGATAAAAAATAGAATTACAATCCGTATACTCCGGACCATGACAAGGTGAAGTAATAATTATTTAACCCGGGCCAATCCGGAAAAGGAATATAGGTACTAATACCACTAAATTTGTCCTTATCCACGGGAACCAAATCCCAGAAATACGGTGTGGCCGCACAATAACGGACCACCTTTTTTAGTTGGGCATTGAATTTAACCATCTCTTCCGGAGTAGCTACCTGACGGATAAAATCGGCGAAATCATAAAAAGTATAATTTATAACCGCAAGTGGTACGTAATGCTGGTATACGCTACTTTTATCCTTTGCCTGTATTTCAGATAATTTTCCCTGCAAAATCTCTTGGCAAAGGAGATATAAGGCATCTAACTCGGAAGTCTTTATTAAAGCGATCGTAGCCGTTTCTGTCGTGGTATTATTGAAATCGTAATAAGCTTTACAAATTTTTTCCAAATCCGAATCGTCTCCCCAAAAATAAGGAACAACCTGTTCGTAAGGGAGCCCTTCCGCTGGGACTAATGTCGGAGAAGCTATAACATAATCCGCCTTATTTCTCAATTCATAAAAAACTTCTACGGCTCCCATCAGGCAAGCATCGAAAATGATATAATGAAAAAACTTATCGGGAATAACGGCTGCCAACTCTTTAATATCCATTTCGGAACCATGATCCTCTCCGAAACTCCGAGCTTTCACGGATGGACTCTCTGGAAACCAGCCTGTTCCGTGTGACCAAAGAACCAGTCCGTATGATTTGGCCGGAAACAATTTTTGTGTTTCACGAATAACCCGTGCCAGAACAGCCGGCGAGGCTGAATTTTCCTCCCCATACTCCTTTACTATCCGCTGATTCACAGAACCGTTTTTCATCGCCTTCAATTCAAGCAACTTAGGAGTAACATTCGGCTGATCCCAATAAACTATCAGATTCCCGTAATCTTCCTTCATTCCTTTCATCATCCCCTCCATATTCCGGGATGAGAAATAGGAAAGATTATTGTCTCCGGCTATATATACCAAAACAGTCCTCTCCCTTTGCGGCTTTATCTCTTCATCATGACAAGCGCATAAACAAAAGAAAACGACAACACCTATGATCCCTCGAATAAACAAAGTCTTCATAAAATAGTTTTACAGGACAAATATAGGGAAAAAATAAGAAAAAAATAGCCCTTGCATAAAACAAGAACATTTACCCCCAAACACCTTATAATCAAGGTCGAATAAGAGATAAATAAGTTATGGATTCAATATTTGAAAACATCTTTTCCGCCAAAGAATAAAGGACTTTTTATTTCAAGGCAATCACCTTCATTACACATGATTGGCAATCAAATTCCAATTGGAAACGTCCTAAATTATTAGAAAGGTATAACGGAAACTTTATCTCCTTGCCCCTATCCGTTTTACGACATAAACCCAACTCAAATAGAAGGCAGTAACGGGTGGTCATTACCTCTTTCCCGCGATAATCTTTTCGAAGCTCGAATCCCTTTTCCGGAATCTCTATCCCATGTTCCCGGTAAAATTCCAGCGAAAGTTTATTGACAACATTCAATCTCCAATCAGATATCCCCGTGTATATTAACTTGCCGTCCAAAGGTTCCTGCACCCATTTCTCCCTTAACTCCTCGCGTTTCTCTTGCATATTCTCCAACAACTGACGGCGATAAGCGTTCAACACGGCAGAAGGTACAAACAATACCTCTTTTCCGTGGTATTCAACCGTATCGCATCGGAAATCAGTATCTCCGCACTTCTTCAATTGTTGACAAGTTCTTTCAACTTGCTGCGGTTGCCTTGCTTCGTCAAAACGCTCTTTACTTATTAGGGTAACACGGACCTGATCCTCATCCGTAGCGGATAAAATCAGTTTTCGATCTTCCGCGTACACGTCAATCCTTACTCCTATCTTCCGAACGGCACTCCCTTTTTCCAAACGGGCAACAAACTGATGATCATAATTACGATACAATTGTGTACCGGGAGAAACGTTCACTTTTTCATTACAATTCAACCACTCTCCTTCTACCGTATTAATTTTAATACCGCGTAATTCTCCATTCTCCAAATAACACACCCCATCAGCATTATGAAGCTCTTCGAAGGCGTTTACCTGCAATCGGTTTCCCCTGGCACATCTTACTTCCGCCACTTTTTTTCCCATGGATTTCGGCGTATCCATATTAACTAAACCGGTCTGTCTCCCGGTATAAAAATATTCCGAATATCCCCGGTTGAAACTTCTTTCCGGATCAGCCTCAAAATTAGCCGATACCCTGCCGGAGCCCACCCGGGTATAACCTTCTTTCCGTTCTACTATTTTATTTAACAGCGAAGAGTAGTAGTTTGTCACATTAGCAACATACGGGGTATCTTTCAGTCGCCCCTCTATTTTAAACGAATCGATACCAACCTCGGCAAGCTCAACTAATCGATCGGAAAGATTCAGATCTTTTAAAGACAACACATGTTTCTCTTTCAGCAAAAGTTTGCCCGAAGCATCTTCCACGTTCCACTTCATACGACAGGCTTGAGCACATTCTCCCCGATTAGCGGAACGTCCCAAAAGATAATGCGACATATAACATTGGCCGCTCAAACTGACACACAAGGCGCCATGCACGAAGTACTCCAATTCGGCTCTTACCTCCTGCCTGATTTTTTTAATCTCTTCCAGCGACAACTCTCTGGCTAATACGATTCTTTGAAATCCGAGTTTATCCAAAAATTTAATTCGTTCTAACTCGTAATTATGCATTTGGGTACTCGCGTGTAAAGCAATAGGAGGAATATCCAGTTTCAAAATACCGGGATCTTGCACGATAATGGCATCTACACCTATCCGATATAATATCTTTATCAGTTTCTCCGCCTCCAATAACTCCTCATCATAGAGGATAGTATTCATCGTTACAAACACCCGGCAATAAAAACGATGAGCGATGGAGACCAGCCGGGTAATATCTTCAATAGAATTTCCAACCGCCTTTCGTGCCCCGAAAGCAGGTCCTCCGATATATACGGCATCGGCTCCATTTTGAATGGCCGCCAAAGCGACCTCCAAATTTTTCGCGGGAGATAAAAGTTCCAATTTTTTCATTTCGACAGTAAGGGACCGACCTCTATATCGGAATATTCTTTCCCACGTATAACAGGAACCTCCACCAGGCTACAAGAAGGGAAGAAATCCTGCAAATAACGCTGAAAAATCGTTATGGAATCATTCGTAATCCACTCGCTATCGTTCGGAAATCGATTATATATCAACATGGCAAGCTCTATCCCCCGTTGACGACATAATTCCAAACTCATCAAAGTATGATTTATGCTGCCCAATTTGGAAGAAGCAACCAAAATCAAAGGAAGCTTCTTTTCCTGAATATAATCAATGGTAAAATAGTCTCTGGTAACCGGAACATAAAGTCCTCCGGCCCCTTCCAACAATACGATATCGTGTAGCTCGCTCAATTTACGGGAGGATTCCGCTATTCGATCCGTATCCAGAATCACATGATCAATCTCCGCCGCCAAATGAGGGGAAGCTGGATAAGTCATCACGTAGGGACAAGTCGTTCCGTCCCGATCTACATCGAGAGGATCAATTTCCATAATCTCCCGATGTTTTAAAATATCTTCAGAAATTCCGATACAACCTGTTTGTATAAACTTTTGGGTTACCACCCGAACTCCTCTTCTCTGTAACGAACGGGCTAATAATCCCGTTACAATCGATTTTCCGGCATCCGTATCAATACCGCTTACAAAATATATCATATCGTGAATCTATATTTACCAACTGGCAACGCCATAAGTATTCATTATCCTCGGTTTCTTTCTACATACCAGATACAAAGGATGATAAGTTAAGGTAACTTTCCCATCCATAGCGAAACGGGCATTATATTCGTCAATAAATTCCTGAACTTTCCCCTTGGTCCACACCCGCTTATCCCCGGATACATTTACTCCTGTCTTCTTCAGGTGCTGTAACAAGGCCAGGGGATCGTCAAATTCCATCAACCTGAACTCTTCCCGGATTTGTTCAATTTTAAAATAGGGCTCCAAAAGTCCCATCAACTCTTCCTGTGTCCGGTATTTCAATCCGCCTCCCGTTGTCAATCGAATTTCCCGTAAATTATACTTCCCAAAAGTACTGAAAATCATCAAACCGTCCTCCCTTAAATGTTCGGACAATCTTCTGAAAGTCGCTTTAGGTTCGTTCAACCATTGAAAGGTTGCAGCGGAAACGATCAAATCAAATCGTCCCGGCAATGGAATCTCCTCAATATCTCCCGGCAAACAATGAGAAGATATGACCTGATACAAACGAGCTGTCCGGCAACAAACCTCCTCGACTATATCGTTAATATAGATCTCATCTTCCTTAAAGGAACGTCTTAACTCTTCCGTGAACAACCCCGTTCCACACCCCACCTCCAATATATTTTTGGGAATATAATCCAAACTGGACATAACCATTCGGTTTAATTGCACCGCCATCGCCTTTTGTACCATTGCGTTAGCGTTATAAGTAGTCATGCTACGACGAAAACGTTGCTCAACCTCGTGTTTATTTACAGCCATATTTATATTATTAAATCCCAGTTTTCAAATACATAGAAAGGGTAATGCCCCCCTTTTATTTTTTTTATCTCACTTCGACCTTCCCACCAATTCTCTTGATTTGTCACCGGAAATATAATATCATTTTCCGAAATATACACCTTATTCCAGGAAATTTCTCCTTTTAATATATCTGATTGTTCCCGGATGGCTTTCAACTCGTCCAATTGTTCCTCCAAATCCCTATCCGGATGATGTTGTTTAAACCGTATACGTTCCTCTGTTCCTGATAGCATTCGAACAAAAAATTTGTCCCTTCCCCGTTCATCCATCCCCCTTTCCGTGAGCCGATATACATGAAAAGGGATACCGTACAGATCATCTACAGGCCGTTCCGTTCCGTTTATTGCCGTACTTTTACTCACGGGTAAACTCCACAAGGGAAGCAAGATTGAAGCAGCCCATACGCCCATAGACCAGGCAATCACATCTATACTTTCATAATTATCTAAGATCGGAGCTTCCTCATCCTTTATATTCCGGTAATCGTAAAACATCAACACATCCGAACCTCCGGTCATATGGTTCACGGCCCTTTCGTCCAAGCCCCATCCGCTAAAAAAAAGGATTATCCGCTTGCCGCTGTTCTTTTTTAACCAAATCCTCCGCATTCTTCAACAACTCACTTCAATAAATTCAAATAAGCACTCGTAATCCTCCTCCGGAATAGCCGCATTTAAAGAAAATCGTATCCGGGCTTCGTTTTTGGGTACGGTAGGATATCGTACCGGTAATACAAAGAAACCATTATCCCGGAATTGCTCCGACATATAAACGCTATTCTCGTTACTTCCACACAAAAAAGGTACGATATGAGAATCTCCCCGTGTCTCAAATCCTCTGTCTTTCAAGGTATTTCTCAATCGTTCCGAAATCGTCATTAACTTCAAACGCCTGGAATAAAAATCAGGCATATGATTTAAAATAAAACGGGTCCAAGCCACGTTTATCGGCGGCAATGCCGTCGTAAAAATCAAACTTCTCTGCGTATTGATCAAAAACTCACGGAAAAGTTCATCGCAAACCACAAAAGCACCGTAGGAAGCAAAAGCTTTACCGAATGTTCCGACGATAAAGTCAATATCTTCTATACATCCCTGTTCTTCGCAACATCCCAAACCATTTGTTCCTCGAACTCCCACGGCATGAGCTTCGTCAACGTATAAAAAAGCATCATACTCTTTTTTCAAATCACATAATTCCTGTAAATCGCATACATCTCCATCCATACTGAAAACGGACTCCGTCACAACAAATACATTATCGTATTTTTCCCTGTGATTAAACAGAATTTCTCGTAAATGTTCATAATCCAGATGCCGGTAACGCAACATTTCCGCCTCACTCAGCCGCAATCCGTCAATAATACTCGCGTGTACGAGCTTGTCGGCAACAATTAAATCCTTTTTACCAGCCAATGCCGGTAATATTCCTATGTTTGCATGATATCCGGAATTAAATACCAATGCAGCCTCTTTACCGTACAATTCCTGTAAATCGTTCTCCAATAACCCGTAGTATTCGTGATTACCCGATAACAAACGGGAGGATACGGCACTGTACGATAATAATTTCACATCTGTCTCCTGACGAAATTCTTCATACAAATACGGATCTGAAGAGAGTCCCAAATAATCGTTAGAGGAGAGATTCAACATTTCACGTCCATCATGATGGATCAAAAAACCGTTATGCTGAATCTCTTTCAATTCCCGATAATTTCCGGACTCTTTTATTTTACTTAATTTATTAATATAACGCTCCCTGTTCATGTCATTTTAAGTTAGAAAGAACCCGTAACAAAGCCTGTGTCAAACGAGAAAGTTCTTCCGGACGAATGATGTAAGGAGGCATAATATATACCAATTTACCGAAAGGACGTACCCATACACCTTCCCGTACAAATGCAGATTGAATATAGGCCATATCCACAGGCTCCCTTAACTCGATAACCCCTATGGCTCCCAACACTCTCACATCGGCGACATTGCTATAATATGCAGCCGGAGCCAATTCGGTCCGCATCTGCCTCTCGATCAGACCGATCATCGTGTCGATATCATAGCTCATGATCAAATCCAAAGAAGCATTGGCCGCGGCACAAGCTAAAGGATTTCCCATAAAAGTAGGTCCATGCATAAACACTCCCGGATTTTTTGAGCATATGCCCGTGGCCACTTTTTCCGTCGTCATTGTGGCAGCAAAACTCATGTATCCTCCGGTGATCGCTTTCCCTACACACATGATATCCGGTACGATACCCGCGTGATCACATCCCCACATTTTTCCGGTCCTTCCGAAACCGGTCGCAATCTCATCGCAAATCAAAAGTACGTCATATTGCTTACACAACTCTTTGACCTTCCAAAGGTATTCGGCGGAGTAAAACCACATACCTCCGGCACCCTGTACAATAGGCTCCAGAATCACAGCCGCAATACGATTGTGATTATTTCGTAAACATTGTTTGAACTCTTCTATATCCGCATCACGACAAGGTTGCCCGTATCGTACACGAGGAGAAGAGACGAAATAATGAATGGGCAAAGTTCCCCGGAATATACTGTGCATTCCCGTAACGGGATCACAAACAGACATCGCATTCCATGTATCTCCATGATATCCTTTGGTAATAGTCAAAAAATGTCGTTTCTCTTCCCGTCCCTGAGCGTACCAATATTGAAGAGCCATCTTCATTGCTACCTCTACGGCCACGGAACCGGAATCACAGAAAAAGACCTTTTCTATCCCGTAAGGGGTTAGTTTTACTAATTTGGCAGCCAACTCCACGGCCGGACGATGCGTCAAACCGCCAAACATCACATGTGACATATTTTTTAACTGCTTTTCAATGGCAGCATTAATCCTCGGATGATTATACCCGTGTACCTCACACCACCAAGAAGACATACCGTCGATTAACCGGGTTCCGTCTTCCAATTCAATGTACACGCCCTCAGCTCGTTTTACCGGATACACCGGAAGCGGATTTACCGTAGAGGTGTAAGGATGCCACAAATGTTCCCGATCAAAGCGAAGCATCGCCTCCGTCGTCATTGTCTCAATAAAATTTTCCATAACCTTCCATTTTTTGATTTTACTTTTTTGTGATAAACCCCATTTTCTCTACTTTTTCCATATCTTCCATAACCTTTGATCCCACCGTAGTCAATAGGTCCCCGACAATTGCCGAATTAATTCCGGCTTCTATTGCTTCTTTTTCTATATGTGCTATTAAATTTCTACCACCGGCAAACCTCAAAAAGGCATCCGGATGAATAAAACGAAATACCGCTATCGTTGTTAACACTTCATCGTCCTCCAAAGGTGCTGTTTTCTCCAAAGGAGTTCCAGGAATAGGATTCAACACGTTAATAGGAATTGACTTAATCCCTAAATCCCGAATCATCAAAGCCAGATCGATGCGATCTTCCATTGTCTCTCCCATCCCTATAATTCCTCCGGAACAAACTTCCATACCCACCTCTTGAGCCGCACGAATGGTCGCTATTTTTTCATCGGTCGTATGAGAAGAACACAAATGCTGAAAATAACGACGCGAAGACTCCAGATTACAATGGTAACGTGCTATACCTGCCTCTTTTAATTTAAGTAATTGCGCCTTGTTCAACAATCCCATAGAGGCGCATAAATTAATATTCATCTCCTGCTTAATCTTTCTGGCATACTCACACAAACGATCTATATTTTTATCGGAAAGAGCCCTTCCACTCGTAACAAAAGAAAATTTGTTCACCCGATAAGTGGCATTCAAACGAGCTAATTCGATACAGCTCTTTTCATCAATTAAATCATACTCATCCACTTTTGTCCGAAAAACTGCCGATTGAGCACACCACTTACAATTTTCCGAACAGCGTCCAGAACGCGCATTGATGATAGAACAAGTATCAAAATAATTTCCGACAAAACGATCCCGAATCTCTCCCGCAGCCTTATACAGGATCTTTTTATCCTTTGTCAGGGATAACTCCAACGCCTCTTCCCCGGTAATCGACTGTCCTTTAAAAATTTTCTCTTTTAACCTATCTACTAACATATCTATATACAAAAAAGGTATACCTATTGTTTACAACAAGCATACCCACCTATATTAAATTTTCATTCCTATTTTCTACAGGAAACTCTATCCCGACACGCGATGATAGTATTTCGTATACCTGTTCTGGTCCGCCATCCGGATTCTCTCTCCGATCGTTTATCATGATTTTCTTCGAGACTTCGGATAAATCAACAATGATCCCTTTCAAAGAAGATTTTTCTAATGCCATTTTGCAAATTTCTATCGATAACATCGCAATCCTTACCTCTTTTCTCAAAGAGGCAAAAATAGCATACCCTTTACGATTCCACCTGGAAAAGTATACTATGCATTTAAAGCAAAAATAACTTCTGTTCATAAACTCCCAACACAGCGGATATAATAAACGGCTGCAATTTACTAAAATTTTTTTTATATTTAGCGCCTCAATTAAAAAAACAGAAAAGTCTACTTAAACGTAAAAGCAGACAAAATAAATTTACTATGGAGAAAATAGATTTAAATCGCATATATAAACGCAAAAAAAACGATAGAGATATTTTTCAAGAACTTATGCCCTTTAAAGTAAAAGAAATTTTACTGGTAGCAAATTATTACGATGCCTACACAATCGAACGGGAAGGACAATTTTCAGACAAAATATTCGGAGAATATCTGCAATTAAATTTATTTACGGCTCCCCGTTTCACTTCTGTAGCGAGTGAGGCGGAGGCCTTAAAAAAGTTAACGGAACGACATTACGATCTTATTATCATCATGGCCGGCCTGGATAAACAAACTCCACTGGCAATCAGCCGTAACATTAAAACAGCACATCCACACATCAAACAATTAATGCTGGTCAACAATAACGGAGACCTTGCTTACTTTCATCGCATCGAAAAAGAGGTACACGAATCCATCGAACGGTTATTTGTTTGGAATGGTTCGACAAAAGTCTTTCTGGCTATGGCAAAGTATCTGGAAGACAAATTAAATCTGGAGGCAGATACCCGTTTAGGGGATGTTAGAGTTATATTGGTTGTGGAGGACTCCGTTAAATATTACTCTCGTTATTTACCCCTGCTCTATACCGAAATCATGACTCAGACGCAAAAAATCATCGCGGATGAACCATCGGACGACGAACTGGGACTTATTTTGAAGATTCGGGTACGTCCCAAGGTTATCTTAGTCAGCACTTATGAAGACGCGATAGAGATCATTGACAAATATAAAAATAACATCATCGGTGTCATTTCGGATGTTCGTTACGCCAAAAATGGTATCGAAGACGAAGACGCAGGTGTTGAATTGATTAAATACGTTCAACGATTAGGATACAAGATTCCCTGCCTTCTTCAAAGTCACGAAGCGGAAAACGCCAAACGGGCGGAAAAAATTCACGCGGAATTCATCAATAAAAATTCGCTCACGCTGGCACAAGAGATAAAAACATTTATCAAAACCCGACTCGGGTTCGGAAATTTCATTTTTCGCGACAAATCCGGTCACCCGATAGATAAGGCTACTTCAATCAAAGAGTTTCGAAAAAAATTAACCACCATACCGGATGAATCTTTAGAATATCACTCCATTCGCAACGGCATATCCACGTGGTTAATGGCCAGGGGAGAAATCAATCTTGCCCAAAAATTGCGACGGTATAGTTTTGAATACTTCAAAAACACCGACGAAATCCGTCAATTCATTGCCAATGTCTTTGAATCTTCCAAGCTAAAAAAAATAAGGGGGCGTATTATTCCGTTCCGGCCGGAATTAGTTAATTCCAATCGGTATATTACCCGGCTCGGACTCGGCTCCCTTGGAGGTAAAGGACGCGGATTAGCGTTTTTATCCAACTTTATAGAAAATGTATACCTTAAAAAATTAATTCCCAACCTAAAAATCGCCATTCCCAAAACAGCCATTATCGGAGTGGAAGAATTTGATAATTTTTTAGAGTTAAACGATTTATATAAAGAAACTTATATAGACAACGAATACGACCATCTGAAAAAGGCATTTCAACAGGCAACACTCTCTTTACCATTGAAAGAAAAACTACGCCAGTATCTTCAAGTCATGACCAAGCCGTTGGCCGTCCGGTCTTCCGGTCTGTTCGAGGACTCTTTAAGCCAGCCTTTTGCCGGTGTATACGCGACTTATTTGATCCCCAATAATAACCCGGATTTTGAACGCAGGTTGGAAGAGCTGGAAGATGCCATCAAATTAGTTTACGCCTCTGTCTTTTCCGATGAATCGCGGGCATATTTTAAAGCCATTGACAGCATGATAGAAGAAGAAAAGATGGGTGTCATCATACAGGAGGTCATCGGAAATGAACACAACGGACGTTATTATCCAGATATCAGCGGAGTAGCTCAATCCTATAACTTCTATCCTTTTTCCTATATCCAACCGGAAGACGGTTTTGCCGTTACAGCCATAGGACTCGGAGCTTACGTGGTCGGAGGCGAAAAGACCCATCGCTTCTCTCCCGCTTTCCCAAAATTGCAATTAGCTTCCACTCAGGACAAAATTCGTAGTTCCCAAAATTATTTTTACGCTATCGACATGAAACACCAGGAATACGATTTACTCCGGGATGGTGAAAATGCCGCAATTAAGGCCTACGATTTAAAAGAGGCTGAACAGGACGGTACTTTGGAATATAGCGCCTCGGTTTACGATTTCATGAACGACCGCATCGTCTTCGATCTGAATGAAAAAGGTCCCCGAATCATTGATTTTGCCAAGATCCTACAATACGATTATATTCCATTAGCCTCAACCCTACAAATCCTGCTGGACATTTTCTCGCAGGCCATGGGATCGCCTGTTGAAATTGAATTTTCTTTAAATATAGAAGAAAGTATACCGGTATTCTATTTATTGCAAATTAAACCGCTCATTAAAAACGAATACTCTATCGATATAGATTCACTCCATATCGACCAGAAAAAGATTCTTCTCAAGGCCAACAAAGGCATGGGAAACGGAAAATTACAGTATATCCGGGATATTGTCTACGTTGATCCCCAAAAATTTGACAGACTTAAAACCCGGGAAATGGCAGAAGAGATAAAACAACTCAATGCCGAAATTGCACGGGAAGAAGAAAAATTTATACTGATCGGTCCGGGACGCTGGGGTACGCGAGATCCGCTCACGGGAATTCCGGTCCAATGGTCCGATATCGCTAATGCCAAAGTAATCGTGGAACAAGGGCTTCCTGATTTTCCGCTGGATGCTTCTTTAGGGTCTCACTTTTTTCATAATGTTACCTCCATGAATATCGGTTATTTTGCTATTCCTTTCGAATCTCCCGATTCATTCATTCGTTTCGACATACTCGAACGACAGGATGTCATTCACGAATTAACCTACGCCAGACGAGTTCGTTTCAAAGAGCCGCTGACCGTCTGGATGGATGGTAAAAAACAAACTTCCATTATTACCTATTAAAAAAGTACCCCGGAAATGATACCATTTCCGGGGTACTTTTTTAATAACAATCCCAATTATATAAAACATTAGAAAAATCATGTCCGGCCAAATCTTCAGGTTTTATGAAGAAATGACAAACCCCCGAATCTCCCCAAAGAATCGAATAATCTTTTGTTTTTTCCGAATCCAATTGAAACAACAATACGGTATGTCCTTGTAAATTTTCATGGTATTCTCGAGGATCTATTTGCGTGAACATCGGGTAACCGCCAATGTGATGCCCGCCACCTTCCAACTGATCGTATACTCCATCCGTAATCTCTTCGGATATCCGCTCTAAAGAAGAGACACGGTTGGCGGGATGGACTTCATTATAAGCCTCCAAGACTAATTTATCAAAACGAAAATCTCCGCCCCCCATAGGCATCTCGCTTAACTCAAAATTTAATTTCAACTCATCGGATACCGGAAACATTTCTTTATTCTCTTTCCCCTCATTTGAAGGAAGTGCAGAAATCAACTCCGCTTCTTTATCGACCTTTTCATGATAAATAACCCGAAATCCTTTTTGAAGGGTCAACTCCTCAAAGTTTAACCCGTACATTCCTCCGTCACTAATATAAAATTGCAACATTCCCGTCGTGGGAAAACCTTCTAACGGAGGCATCTCTTCAAAATTGACCTGGGCTAAAAGGCGTAAAGGCCTCTCCTGTTCCTCTTCCAACGACTCTGTCGGATATGGAAAATCTATAGGCAAATAAGGCATACCACCGATTTTACTATTATACAAAGTACACTTCTCCTTAGCCGGATGCATTTTTATACAAGGGATACTTGTCTTCTCCCGAATAACACTCACTATTTTGTCGGCAGGAGTTTCTACCTTAACACGCTCTCCATTACCAAATAACTTATTGAATATACCCATGAGTTTATTAGTTCTTAGTAAAACACATATACATTGTACAAATATAACCGATTGAATTTATTTTTCCCACTTATTCCATAAAACTCAAACTAAATACAAAAGAATAACGAATAACCTTCAAAACAGCCTTTTCCTTAAATAATACATATCAACACATTGTTTCCCGTCCTCCCATATAGGTTCCGAATAGTTGTCGACAAAAAAATTTTTGATCGTATGATCGTATTCAAAACCGTTTCTCTCGTAATACCCTACTCCCGACTCACTCGTTCCAACCCACAACCATTCGAATCGGTTTCGATAATACTCCGATAAGTAATCCAACAGATAACCTCCGTACCCTTGACATCGGTACTCGGAATAAACTGCCAGATTCTTGATCTCTCCTTTCCGGTCCACAACGACTTCTCCGACGACCATTTCTCTCAATAACAATACAAACATATCTCCCTCTTCGATATAACGATCGATCATCTCCTCCGAAGGATCCGCATCCAACAACAAATCCAAATAACGTTTCCTGTCGAAAGCCACTCGTCTTACTTCTACATTTGTCCTATCCATACTCATATTACATTTCAGACAAATATATCCTATTTTAACGAATGAAAAAACAATTATTTTACTTTTGCCCACTTCACCGCATCGGCAAATACTTTTTGATCATATACTACTTACACAAAAGAAAGATCTACGATTAGAAAAAAATGACTGCAATTACAACAATATCAGTCATTAATTAAATATCTTACGACAAGATTATGTCACAATATTAAAAACTCATTGACTCGCCGTTATTTTTCTCCCTGTACAGCCTACTATGAATAACCTTGTCAAGCAAAATATTTTCACTACTTTTGTAAAACAAAACAAGAAGTAGAAGACATTATGAAGAAAGCGATTGTTTTATTATCGGGAGGATTGGATTCGACGACTGCAGTTTATCTGGCAAAACACCAGGGATTCGACGAACTGTATGCTATAACCTTCCTATACGGTCAAAAACACGATAAGGAATTACTTTCCGCCAAGGCCGTGGCAAAAGCCGTCGACGTGAAAGAGCATAAAATCGTCGAGTTGCTGCTGAATCAATGGGACGGTTGTTCGCTTACCGACGAAAAACTGGAGGTTGCAGATGGAAATATAGAACGGACTGATATTCCGGCTACTTACGTTCCGGCCCGCAATATGGTATTTTTGTCCGTTGCCGCTTCTTACGCGGATGCCTTGGGTGTTACCGATATTTTTATCGGAGTTAGCGAAGTGGATTATTCCGGTTATGTGGATTGTCGGGAAGAATTTATCAAAGCTATGGAAAACGCCATAAACCTGGGAACGGTATTAGGTGCGGAAAAGAAACGCCATATAACCCTTCACGCCCCCTTTATGCATATGACCAAAGCCGAAGAGATTCGTTTAGGAACCACTTTAGGAGTAGATTACGGTCTGACGTGGAGTTGCTACCGGGGAGGAAACCAACCATGCGGGACATGCGACAGTTGCCTCTTACGGGCAAAAGCATTTGCCGAAGCCGGAATTGAAGATCCCACGATAAAATAACTCAAAAAATGACAACATGTTAATTCGTAAATTGTTTAAATTCGAAGGAGCTCATATCGTGCGGAACTGTTCGTCGCAACGATGCAGAGAAAACATTCACGGGCACTCCTATATCGTGGAAGTATTCATTACCTCCGATAAGCTGGATAAAGGATATATGGTCATGGATTTCGTACTACTGGATAAGGTAAAAGAACTGATCGACAGCTTCGATCACTCTTATTCGCTTTGGAAGCAAGAGGAAGAAGATTTAAAGCAATTCGTATACCGTTATAACCGACGAGTGGCAGAGATTCCCGTATCCCCCTCTGCCGAAGGTTATGCCTTACTCTTTTTATTCCTGATCGACAAAATACTGCAACACACGGAACACAAAAACGGAGAAGGAAACGTACGGTTAAATTCCGTACGGGTACATGAAACGGCGACCGGTTATGCCGAAGCATTCCGGGAAGATCTCTTGTTGGTCGATTTTACCCTAAAAGATATTTGTTTCTCCGAAGCCATTCAGGAAGAATGGAAGGACGATCTGTGGTGGAAAGCATTGAACTAAAACGACTCATTCAACCATTATGCTTATTCAACTGGCAAAAGACGGTATCTTCCCTATCACCCGAGATAAAGCGGGTAATCCATTGGAAAAACTTCCGGCTTCCGGCTTCACTTTTCCGGGAACCATTCAAGGTGAAGGAAAGTTGAATGGCATACCTTCATTATTTATCCGGTTAGCGGGATGCAACCTACATTGTTGCTGGCAAACTCCGGAAGGGGTTGTTGAATGCGACACGGCTTATGCCGCTTTTAAGATCAAGGATAGTTTCCGACTTCCTATCGCAGATATCGTTCAGATCGTCAAACACAATCGGGAAAATATCCGTCATATCGTCATCACGGGCGGAGAACCCTTCCTTCAAGCCGAAGGAGTGACGCTACTTTGCCGGAAGTTGAAACAGGAAGCTCCGCTCCACATTACCGTTGAAACAAACGGGACCCTTTTCGATAAGGCTTGTGCCGCTGAAATCGATTTTTTCAGTATCTCTCCCAAATTAACCGGCTCCATTCCTCCTTCGCCATACGATCATCAGCACGATGCCACCCGGATAAACCTGAAAAACATCCAATCGTTCATTACTCATGCCCGTGAAAACGAGAAGGATTTTCAACTCAAATTTGTTTACTCCGCCGAACAGGATATAGAGGAAATAAAAGAGTTGTTGACCCAACTCACGGATTGGCAAAACGAAGACATCTTATTGATGCCCATGGGAGCGACTCCTCAGGAGTTAGAACGTACTATACCCAAGACATTGGAGCATTGCATCCGTTACGGATGGCGCTACTGCGACCGTCTCCATATCTCTCTTTTCGGTAACAGACAAGGGGTATAAAAATCTTATTACTGATTAGTAGCACGATATATCAAATGAGGCATCACTTTACCATTTACCATCTTATTATACTCACCGGCCATTTTCATACCGATCCTTTCCGCCACGGTACGAGACGATAAGTTTTCAGGACGAATGTCAGCGATCACAGACGAAGCGCCAAGAACACGGAAAGCATATTCCATACAAGCCTTTGCTCCCTCCGTGGCATATCCTTTACCCCAATGTTTTTTACACAGTATATAACCGATACCGATATATTCGTTTCCTTCTATCTCTTCCCGCAACAAACCAATTTGTCCGATTACTTCGCACAATTGCTTATCCCACGCCAAAAAATAAGCGTATCCGCATTTTTCATAACTCTCGTTCATCCGTCTGATCCACGCGTACACCTGTTCGTCGGTAAAGATATACTCCCACGCGTACATAACTTCCCGATCCTGTAACATGGTAGACAAAACGGAAAAATCCTTTACGGACATCTTTCGGAGAATCAACCGTTCTGTCTCTAAAAAAGCGCCTTTCATCCCTTTATTTTTTTATACCCAAATCAGTACGCGTAACATAATAAATAATACCCTCGTCCAGCAAAAAACGAATACGGGCAATGACAGAATCCCGATCATCGGATACGGAACAAACCAATTTTTTTATATCCATATTTCCCGTGGAAAGTTTAGCAAGAATTTCTCTGTCGATTTTCTCCTTTCCCGGTTTCTCTGATTTCTTTTTTCTATCTATGCACACATCACATATCCCGCACCTTTCATGTTCTTTCTGTCCGAAATAATCCATCAAATACAATTGTCGGCAGGTCCCTTCTAATTCGATATATCCCAACATAGCTCCCACTTTTTTCTGATAAGCCTGTTTTCTAAGTTCATATACTTCACGACCGATCGACAAATAAGACAAAGGCATACGAGGCTGATGATACAAAATATAAGGCCTGCTGTTTCCCGGAACGTAACGGATAATTTTTTGTTTAGCCAAAACGATAAAAGACTGATAAAGTCTATACCTGTCCACATTCAATTCCCTTGCAATATACTCTTCATCCACGTATACGTCCTGCACAAATATACCCGCGTAACTTCGCATCAACACGACCATCAAACGCTCCAATAACTCATCTCCCAAATCCACGTCATACAACTGATCACGTAATATTAAAAATCTTACCCTGGAACGAGAGTTGATATCCGTCGTACATTCCACGTATCCCGCCACACTCAAAATACCGATGGACGAGAGCACTTTTACCTGATCCAGCTCAAAACAGGAAGCGAAATGGTCCGGATCGAATTCGAATACCCGTCCGGCCCCCTCTCCTTCCCCCAATTGAAAATGATTTCCCAAAGCTTCATATACCCGTTTCACGTAATCTTTTTCCGGAAACTCTTTTTCCACACGATTTTTTAAAGCCGTCAAAGAAGCATTGTTATATAATAAAACGGCATACGCCCGTTGCCCATCACGACCTGCCCGCCCGGCCTCCTGAAAATAAGCTTCTGGAGCATCCGGTATATCATAATGCACGACTACCCTGACATCTGCCTTGTCGATCCCCATCCCAAAAGCATTCGTGGCGACAATCACGGGAACCTCTCCCGTTTTCCAAGCCTCCTGTTTCCTTTCCCGCTGCAAGGCTGACATCCCGGCATGGTAATGATCAGCCCGTATACCCGATTTCTGTAAAAAATCAGCCAACTCCTCTGCCTTTTTACGTTTACGTACATAGACAATAGCCGGAGCATTCATCCGGGAAAGAATCATCCGTAACTCACCGGCCTTATCTTCTACTTTCCGGACGACATAAGATAAATTATCCCGGCGGAAACTTTTCGACAACACGTGAGGTGTCTTAAATTTTAATTGTTCCTGAATATCCTTAACGACTTCTGGAGTAGCCGTAGCCGTCAATGCCAGTACTACGACGTGGGGAAAAAAATCCCGAATTTCAGCAATACGCAAATAAGAAGGACGGAAATCGTATCCCCATTGAGAAATACAATGTGCCTCGTCCACAGCAATCAAAGACAAAGGCATCTCCCTCAATTTCATCCGAAAATGTTCGGAAGTCAATCGTTCCGGAGAAACATACAGGAATTTAACTCCTTTGTAAATACACTTGTTGATCACGGATGCAATTTCGTCCGCATCCATTCCCATATGTATGGCTTCAGCAGCGATACCCCGACTTCTCAAATCTTCCACCTGATCCTTCATCAAAGCGATCAACGGTGTCACGACCAGACAAATACCATCAAGAGCCATACCCGATACCTGATAGGTCAAGGACTTTCCTCCTCCGGTAGGCATCAACGCAAGTGTATCCTTCCCCTCTAAAACGGACAGAATAATCTCTTTCTGCAAGGAACGGAATTCACCATATCCCCAATACTCTTTCAATATATCCTCGATCTTCATCATCTTTTATCGGATTTCCCCACAAACGTACAAAATAAGTCGCTTCTAAAAAATTACTACTCTTATTTTCAACTTTCATCCGTAAAAAGATTTATTTAAAACGGTTTTTTACTATTTTCGCCCAACTATTTAACAACAACATGAAATCAATATTTATACTCGTATTCTTCACTCTATTTCTAAGCGGATGCGGTAACAAAATCAATCCGAATGATATTCCGGTAGCCAAAGTATTGGACAAATACCTACTTCTCTCCGAAGTAAATGAAATAATTCCGACGGGTACGTCCAAAGCAGACAGTACGTTGATAGCACAAAAATACGTGAGGAACTGGATTACAAAAGAATTACTACTAAATAAGGCTTTACAGAATCTTTCCGATAAAGAAAAAGATATTCGCAAACAAGTAGAAGAATACTCTTCCTCTATTTTGATCTATAAATACAAGGAAAAATTGATATCCCAAAAATTAGAGGCTCAAATCCGTCAATCAGAAATAGACGAATATTATGAAAAAAATAAATACAATTTTGTATTGAGAACTCCTGTTGTCAGAGCTCAATTAATCATTATTCCGAAATCGGCATCTAACATTAATAATGTCCGGAAATGGATCCGCTCCAACGAAGCAAACGACCAAGCAGCTTTAGAAGAGTATTGCATCACCAATGCCAAAAAGTATGATAACTTCAATGACAAATGGATAGAATTAAGATATTTATTAAATATTCTACCCATTACTCAAGAAGATTGGGAAAAGAAATACAAAAACAAAGAATACATAGAAATAGAAGATGATGAAAATTATTTTTTCTTGAAAATCAAGGAAATTTTAAATGAACACGATACTGCCCCGGCAGATTACGTGAAGCAGGAAATTGAAATCATTTTACGTAATAAGAAGAAAATGAACTTCGAAGATAATTTGGAAAAACAGATCAATGAAGAGGGAATAGAAAAAAATTACGTCAAAATATATTGAAATCGTAGAAAATAGACGGATTATTCCGTGTTTTTGAATAAAAAGTATTAGTTTAGAGCGTTTTTTATTGAAATAACTTTACAAATAAATTATGAGATATTTAGTACTACTTACGTTATCATTCTTTATAAGCTACGCCTCGGCGCAAAATAATGTAATTGACAAGATTGTGGCTGTCGTGGGAGAAGAAATCATATTAAAATCGGAAATTGAAAATCAATTGATGCAATTAAGAAGTGAAAATATACTCGATCCGCAAGTCGATTATAAAACCCAGGTACTGGAACAACTTCTGGTAAATAAATTATTATTGGCACAGGCAAAAGTAGACAGTATTGTCGTAACAGATGAGGATGTGGAGCGACTACTAAATGCCAGAATAGACAACATTATCAGTCAAATCGGTTCTCAGGCAAGAATGGAGAGTTATTTCGGAAAATCAATGGAAGAACTCAAAAACGAAATGCGAATTGTTGTAAAAGAGGGAGAAATCACATCGGAAATGCAACAAAAAATCGTAAAAGACGTGAGAGTTACTCCTTCTGAAGTTCGCTACTACTACAAAAAATTAAATAAAGACAGTATAAGAGATGTCGGAGCTCAATATGAAATTCAACAAATTGTAATTCGTCCTAAAATCAGCGATTCGGAAAAAGAGAGGATTAGAAACCAATTAAGAGAATTCCGGGATGAGGTTTTAAGCGGAAAACAATCTTTTACCGTTTTGGCCGGACTGTATTCGCAAGATCCGGTATCAGCTGCCAAGGGAGGAGAATTAGGATATATCGCAAAAAGTCAATTGGCCCCTGAATTTGCAGAAGCAGCCTTCGCCTTAAAACCGGGGAAACTGTCTAAAATCGTAGAAACAGAATATGGATTCCATCTCATACAGGGAATAGACAGACAAGGAGACAAAGTAAACGTACGTCATATTTTGTTACGCCCGCGTGTGGAAGAAAGCCAACGTCAGGAAGCTATCCAGAGAATGGATTCTATTGTAAAGTATATCCAAAGAGATAGTGTGCCTTTTGAATATGTAGCCGAAATGAGTTCCGATGATAAGAATACAAGAAATAATTACGGGTTAATCGTGGATGAAGAAGCCAATCCTAAACTTCCTCTGGAGAAAATTAAAGGAGAGATGGCCAAACAGGTAAAAAATCTTCAAGTAGGAGAAATCTCAGACCCTTTCTGGGATCAATCCGGTCCTATCGAAGAGTATAAAATTATAAAAATCAAGGCTTACTATCCTACTCATAAAGCCAATTTACAAGACGACTGGAGCTTTTTTGAGAATAATTTATTAATAGAGAAACGGCAAGAAGCTTTTCAGAAATGGATTAAAGAAAAACAAGAAAGTACTTATATACATATTGACGATGAGTACAAGAACGCCAAATTTAATTTTGATGGCTGGATAAAATAAATTTCTAAAGGAATAAGGTTATGTTTCAATCATCAATCGTAAACAAAATGCTACGTGTCTGGGGAATCATATTGTGCATCTGTCTGGGAGGATTCGCGGGAAGTGTTTCTGCACAAAATAAAAAACCGGCAAAGATTGATATAAAACATGCCGACAACCTGAAGATCGATAACCTGAAAAAAATAAATAAATTTATTGGTAATGTTCATATGGCTCATGAAAATATGCTTATGTGGTGCGATAGTCTTTACCAATATCCCGACAGTAACTACATTGAAGCCTTTGGTCATGTAAGGGCTATACAAAACGATAGCATACACCTGGCAGGTGATTACATGCATTATGATGGTAACACGAAAATGGTGAAAATCAGAAATAATGTTTCTTTAAGGGATCCCAAGATCACATTAACGACCAACTTTCTGGATTACGATGGTTTGTTTGAAATAGGCTATTATTTTAACGGCGGACAAATAAAAGATAGTGTAACGGTTCTAACCAGTAAGTTAGGAAACTACTTTACCAAAACAAAACTGGCTTATTTTAAAGACAGCGTACGAGTAGATGCTCCCGATTATATTATTCATTCGGATACTCTAAAATACCAAACGGAGACGAAAATCGTCTCCATATTAGGACCTACGAATATATACGGAAAGAGCGAAGAGGGTACCACTTTATATTCAGAGGATGGATGGTACAACACGTTAACAGGGCATGCCGAACTTTATAAAAATAATCACATCACCTACCTCTCCTATGGAGGAACAGCCAAAACCATGGTAATCGACAGCATTACGCAAGAGGCTCTTTTAATAGACGATGTGGTACTTACCGATACAATTAACGATATTATTGTAAAAGGGAATTACGGAATGGTCAACCAAAAAAGTAACGACGCCTTTGTTACCGATAGCGCTTTATTAATTCTAACGGGAAAACAGGACTCTTTATTTTTACACGGCGACACACTTTTTCTCAACAAAGATACATTAGGTAATAATATTTTAAAAGCCTATTACAAGGTCAGGTTCTATAGTAAAGACCTGCAAGGAGTAGGCGATTCCGTCGTCTATTTAACGGTCGATTCTCTGATTTCCATTTATAATCAGCCGGTGGTCTGGGCTTCCGGCAATCAAATGACGGGAGAAATCATATCTATTCTGACCGGAAAAGGAACCGTAAAAGAATTTTACCTGAAAAAACAAGCCATGATGATAGCCAGACGGGAAGAAACCGAAATGTTTGACCAGCTCAAGGGAAGGAACATGACCGGTTATTTTAAAGATAATGAGCTATATATGGTATACGTGGATGGGAACGGAGAGAGTATCTATTATCCGGACGACAAAGGAGTCATTATCGGAATGAACCGGGCTACCAGTTCGGACATACGTATCAAAATAAAAAATCGAAAGGTGACGGATATCATCTTTATAAACAAACCGGAAGGAGAACTGAATCCCCTGTTCCTTGTCGACCCGGAAGAAGCCAGACTCAAAGGTTTCCAATGGTTGAAGTACCTCCAACCCAAGGATAAATACGATATATTTAACTATCCGTTACCGGAAACAAAAGAACCAGTCATCGAGGAAGAAAAGGAAGATAATTAATCTTACTTTGAAGGAGTTAACGTGAAATCGGGTAAAAAGAAATCTTTACTATTATCTAAAATAAAATAGTGAATTGTCACATGAAAACTCAGAAAAGCTCCCATGTGATCGTCGATATCTCCTTTTACGACCGCATATTGATCCGGCATCAATACAACCGATGAAATGACCTCGGACTTCTCTTCTCCGGATTTTCCCACGAAAGTCAAACTCAAATCAGATTTTCCCACGGCTGTCGGGAAAGTAAGAAAGCTATAATTCATCGTATCTTTCCGATACACGTCGTTATTATCCATAACGTAACTACCAGAAAGAGTGGTATTTTCCGGAAAAACAGACCCGTCGATAGCTATCCTTGTCGCTATATTGTGCAAATCAAAACGGATACTGTCTATCGACTCGGGAACCCCGTATAGAACCACTCCCAAGCGACTTACCGCCCGTTTCAATTCTATCGGTATAGGATGTATTGTTTCGTCTGTCACCTTCAATAAGGTATTACCCAAAAAATAGACACTGTCCACTCCCCCTTCCGGCATAGTTAGAAACACATCCGACGGTTTTGTAACATAGGGTTGTAGCTCTCCTTTATAATTTTCACTTGCATTGGCAACAAAAAATAGTTTGTAATTTCCCCAACTCAAGCGTGTCGTAAACAACTTATTATCAGCTCCATCTTCCAATGCGTCTATTTCTCCTTTTCCGAGTGTTGCCAAAGTACGGTAATACACATACTCCCCTTCCCGAGACTTCCGGAAAGCATATATATTTAAAGAATAAATATTATCTTCAAAAACTTCGCCCCCCTCGACAGCCATTTTCAGAGTAATACCATTTCCCAACGGTAATGCATCGTGGTCCGTGTTACAAGCCAACAAAAACAACCCGACATAAAAACTAACGATGTACCTCATTGTATTCCCATTGTATTATATTATTTATATGATCATCCTTCCCGGTAAAAGTACTTTTGCTAATATTCGTCCCGAATGAGCAAGTAATATAGCTTCTGGAAATAGCAGAAAAAGGAGCCGATTTTCCCCGGTATACCAAAAGTCCTTCCCGATCGTAACATCTTACATCCAACGAAGTCATACCCAGAGATTCAACCGTTGGGAAACAGGCAAAACGAACCACATAAGTCGTATCTGCCTTCACATCATACAAAGACTGTATTAAATTCGGCTCTGTCAACTTTTGCCACAAAATATCATTCAGGTAAACACCTGCCCCCGTGTTCAACAGATCAACATCTATTTGATCCACTCCTGCCGGAACCCCCTTTATAGTCAATTCCACGTAAGAGGTAATTTCAAGCAAAGCCGAAGCTACCCATTCATCTTTTCCCACGTTAACCACTTGACGTCCCCAATAAATCATAGGATGTTCCTCCCCATTACTGTAATCCAATAAAATATTTTCTTGAGCGTAAGGAGGTAAAGCCACTATCCTTTTTGTAGATACATTTCCGTAAATCACCACAGAATAATAACCTGCCGGTAGCTCGAAAACAAAAGGGCGGGGCGTCTCCGAAATATTCCCTATTACCTCCCGATGGATCAACGTATCTTTTGTCAATCGTTTTCTGAAAAAAAAGACCTGGGCGCTGTCGATTTCTCCGTTCGAAACAATCGAAAACATTACATTTCCGTTCCCTTCCGATATAAGGGTAGTCGTCGACTCTGAACATCCCCAAAATAGGATTCCCGTCATCCATAATATCCAATAAACAGCTTTCATAATCCTTTTGGTTACTCGGATTATACCCTGAAAACTATTTACAGGTTACATAAAAAACAAATATTACTGCCTGTGGTTTCAAAATGAAATAACTTTTTCTATCACATTTGACGATAAACGATAAGCTTAGCCCCCTCCTCCAAGATAACAGAAAAGGTCTCCCCTAAAGCCTCGTTTAGAGTGGCCTCCCACCAGTACAAAAGTCTTCGCTTCCGGATAGGATAACGCAAACCGGAGGTCGAAATAATGCCATGAGGATATAAAGAAAAGAGCGAAACCTGTTGCCCGGGACGACACGCCAATGTCGCATCTTTCAAAAGCGGCGTAAATAAACCGTAATCAGATAGTATTTCAATCCGGTCAAAATCAGGAGCATATTGCATTAATAGGGAGATATTTCCCAATGTATGATCTTCACGTAACCCCGTGGCTCCCAATATCAGTACCTCCCGGATTCCTTTCTCTCCTGCATAACGAACAGCTTTTGTCAAGTCATTGGTCTCCTGTTCCCTCACCTGATACAAACGATCGGCGTAACGGACAGAGAACTCTTCCGGTAAACTGTCCAGATCCCCCACGATCATATCCGGAACAATTCCATGTTGTTCCAGATGAACTACAGCCCCGTCACAGGCAATGACATACTCTGCCTGGCTTAATATCTTCAACGCTAACTCTCCGGAAGGAAATAAGCCGTTAGCAACAATTACACATTTATAATTTTCCATCATATAAAATTCCCTTTTTCCTCCAATTAATCCATCCTACAACAGCTAATACTCCATAGCAAATAAAAAGAAAACAAGTCGGATAAAGTCCCCGCTGGTAATAAAGATACACGGATACAAAATTAATAACGACCCAAAACCACCAATGTTCCAGTATCCGACGGGCAAGCATCCACGTCGCCGTAATACTCAATGCCGTTGTAAAAGCATCACCGGCCGGGACAGGAGAATCGGTATAATTAGCAAGTATTTGAAATAAAACCCCATACAATATTACTGTTACCGTTATAATCCCCAAGAATAGCTTCAGATTCAAATGACGATACAATATAGCAATCTCTTTCTCTTCTTCCCTGCTTCCGACTTTCTGCCATTGCCAGAAACCATATACACTCATACAAACATAGTAGACATTCAAACTCATGTCTGCATAAAACTTAGAAAAGAAAAAAACAAAGACATAGACAAAAGAGGTCAGGAACCCGACAACCCACATCGCCCGATGCTGTAAGATCTCCAGTATCAGGTATATAATCCCCGTTACGACACCAAAATATTCCAGAAAATGTTCCATTTCATTTTATTCTGCCTATCGGCAAAAGTACTTATTTTACCGGTGAAAAATTCCACGAAATAGAAAATTCTTATATATCAAAGAATCATCGGGACAAGGAAAAAAATACCATACAAATACAGTCCAGAGAATCGCCTAAATTAAAAAGAATACTTTGCCTCTCTTCGGTAGCCCCATTGCATAACTTCACAATAATAGCTGTGTAGGTTCTTACCATTCTCTATTTCATATTGACCGTAACCCGACAATAAGTTACCTTTATCCAACAAAAAGCAATCAAAGTCATCATGTTTTTTCCAAATAGTTCTTTAAAGTCTTATTAAGCTCCTGTAAATAATGCGGAATCTGGCCGATATAAGTTTCGGGAGGATTACTATAATTCTGATCGGTCAGTTCATTTAGTGGCAAAGTATACTTATTGATGATTTTTTTTCCATCCATCCTTTTGTAAGAAATTTCCAATTCGATTACATCTTCTATATTTCTCTCGCCGATATCTCCCCAGCTTTCAATATAATAGGTTACTTCATATTGTGGAGGAAAAGAGGAAACGCCCCTTTTGATGGCTCCGCATTCAGAAAGTAACAGAGACTCTTCTCCTAATCTTTTATAATCTTTCAATACTTTAAACCGAACCTCTTTTGCATACCCCTCCCCTATATTCTTTATATGCAATACCTCAACCATATGGGAATCCGTCGATTGAAGATAAGCCACAATAAAAGGTGTTATCTTTTGCTTACGGGTAGCCCGGCTTTCAAACCACATCATCAGGTTGATTACGGTATACAAGGCCGTACATATTGCAATCACGACCGATAGAACCACACTTATATCCATACCTAAATATTACTTTTCACCATCAAAAACCCATTTCACCGCATCCGCGTATATGGTCTGATTGGCAACACTTCCTTTATCGTTAAGTACAATTGTAGCTTCACCCGGTGAGAAATAAAAACGTCCTAATGATAACCACCCTCTTTCCGATAAAGGGATCTCGACCTCTTCCTCCGTTTCTTCCCCGTTATGGTATACCGTATAATACTGCTTTACTGCATTCGCATTTTGTATCACCTCTCCCTTACCGTTTACGGCTATCCGATATAACTCCAAGCTATTCGGTATAAAGACCGAAAGTTCGTAATAACCGGCTTTATCCAACCGGGTCGACCACCCGACCTTAGCACTACCGTCTCCCCCCTTTTTCATCCACCCGCTACGTATGTGTCCCCCGTAAAACTCATCCGACACGACCGGTGACCACTCCTCGGAAGCAGTCATCGTATAAAAATCTTTGTATTCCGTCGTTTCGTTCGCTTTCATCCATTTACGCATTTTATTACCGGAAGAAGAGGTCATAACTTTAAATCCTTCCGACTCATTGTCTACGATCTGTTCTCCCTCTTTGGGAAAGAAAACGGCAGCATCGATATCCGTCACGCCCGTAGTAGTTTCCCTTGTTTTTCCCAATTTTCCATCCAAATAATAATTAATAGCAATAGGAAGATTGGAAGAAAGATTCGTATTCAGCGTTGCGTTGACAAATTCACCGTCACACATTATGACAATTCTCTTCGCTTCCCTCGGACCGATCAAAATATTCTCAGAACGACCGGAAGTCATATTACTCGTAACACTTATATTCCCGAAGGCATTCGAAATCGTAGCTATTTGCGTATAACCGAATGTCACCACTCCGGCAATATCCGAATCATTATACACACTTATTTGAAGACGATACCGTTTTCCCATTCTTCCGTCCAAATTATTTCCCTCCTCTTCCACTTCCTCGACAAGATAATCTTGAATCAGATAGGCAGGAATTCCCTTGGTCATATACCATTCCGGTAAAACCTCCAACCAACTTACTCCGAAACGTTTTACAAACTCCTCATCAAAAGCGACAAAATCTATTTGAGCATTCCGGTGTTCATACAAATAATTATTAATAAACTTCCTAAAATCGGCAGCAGGTATCGTCGGCATAAAATACTGCTCTTTTAACATCAACGATTTTAATTTTACGATCTGGTACAACACATCCGAAGAGAGTTCGGAAGCTTCCAATGCCTCTTTAAGACTATGATCTTTCAGGTAACGTATAGCCTTTTTTTGAGAGCTGCTATACGTCGCCCAATTACTTGTTTGCCCTTTTTCCTTACCATCCTGCCGTTTCATCAAATCAGTCAATACCACATTCATAACAGGGTAATCAGGTACGTCCAATTGACCCGTGTAATTAAAAAACAACGGCGAAATATCAAACTGATTACCGGTTAAAGCAAAATCCGTAGATGCGTTGCTTGAAAAGATTCCAACGGATACATTTTCATTCCCGGCAGCATATTCATTAAAAAACACGGACTGAATAAACTGATCCAACATCTTCTGCTCTGTCTCTATCGGAGAAGTCTCCTTCCCGTATATTTGCTTCATGTATTGCTGAGATATTTTAAAATTCATAGTCCAAAAACCGATTCCCCGTTCCGGTATCAATGCCATCTCCGGTTGTAAACGTTCACTTCCTCCCCGCTCGAAACAATAATAGGAGGCAAAGGAAGCCGGAGTTTCTATTAGCATAAAACGACGATACGGATAATCTCGTCCTTTCATACCCTCCAATATCCCCTTTGTGTTCGATACGAACATTTCCATCGAGTCTTTTATATGAGTCAGGTATCGCATAAAATCGTCATGTCCTTCAACAAGATACAGTTCAAAGGATACCGAATCCACGTTTACGGAGTACTTCTTGTAAGAACCGATACACAATGAAATTCCCGGTAGAGGATATTCAGGCTTGAATTCCGTGATTTCTCCGTTACGGCTCGATTCGCCTTGTGATAAAACCGTCCTATCCCCGGTATCTACAACCTTCAAACGATATGAAGTAAAATTCATCCGAACATCGTACCGGTTTTTCGGATTCGCAGGAGGTTCGCTTACCGGGTACCAGAGGCATTCCGGTGTCAATAACGTATACTCCTTCCCTACGATAGCATATCGCTTCCCGTTTCGGAAAAAAGAATAACCAATCGTTTGACTATCGAATATATCTTTTTCCGGTTGATTCAGATAACAGACGTTCTCATCGATGCGCCCCGCGTATTCCAACACAAGCACAAGCGTATCCCCGGACGGCACATTCTCTTTTATCTCAATCACCTGATTATCTCGAAGATAGGCCAACTCCTGATCACCTTTCAACAAACGCTTCACTTGCAGGCCGGGATTCAGATACAAAATGACCGAATTCACCTCCCTATCATGAGTATTTACAAGCTGTAAAGAAGTATTTACCTCTATTTTTCCACCCGTCTGCCGATAAGTAATCGTCTGTCGATCCAATGTCAATTTATCTTTTAAGCTATATCTATCGTAACTCGCTATGTATTTCGCACGATGAGTTTCAACTTGATAAAAGGATAAGTATAACATACAACCACATAAGATACCCCCGATCACGAACAAGGTAGAAAATTTGAATTGAACCATTCGACTTCCGGGACGATTCGGAATACGCCTCAAAAAAGTAATCGAATAGCCGATTAAACCAAATCCCAGCAAAAGCCACCCCAATCGCTGTAATAGAACAAAACCTAAATTCGGATAACCTGTTATGTCGGAATAGGTATTAGGAATCGTGGAAGCTAAAAAGTCGAAAATACCGTGTCCCTTAGTATCTAAAAAATAGAGAGTCAAAAATACGAATCCCAATAAAAACAGTATCGTCAATGCCCGGTTATGAATCAGACTTGCGATAAAAAAAGTTAACCCTAAAATAAATACCAAAGAGGGCAACAAAAAAACAATCCAATAAAAAAGATAAAGAAAACCGCTAAACGGGGCATCACTAAGAAAAAGATTGATCATAGCACCTATCACCAAGGAGATCAAAGCCACCCCCATAAACACCCGAATATTTCCCCATGCCTTACCGATAATGAAATCGGCATTACTCATCGGACGAACATACACCATCTCCATCGTATCCCATTTACTGCCACTCCAAAAATCTTTTGCCAGCAAAACGACCATGATGACCAAAGGCACACTCACAATACTTGCATTCAGATAAGGCATATAGGAAGACAAAGCGATAAAATTCCAAGAACTCCAAGGTAGTAAATTTCCTTGTACCACTAATTGAAAGCAAGCAACAATAAACAATGAAAGCGGAGTGAATACACGAAATAGCCAAGAGCGTCTTAAAATTCTTGCCTCGAAGCAAGCAACCGTGTTGATATTATATAAATTCATAAAACCAAACTATTTTTAATTTTCTCAAAAATAGTATTTTAATTGTAACAGCATTAACGAAAATATATTAATATATTATAATTCTTTATATATTCTTCCAACTATTATCGTATTGAAAATCAAAAATATTTGTTCTAAGACTTATGTAAGCAAAAGCCTCAGCGGACAAGAAAGATTCGTTCTGAAAAAAGTTTACGTATATCCTCTAAAATACCTTTAAAAATTATCGATGCAAATCATCGGCTAACACACCGAGCAGTGTCTGCAACGGCACCTCTTTCAAAACCACTTTTTTGTTGCGATCGAGCAGGTAAAGCGTCGGCATGACTGACATAACATAAAGTTCCCGCTCCCGAATATCACCTCCGTCCAATCCGACAATCCACTCCGTCGGGAAATCGTTTTTCGTGCGGTTCCATGCCTTCCGGTCATTATCCGCGTAAATAGCGAGCACCGTCAAACGTTCAGCATGAATTTGTTGCCGCAGAAATTCATTTCCTTGTAATTTCTCCATCATTTTTTGACAGTGATCGCAATCAGGGTCATAAAAGATCAACAATATTCGCCGCCCTTTCGTAGCGTAGAGTGTCTGCCGTCTCCCATCCCGGGTAAAATAGGTAAAATCGGCAGCCTTCATTCCGGGGCGATTTTTCTTTGCCGCTTCCAACAAATAGACGGGACGCATTTTATCGTATTCTCCCAAAACAGGCGTACGCACAATTTCCTCCAGAAAAAAGATAAAATACTCCTCGTTCAACATCGGGGAAGCAGACTCGTAAAGATACTTTTCAGCTATTTCCATCATAAGCGTATAGGCCACAGGATCTACTTCGGCACGTCGCATCAGGTCCCGGACAGCCAGCTGCAACGAAGTCGATTCGGCATGAGGAAACAAAGCGATAAAATTGACAAAATTCTGTTCCATAAAAGCCGTATCACGAGCGCATAGCGTATCCCGGAAGTCCATATCGTCCCAGAAATGCGTAACCACATAAGCCGCCCTTTCGGGAGCACTCCGGAGAGTCGAAGGGATTTCAGGAAGAGGAAGTTCCCGAGGCAACAAGGTATCCCCTAAAGTCTTACTGCTGATCGCCGTATCCCGTGGTTGAGCTACCCCACTGTTTCCCCAAACGGCAAACAACAGCGATAAAACGAATATTTCGCCTGCAATTCTCATATCTTCTCTATTTCATATACAAAAACGACACTCCGCCCGCCTATTCCACACAACGTATAAAACATGCATCGCTGGTATTCGCCTTCTCGTTACTGGTGAAAATGTTAGTGCTGGTTATCAAATTGAAATCGAAGGTAAAATAATTAAAATCCCAAGCAATAGCATCTCTTTCCCTGCCATTGTTCTCTTTCTGTTTTAACCAATAAATAGCTCCCGGTCGCATATAAAGATCGTAGAAAAGCGGGTTATTATCAGGCGTGGGAAAAGGAGCTCTTCGCCCCGAAGCATATCTGAGTACCGCCACTTTCCCATTTTCGTTCTTTCCGTCTTTCCGATGGCCGTACCCGGAAACTCCCAAAGGAAAAAACACGTTTCTGCCGCCGTACTCTTTTGACGTTTCCGACTTGTTGTACACGAAAACCCCGCGCATGCCGAATTTCGGATTCGTATCATACTGATAACCATAAACCTCCTCTATCTTAGAGAGGGTCTCGGTAGCTTCGTCACCGTAGAGTACACCAAAACCTTGCTCAATGTCGTCGCTACTCCATAAATCATTATAATCTTTATAAGTTGCCACGGACACTTTCTTCCCGTTTACAGTAGGATCGGAAAAACTCCCGAAATGATTTTCTGATTTTATTTCGCTCCAAAGACAAGTTGTACCTGTTTCTGCAATTAGAAATGGGGTATCCTTATGATCTTTGAAATCATCTTCTGATACGTCAACCCAGACCGGCTTATCGTTTCTATTATTAGTAGCGTCGATCGGCTGCTCCCAGTTACCGAATTTAAACAGCGAACCTTCCTCTGTGGGAGCTTCCGCTTCTCGCGTGGCCGTGCGCATATTAAACGAATGCCACTTCCTGCCGTTCTCTATTAACGCCATGGGAGCATACCCCTGACGGGCGAAAATCAGATGGTAACAACTGTAGTTATGATACTCCACACGAATCACCGCACAACGGGATTCATGTTCATCACAACCGTTAAAATATACTTGAAAATCGATGGGAGTACCCGTGCTGCCCTTCACCGTATCTTTTCCTAAAGTGATGGTTTGTTTATCACCTCGAACGATATAAGCCTTCCATGCTCCTTCTGAAGTAAAGGTTTTGAATTCCGTGGCATTTTCCATCGGTAGTCGTTTCAACACGACGTGGAACGGCCGCTTGTTATCGTGTTTACGCCATATGCCTTTCGGATTCACGACACGACGTACCTGCATAATGGTAGCGGGCTTTACGATTTTTTGTCCGTTAGACAATGTTGCCGTAAACGTAACCACCGCTTTACGCTGGTAAGCGACATAGGGATTATTACCCGTGTAACTCGTCTTAACAATCATTTGTTTGGCACGCGTATACATGGGAAGCCGATAAGTCACCGTATTTTCCTCCGGTTCTTTCACCACGTAATACCGACCGTCCTCTGTATCCGACCCGTACTCGCCTGTCGTCACCTCTTTGTAATCCCGTTCTCCCCGGTTGGTCGTTTTATAATACGCCTCGTTCGATGTGATTTTCGATTCGTCAAGAATAGTCTGCGTTGTCCTGCGAAGAGACAGGAAGCCGTTCCACGGGTTTAAAGGGGCACTCGAAGTAACCTCCGGATCCATATTTCTCCAGTAATCGAGGCTGGAAGCATTATAGGGAGCCCAGGCATTCGTATCGATTTTTGCCGATAATCCTGTCACTTTATGAGAGCCGCCGTTGACTTTAACGGGTAACAACATAGAGTGATTATAGAGGTAGGAAATGTAATAAGGCTCCGGCACCTGTATACTCGGAATCTCCTCCTCGTAATCAATATGCCAATCCACATCATTAGCAAAATGATTGAATTTCAATGTCAATTTATAATGATGGTTACGCTCCGCATCATAGTCTTTATCCGCATCCTTGCCAAGCATAAAACGATACACGATATCCCCGTTTCCCAATCTATTCTCGTTAATGGAACGATAGTAAGCCCGGACCTCGATATAAGTGCCGTAAGGCTTATTATCTTTGTAACCGTCAGCCCCCTCTTGGTTACCGTTAGGATAGGCAATCACCCCTTTTTCATTTGCATCCTGACGCTTACTTTTCCCTTCACCCTGCATGTTTTCATAAAAGAAAAGCGCATCGGCAGTTTCGGAATGATCGCTTCCGTGCTTCGGTTTTCCCTTGGTGACACGTACCGGCCAGGTCTCGTCGTAAGGCTGATTCTTAGGATCGGCATATGTTATCGTTTCGCCTTCGCGAATAAGTTCGTCCGTTTTAACGGGAGTATTTTTCTGTCCAAGGAAACAACGAGCGGGAATATCTCTGATCTGCACAGATTTAATGTAGATAAAAACCCCTTCCTCAAGGTTCGTACCGTCGTAAGCTATCGTCACTTTCGAAGCCGCACGGCGTATCCAGGCATGCAGCCGCATATTTTTTTTGTTGACAGTCAATACGGGTGCCTCATCATGAATTTCATCCTCCTCGGTAAAATGACCGAACATCTGGTTATTTTCGGCCACCTTGCTTTGCCAACCAAAAGAGATACTTTTAAGGCCGTCTATCGTCTGGATTTTCTCTGCATAAGAGCCGAGATCCCCCATGTTGGCTGCGACATAGATATAATAGCGCCCGTAAGGTATCGTCAATTTAAACACGGCCCGGGGCGTAGAAGTTTCAGCTATTTGGATCCCCTCCCTGTTTTCGTTTTGTACGGAAAATTGTCCGGATACAAGCAGGTGACGCTTCACCAGCTTCCCTTCCAAATCATACAATAACACGCAAAGATTTTCAATACTTTTAATGGTATTGCCAGCGGTCTTAGCTTTCCCGGCCAAAGCCGCAGCCAGCGGTTTAAACTCCACGGTAGCCATTAAGGAACTTTCACCCTTCGGCACAAATTCATCTTCTCCACCTATCAAATCATCGGTACAAGCTGCCAGTCCGATGGTTAATATGTACAAAATACCATATAAGATATTGCGTTTCATATTCTTAAATACTTCCTTTGTTACAATCCAAAATCCGGTTCAAGGACTACCTCCCCGTAGGGTTCGAGATCGACCTGCCAATTTACCTGATTGTCATTGATAATGATCTTTACGACCACATGCGTGTTGCGCGGCAGGCATGACAAGTCGGGAAAATAATCGCTCAACACCGCCCCCTTGTCCAAAGAGATGGACATCCGGTAATTTCTCGGATCTCCGCCCGGATCGGTATATTTACCTTCCAACAAATAGATCGGGTCCAACGTGATCTCCTCTCCAACAGGTAGTTTTATATTCTCCTTCCGTTCAAACGTGTAATACTCGTTACTCCCTATCGTGGGAACGGCATATTCGGTAATCTCCTTGTTTTCGTTATATTTTGTATCTTTCGGCAGGTAATACTCCCGACGAGCCATCTTATCGATACTCAATCCGGTGAACACTCTATCGCTATTAGTGCGATTAATTATCCGGAAAGAAAATTTAACGGCAGCCCGCGTCACGTAAAGCCTGCAATAGGCATCACTGTCCGCGACCTCTATCCTGTGGCATTCGCTCATGGGCAATGGTCCGAGAATCTGCTCCGAATTATTGTCTAACTGTATCGTCAATCCCCCCAACCTGTTCTCCGGAAAGGGCAACCCGACATAAATCGCCGAAAGATCCTCCTTCAGCAATTTGCGGAATACTCCGGTCTCTTTCGTTGGAATCATCGTCTCTTCATTGACAAAAAGATAGATCCGTTTGGTTTCTTTGCCTACCACCCTGAACAAAAGGTTCCCGTATGTCTCGACAGCCGATGAGAGTTCCAACAAACGGTTTGCTTCCACCGTATTGTCGGGACGCACCACGACGATGCGCAACGTTTTCATCTTCTCGTTTTCGTTCGACGCCGGTTCGCTGTTTCGCATCCGTACCGGTACGCCGGATAAAGCCACGTCGATTTCCAGATTTACCAACGTGTCTTCTCCCTCCCGTGTCTCTTCAATTCCTTCGCGACTGCATCCCATGAAAATAAGGCACATGAGAAACGGTATGATATATGCCAACAATTTTATTATTTTCATAACTCTGTTTCGTTGAGTCTCACGGTCCAGTCATTAACCTTGATATAAGTCCTGAGCCAGGAATAATCCGAGCGAAGGAAAAAAATCAACGACCATTCGCTCTCTCGGTCGAGAAACTCCTGTGCATCCATCTCGGCATAAAGTTCACTCTTCAATAACAACAGATAGTTATTGAGAGGGATATCGATAATCTCCGCTCCGTCCTTCTTCCTCTTGATAACCAACCGGGGATTGTTTTTCGTCATCAGCCGCGACGTCGAAAACTCCGCGTAGGCCACTATCGCCTCTTTTCCCCTCTCCACCTCCCCTGCTGACGCTTGTCCCTGCGCCCAGGGTGTATACCTCACTACCCCATTGCCGATCAAATCATTATTTGCACCGAAAAGTGTATTGTCGTCCGTAATTTCGAATTCGAAATCCTCATCGTTTACCGGATCGCCATTGGTCTGTTGCAGAACAATCCTGATGTTATTCGTGTTCTTCATCATCTCCACCACTCCTTCCCTGTAGGAGTCAGCTGTCCGTAATCTCAATTCTCCCCAGTACATATCATGCAGCCTCTTTTTTCCGGCCACCGTGAGACACTCCCTGTCCATAGCAGCCTGCAAATCGTCATATACAGCCCTTTTGTCCGGCTCCGCTACCATCACAAAAGAACTTTTCTCACAAGCCAATCCCCCGTACGCCACAAAACGGTAATCTCCCTCCTCCAAATCCAAGGTCATCCGGAATGCTTCATCCCGTAACTCGGTCCCCGTCACAACCCGCTTCGTCACGTAACGGCCTTCCCCATCGTACACAAGCAATGTCAGACAATCCACCTTTTTCGGAAACGCATTGGCATACTCCATATTATAATCGTACACGAAACGCAGAGACACACCCTGCGGACAAGGTTCGAGGTCTTCATAAATACGTTCACACGAAAGTAAGGCCGTTGCTAACATAACGCTCTGCACCATGCCGATGAAGCGTGATATTATAAACTGTTTGTTACTTTTCATTTTTAAAATTCGATATTATTGACACGTACGGTCCAAGGCAACACTTCCACCGACACCGTCAGGTATACCTCACCGCTTTCATCCGGATCGTCGGGATCCACCGGGTCGGGATCGTTACTTGTAATACGGGGATGCCCCAGCTTGCTGATACTCGTTACTGCCAGTTTATACACGTTATTGCGTACCACGCCGAATTCCATTGTCCCCATCGTACCGGGAAAACCATTGTCATTATGACGGTTCCAGTAATAATAGTAGAAATAGTATCCCACTCCGGCATGATTGTCTTTATCCATCTCCGCATCATTGCTTGCCTGATAAAGAGTGAAACCGGCTTCGGTAGCAGCCTTACGGAAAGCGGCAAGCGCTTCCTCCGTTTTCTGCACATCCCCTTTGCCCTCATCCCAAATCTCTATCAGCTGCTGGTATAATTTATCCGGCCCGCTCTCCTCGCCGATCCTCGCTGCCGAATGGAGCGGATGTCCCGGAGCCGCCTGTTGTGCTGCCACCTTCACCCCGGTGTTCCACCCCACGTATATCTGATTTTGGAAAGTATACAAAATGGGGTAAACAGCATTGCTGCCTTCCACGTTATACGTGTATCCCTTTATACCTTCAGGCAAAGTATATTCGCCCCGGATAGCCTTATAAAGCTGCTCATTCGTCGTTTCAAGATTGGTTCCGGCAAGTAGCTTCCCTTTAAAAACGATCCCCGTCGAAATGCCGTTTTTCTGGTGGTCGTCATTCCCCGGAATCGTATTCTCCGTCACATAGCGCCAGATACGATAGTCCTTCACGACCGAAGTTCCTGCTTCCGGCGTCCAGCCTTCGTCATTGTCTTCACGTCCCTTGATCACATCGTCGATCCAGTAATTGTCCCATTGCCTGCGTGTACTGGCATCAATACGGCCATCGTTGTTAAACAGTCGAAAATTAAAATGATCTTTCAGTTTATTGATTACTTCAGGTGTGTTCAAATCATTTTGTTTGAACTCTGCATCCGTATCTACAACGTAATTGGAAGCGGTTTCCTTGCCGCCGATTACCGCATTCTCTCCCTTCCCGTCCGCAGACACACGCCGCAAGTAATAAAACTCTTTGCTCATATTGACCAAACCCATGCGGATCAACTGTACTTGCAAGCCGTCGTCTTCCTTTCCTTCGGGCGTCCTTCCGATGTTGTACGTATTCTTTCCGGTACCACTCCCGTCCCTGAAATCAAAACGTGCCACGGAACGTTCCACATCGATCGCTCCCCTATCGTTCGTAGCATTATCGTAACTTCCACCGTTATCCCCGCTCAGATTGAAGGGATTCGCTTCGGTAGCGTATGCCTCCACCCACTCTTGGAACGTATTGGGAATCAACCGCTCGGTCTTTCCCGCATTAGACATAAGAAACAACCCGTTAGACCAAATGGTGGTATTCTTGTCGCTACCCTCGATATCATTCTGTAACACACGGCAAACCTTGTTCGTCCAATCTGCTTCATGGCCTTCTTCTATGTTAGACAGCTCGTCAATCAGGTCCTGCGTGGGATTACAAAATACATACACGTGAACTTTATTGTTGCCCGGATCCTTTAAATTTCCGTTGTTATCATACAATTTTTGGATACCTGTTCTACTGATTGCCGCAGTAGCGGTTATAGTAGCCCGGGTTCCGGGTTGTACCGGAAGTCCGCCTACAATACCATGTGTCACGTATTTATCTTTCGTATCGGCCAACACCAGAAGAATGGAAGCCACATGATTCTCATAATCCTGGCCCACCTCCTGACCGGTATTCCCCGTCGTACTGCGCGCCAATGCCTTGGTCGGTAATGCCACGTTCACATTCATATACAACATCTCCCGCTCTCCTTCATCATCAGGCCATCCGTCGGGAATTTTCTCTTCGCTGTGGCAGCCAACTATTAATCCGGCTACGAAAAAAACAGCTAAAAATTTACTCCAATGTTTCATTTGCTTTGTTATTATCATGCTGAGGTTGTTTTTGAATAGATTCATTTTTCAGTTTTCCGATTTGTTTTAACATAGTTTCAGCCTTCACAATACCTTTCTCTCCGGCTTCAACGAAAAATTTCTCTGCCGCATCGTAATCGCCCGCAAGTGCGGCATAAACTCCCCGGGCATATACACTCTCTGCCGTATTACCTGCCTTACGGAGATAACGCTCTGCCTTTTTCAAATCACCCATAGCCATCGCCGTATTGGCTGCATTAAGGTTTGCCGTCGAATCGGTAGGATACATCCGCACCGCAATTTCGAATACTTCGTTAAACTCTTCACTACCCGGCTCCATTTCCTGCGTAACGAGGAACATTTCCTGAAGACTCAATTTCTGAGGACTGGTAGCCAAAAGACTTCTTATCTCGTCCACATTCGTGTACGGGCGCACGACATATTCCACCGTATAATCGGAATGCCGCAAACCGGGATAGACGTTTTTCAACAAAAAGCGATAATCCGCCGGATAAGTCAACTTGATTTTATTTTCTTTGACATCCGCATCCATATTGCTTCGAATCAGTTCCAGAATACCTTGCCGATTGGTCAAGTCGGAACCTTCCACATACCGGGCCAATCCCGCCCAATCCTCCGGTTCATAAGCCGTCGACAAGAGTGTATCGGCAAAATCATACAATCCTTGTACGTATTTCATCAGCGTTTCCGTACGCCCCTTGGCCAAACGAGTGTTGTTGGCATAGGAACCCTCCGGCGAAGCATACCCTTTAATATTGATAGCGGTAATCCACATATCCGGGTCATTCCGTACAGCATCTATCGTGCTTTTGATCTTTTGTAATTCCGCCGGGTTATTCCGGTAATTTTCATGGATTTCCGTCCGGTTCACGGGAAAATCGATATAGGCAGAACCCTTCTCTTCCCGCATCTTAATTTCCGCCTTCGGAGGTATATAGACAAATTCCGGTCTGAATTTTTCCGGCTCGAGGTTTAACGAAGTAAGCAATTCGCCGTTTTCCATCAATATTTCGCATTGACATCCACACTCTCCCTCCTCCATCGTAAGTATCGCCGCGGACATCCACTTTTCGTAGGGTATCACCGTGCGGTATTCGATAACCGAAGCTTCTCCGCAACGATAAAGTGTCATATCATCCGATGAAAAACCGTTACGCAAATGATAGTAGTAACGGTTACGACCGGCGACCACTACCGAAGAAAGACGCAAACTGTCTTCCTCTCCTGCCAATGAAGGGGTGAACACCACCTCCCGATTACTTTTCAATTCCAAAGCCGAAACATCGATATCCATCGAAACGAATAATTTGTCCTCCGTACGGGAAACAGCAAGGTTCGATACCGTTACCTTTCCATTCATAATTGTTTGCGCCTCGGCTTCCATTATACTAAGCAGGAGTAACAAGCCACCGCAAAGTATTTTCATTATTCTCTTCACATCCATAATCCCTATGAATTAAAACGTATATACCAGATTGACTGCGGCCTTCGTTGGACCGACATAATTATGTGACTTATTTTTCGCAAGTTTCTTCCCGCAGGTAGCGCAAGGATAACTGTCATAACGAGTGTAAATGTAGCCTATTCCCAACTCCGCTTCCAAATTCCAGTGTTTACCCAGTATCCACGCGTAACCGTAAGCAATACCCGCACCGACGAACCATCCCTGATAACGACGATCGGAAAGATTCGAAAAATCAGTACCAAGAAAAGAAATACTATTCTTCAAACTTCCTATATTATACTGACCACCCAAAGCATGCGCTCCCACGAAATGCCCGGCAAAACGGTCACAAAACCAATAACGGGCTTCCGGCTGAAGGAGCCAATGTTTCCATTTTCGCTCGTGCGAAAGCGTCCAGCCATTGTAATTGGCAGATACATCCAAGGTCCAACGGGATGCAAGTCCCATCTCCACACCTGCATTCACAGTATAAGCGGCAATATCATAAAGCAGATTAGTTTTAACCGCCACATTTTGACTTTTGGCACAAAGACTCCCCAGTGCCATGCATAAAAACAGAATTGTTCTAATTTCGACTTTCATCTTCATTTTCTCATATCTATATTTTATCTACGACAACATACACTACAATAAATTGCAGATCTCTATGCAAGAAATCTTTATGTAGATTAAATATTTGACTATTAGAACAATAATAAAAGACGTGATTTGATTTTTATATATTTTATAATTTTTTATTTTTCCAGATTCATAATCCCATCTTAAATTTTATTTATTATTAACATTAAATGATTAAATCTCGATTTTTTAACTATGTATATAAAATACTATTATATAGCATTCTACACAATTGAATAGTTTTTTTTAGTTAAAAGATGCTGTAATTTCTTTGATTCAATAACGAAAATATTTTATTTTTGCGAGTAATATATCATGTTTCTTGCATAGAGATCTACTGATCCAACATCTCTATAATCTCCTGATTCACAGAATCTATGATAGAATTTTCCAGCATTGTCAAATAAATCTGAGTCGTTCGTTCGGACGTATGTCCCAATCCCGCACTGATAACAGAAATCGGAACATTGCAATTGCGGGCCATAGTTGCCCAACTATGCCGGGAGGTGTATGAAGTGATTTTACATCCCGCCAATAATAATCCGGACAATTTATGAAGCAGGCGATTATGATTATTTAATGCAGCCAAGTATTGCCTGTAAGCTACTGACCTATCGTCCGTCGTCAGTATCGGGAAAACATAGGGCGAATCTTCAGTCGCTTTCTCGTATCGGACGATAATAGCCCGAATACTGGGTTCAAGCCGAATACAAAGCAGTTGCCCGGTCTTATGTCGCGTATAACAAATCATATCGTTCTGAATATCCGATTTACGCAGGTAGGCGATATCCACAAACGCCATACCTCTCGTACAGTAACTAAATATAAAAAGATCACGGGCAAATGCTAATGCTGCATTCCGTGACAGATCGAGTTTATGAAGCCGGCGTATGATTTGTTCATCAACCGCACGTTTACGCGTCTGGTCCACACCAGTATAGACATTTTGAAACGGGTAGGTCTGCTCGACTATACGTTGCCGGACCGCCTTGTTATAAATCGCCCGCAAAACACGCATGTAAAAAGAGATGGAGTTACGGACAATCCCGCGCCTGACAAGAAAAATACTGTAATCGTCGATGAGCTCCTCGGTCATAGCCACAAAAGGCAGATCCATATCGGCAAGAAACGAAGAAAAACTATTCCTCGTGCGTTCATAATTTTTTGCCGTTCCCCACCGATTGCAACGTTGCAAAAATTCGATTTGCATTTGCATGAAAGCCAGTATAGACACTGGACTGTTAGCGGTTTTATAACGTCTGACAATATCACTTACCGTGTATGTTCTTCCCTGACGATCGAGAAGTCTGATAATATGTTTCAGGTATATCAGGTCATTATCTATCTGTTTTTGTATCGGAACCACATTTCTAAAAGAAGAGATTACCTGCCCGGTATTCGAATTCCATTCGTCAGGTAACAGATGTATCCGAGTTGTTATTTGCTGACTTTTCCCCCTGTGGGATAATTGATAATAAACCGTTCCGGCTTTTCCCGCGACCGTTGAATTGCGTAATTTAACTTTTACTGTTGCCATAGTATTTAAATTTTTGCAAATATGAATTACTTTCCGGAAAGTTTTCCAAAAGAAAAGCAAGCATTTTTCAATCGATTATCGTAAAAAGCAGCAATAATCTTTTCCGCACACAAGTAAGGGGAGCGAATCATATTCGTTCCCCTTGTAATCTTCCTCGCGTTCTCTGGATCGAAAAAGGCCGGACATTTATCTTCCTCTTCTCCTGATCCAGATAAATAGAGCAAAGAAAAGTAAGACGACAGGAAATACTCCCATAAACATTATTTTGATAATATGAGCCCCCGTTTCTCCCACGTATATTTTATTATCAGGAATAGGAGGACGACGTACATCGATAGGCACCTCTTCATCCGATAGCCAAAAGAAGGCTCCCTGTATAATCATGTAGTTAGAAGCATTGATGCCTTTACGAGAACGACTGAACTCACCGTTACTTACACAATCGGCATCCCCGAAAATCATAATTTTCTGTTCCTTCCCTCCCACCTTGCGGGACAATGCCAAACCGGTTACGAAAGTCTTTTGCAACTCTCCTGTCTCCGGATTGAAGCGTACCGTGTCGTCAACAAAATTCGTCATCTGTAACTCGTTCCAGCAATCGATCGTGTCGCTGACAAATAAAGGCGTTACCGTATACCCCTTATCCGTTACATAATCTAACCCCGTGGCACTCGGCATCGTGGCCACGTATCCCCAGGCTTTCATACGTTTGTAAATATAAGAGAAATCAGCAGCCTCTTTTGTCGGGGTAGCAACGATAAGATCAGCCTGGAAGTTTTCCGTCGGGCGTACAAGAATACCCGGCATGAACTGCACTCCGAATTGCTCGATTACGGGGTTCATCACCTCCTGGCGTTTCGGTTCTCCGACAATAAACAAGTTACCGCCTCGGGCGATATACTTGTCAAAGTTCACTTTTTCTACTTCCGTCATCGGGTAGCGCATCTCGGCTACAACCAAAATATTAATATCTTCCGGGATCTCTTTATTCAAAGTGAGATTTTCAAAATCGAATCCTTGATTAATCAAAGAATAACGAAAAGGTTTATCCTGGGTAAAGCTACTGTAATCACGATCGCCTTCACGTTCGGTGTTACGCTCGCCATGTCCGGTCAAGAAGCCCACTTTCGGCAATTTCATCACCAAACGTTTAAAAGCAGCTGAAATCTCCGTTTCTCCGGGAAAAACTTGAGGATCATCGAATACCCTCAAGAAGGTTTTCTGGTCATTCTCTCGTTCCAGTAAACGAACAAAACGATTTTTCTCTCCCGACAAATCGATTTTTTCACGAATCTGTTCCGGCTTCAATACTTTATTAGAGTCCAAACCGAAACTTTCCATCATCTTTTTAGCCTTCCACTCCATTGTCGTATTAGGAAATCTCTTGTCCAATTCTTCCATATTCACCGAATCGTAATAATAAACGTATCTCATTTCCATATCCGGCTTAAAACGAAGGTATTGTCTAAAACGCTGCAAATCCCAATTCCGACTGGAAGGTAAACCATACCAGGCAAAACCATCCAAAACATTCACGTAAGTGGTAATTTTTAACTTGCCGTCCATCCTCGCCACTATATTCTGGCTGTTCGGGGTTAACGTGTTTGTCTTCGTCTGCGTAGCATCATAAAACGACATCAACGCCGGACGGGAGGAGAGATAACCGATAAACATGGCCACACACCAAATACCGACGTATTTTCCCCATGTTACCATCCAAGATGCTTTCTGACGCCGCGATTGCAAACGAACGACAGACATCGAGAGGAATAAAACGATAACAATCAAGAAATAAAGCACGTCTTCCGAGCAGATCAAACCGTTTACAAACTCCCCGGCACGTCCGGAAATAGCTAACCAAAAAGTAATATCCCGCACGAAATCGATCTCCTGCCACAATCCTTTCACGTAAGACAAAGCTGCTAAGATAGCCAAGGTGCCGACAGCAGCAACAATCTGGTAAGAGGTCAAACTCGACATAAACAGACCGATCGCCGCATAAGCACAGATCAAAAGGTATATACCGAGCATCCCCGAAAGAACTACCGGAAAATCAAAATCCTTTACAACGCAAGCGGCGTAAATCGTGTAAACCGTCAAAACGCCGATTAAAACAAGAGCGTATACCATCATCGAGAGGTATTTTCCCATGATGATCTGCGTGTTCGTTACCGGCGAGGAGTAAAGCAACTTAATGGAACCGCTTCCCAGCTCCCGGCTCATCAAACCCATTGTCAACAAGGGGATGTAAAGGTAAAGATATGATTGAACGGCCGTGAATAAACCGCTCCATCCCCCGTAAAGCCCCAATGTAAGCGCCCAATTTCCATAACCCAAGGATTCGCGGCGCACAAAATTTTCAATCAAACCGGAAAAGGTCATACTACATTGAAACGTGAATATGATCAGGATCAACCAGGCGATCGGGGAATAGAACAACGTTTGCAATTCCGTCTTTGCTATTTTCAATATTGTCTTCATTCTAAACGTGTTTTTAAATTATTACTTCTTGGATAATTCGGCAAAAACAGCATCAAGGGAACTCTTCTCTTGATAGATCTCGGTCAAACGCCAGCCACGCGCCACGCTTGTCTCTACCAAACGCTCCGTTACCTCCTGAAAGTCCGTGTATTGAACCCGGTATTTCATCCCTCCCAGCTCCTCGATGACTCCGACACCAAGTATCGAACGTAACTCGTCTGCAGGAGGGGCTGCTACCAGTGTAACCACCAAGGTATTAGGAATGATGTAATTATCAAACTCGTCTACCGTGCCGGCAAAGACCAGGTTCCCTTGCTCAATCATTCGGATGTAATCGCAAGTCGCCTGAACTTCGGAAAGGATATGCGTCGAAAGGATAACCGTCCGATCCTCCGCAATCTCTTTAATCAAATGACGGATCTCCACGATCTGGTTCGGGTCCAAACCGTTCGTCGGCTCGTCGAAAACTACGAACTCGGGATTGTGAATGATTGCCTGCGCTATACCCACACGTTGCTGGTAACCGCCCGAGAGATTACGAATCAATCGCTTATTGAAATGACTGATCCCACAGCGGCCCATCGCCTCTTTCACCGCCTTGGAGATATCCTTGTCAGGCACGTGACGCAAACCGGCGCAATACTCCAGGTACTCCGTTACCGTCAAATCGGGGTGCAAAGGCGGGGTCTGAGGCAAGAAACCCATATGTCGTTTCGCCTCAACCGGATTCTCCCGGATACTCACCCCCTTTATATACACATTACCTTCCGTAGGTCGCAATACACCGCACATGATATTCATAGTCGTGGATTTGCCGGCTCCATTGGAACCGAGCAAACCGTAAATACCGTTCCTGGTAATCTCGAAATTGATGTCCCGAATCGCCCACTGAATCGTGTAACGATGGGACAAGTTTTCAACTTTTACAATTGATTCTTCCATACAATAGATTTTAATTAAAAAACGAACAGCCAGTTAATAGGCATCACCGCTATACGTGTGACCTAACTCTTTTGCGGATACGATTTTTCCTCCCACATTCAGACTCGATAATAATTTAGGTGGTATTTGCCGATCTCCAGGATTAAATTCATAAAATAAAAGAGTCCCGTCCTCAAGTCCGACCACAAATTTTTTATACGAATCAGTAGAATAAAGAGTCGGATATCCGATATACGTCACTTTTGAAGCACATCGTATAAAAAGATAATCCCTATTTACCTCTCTATCTACATAACGAATCTCGTTGCCTTTTGTATACATGACGATTTTTTGAGGTCCGGAATAAATAACACTGGTTAGAAACAAAGAGTTCTTATCCAAATTTCCCCCGGGAAAAGGTTGTACATACGTCCCGTCAAACGCCAGGCAGACACATTCGGGAGAAAGAGCAAAATCTCCCATATAAGTGTTTCCACTAGGATCGTTATAAAAAATAGTATACCATTCTCCACTGTTATCCCTTGTATTATACCTTGTCAAATATAAAACTTCCGTTCCTTCCGGCATCTCCCACACGGGAGGAAAATTATCCTTATTCCCGACTCCTTTTGTCACAGGCAAAATCGTATTCATCGTGATTAATTGATAACCAGGATTGTATATAACTTGTCTTTTAAAAGTAATCCTTAACACTCGTCTATTTTTCTCATCATAACAAGGGACATTCTTTATATTACTTTCAGAATGGCCAAAGGTACGTACATGATATCCTTTTTCATCCATACTATAAGGTTCGGATACGAACTTTCCTCCCAAATAATTCTCAGACATAATTCTTCGGAATATTCTCCCGTCAAGGGTAGTAATAAAAGTATAATTATCACAATCATGCCGATCGACTACATGCAGATTTTCGGGTGTACCATTCAGAAATTCATCCTTTAACTCGCTCACTTTAATCATCGTTTCATTATTGATCACATAAGCAACCTTATCCGTCAATATAGTTGTAGAACCAAGACTGCCAACATTTTTTGCTACTGCTTTCGCTAAAGTGACGGGCTTTCCCGGAATATCATTTTCGTTTACCGTTTTAAAAACGTCATCCGTAAGTTCATAAAATACTTCTATTGCCCCGGAAACTCCATACCTTGACTTTCGTTCCACGTAAGAGAGTTTGGATTGATTTCCTTTTTCAGACAATACCAACCAATTCCCTTCAGAATAACGAGCTTTAATTTTAAGGTAAAATCTTACCATAAAAGCAATCCCCGTCGTTTGATCAATAATGCTGAACGTTCCCGCATGCCCCTTTTCATCAAACGGATTTTCCAATTCAAGAATTTTCATCAACGAATCAGTCTCTATTACAAAATCTGCCTCTTTTCCGAATACCTTATCCCTCAATTTCCACTCATAGCGTACATTGGCTTCATGCAGGGCAGAATCTGTTTCCCATTTAAAATAATCACGTCCCGCAAATTTAGCCTGTCTATTTTCGTAACATGTCATCCGAATTATACTTGAATTTACATCCAGCAACCAAGTCGGAGCATTCAGATCCTTATAATCATAACTTCCGTTATCTTCAAAACAACCGGTCAATAGTAATAATAACAAGGAACAACCTAATAAAACAATATTTTTCATACGATTCATTTTTAAATTGGTAATTTCATTATTGTTCCGTCATCTTCCGTTACGGGAGGAGTTTGCTCGTTCAACCATTGTTTGAACAACATGGCCAGACGGATAGCCTGATCCGGTTTATTCTTTATTAAATCCAGACTCATCTCGGCTTTTTTGTCCGCATGGTCTAAAAATAACTTATACTTTTTCGGTGTATAGTCACCCAACAAATTAATTTCGACCTCCTTGGTCCACCAATCCGGTTTTCGTGCCATGGTAGTTATGATCACTTTAGCCCGTATTCGTTCTACCTGTCCCAAGCGAACGTTATCGTTAGGAACTAACTCCAACACAAGTCTCACTCCTTCGGGCATATTATCCAACCGTGTACTGCGATGCAGTTTTATCCGAATGGTATCGCTAATTTCAGTTGCATCTTCTCCCACCGTATTTGCATGGAAGGTATACAATTCATCTAAATCGTATTCATCCGGACGGGCCGTTGTCTCTTCAGGAATAACCTTAATCCCGAAATCAATATCGGAAGTTAAAAGTGTTCCGGACAAATTCACAATCAACTCGGCCTCCACGTCCTCCGTTCCGGTCGGGTAAAAGAAAAACGAAACTACCGTAGAATCTGCTTCTGCCGTACCAGGATGCATTTCATTGACGTAAAACTTTTTAAAATAGATCTCATGTCCATCCTGAAACAGTGTCGTTTCCCGTTCGCTACAAGCATAAAAACCGATAGCCATAAACAGGAATATGATAACTAATTTATTTTTCATAGTTTATATACTTAAAAAATTTACAAAATCTGATCATCCGGAATCGGAAGCAAATATTCATTCCTATTTAATGAACGTACAATCCCTTTTCCAAAATCGACAGGTGCATCCAATCGTTTGTAGAGGTAAAAAAGCTGTCCTTCCGAAATCCACTCTCTACGGGCATCACATATCAGCTCTTTAACGAAAGAGTTCCAATCCGTTACCGTAATGGATTCCGTACATCCCCGGTTTTGGCGAATTTGATTCAGAATATTCTGAGCTTCTCCGAAATTACCTTTCCGGGCGTAATACTCAGCCATAATATAACGCATCTCCGTGGAACGAATAATAGGCATAATCGTAATATTATTATCCCGTATCTCTTCATTATCACTTATATACCATTTGCCAGACACCGGAAAACGACTATCCCCGCGAGGATAAAAAATCATACACGAAGAACGGTAATCCTTATTGAATTCATTGATCTCTCCACCAGATGTATAAAACGTTTTCTGCAGCTCATGATTCACCATTAACCAAGAGATTGCACTATTACCTTTCCAGAAGCAATTACGCATATTGTAATCTTCGTAAGCTTTTTCGTTATAAACAGCAAAAATCAGATTGGAAACTATTTTCAAATTCTTTTTCGACTCGAATGAGGTTGTTGCCTTCACTCCACTGAAATCATCCTTCGAGAAGAAAGAATAACGAGAATAGTCTGTTTTTAACTCGTATGACATCACCTTTTCAGCCATTTTAAAAGCATCATCGTCTCTACCGGCATATTGATATACTCGAGACAAAAGAGCCTCAATCGCGTAATAACTCAACCGATATCCGCGGCCCTTAAAAAAAGACTCAACTGAACTATCGCCATATCCCGGCATATCCCATTCAAGTTTATTGTAAAAACGTGCTTCTCCCGTGGCGCTAACGCCTTTACCCAATTCGGAAGTATCGTACTCTGCCACTAAATTGCAGGCCCTTTCCAAATCCGCAATTACTTTTTCTAAAAAGGGTTCTACTCCCACACGAACGGCATGGATATCAGGATAATTCTCCACGTAAGGAACATAAATCTTTTTATCATCGTTTATCGGTGCGGGAGCAAACAAACGCAACAGATCGAAATGCATAAGCGCCCTACAGGCATATGCCTCCCCAATGATCATTTTTCGCTCTATATCCCCTTTGAAAAACAGCTCCGGAGAAGCCTTTTCTGCATTCTGTATTAAACAATTGGCATTGGCTATCATATTAAAAGCCGATTTCCAGATTTTCTCGATCATCGGACTGACATAAATATCGTCATAATCAAAAGCACCGGCTGCAATATATTTTTGAGTAAACGGATATCCCCGGGCCATCAACTCCAAATTATATTGCTGGGAGATACAATCTACCATACCAAAACTAAGTTCCCCACCATATAAATTATTAGTCGCCATGGATTTGTATAATCCATTCAACACGGTTCGATATCCATCTCCCGTCTTAAACAATTGCTCTTCCGTCGTCTGCCCTTCAGGTTGAAGATCCAACCAATCATTACAAGAAGTAAAGAATAGAAAGGACAACATTACTAGTATAAAAGTATAGATTTTCATAATCATTGTCTTTTAAATTAAAAACCCACATTTACCGTAAAGCTATAATTCTTCGCGTAAGGATAACCGGTTCCTCTCTCCTCCCTTACCGTCGACCAACGACATATATCATTAGCATTAAAACGGAGTCCTAAAGAAGTCAACCGAATTTTACTTATTAGTTTTTGGTCAAAATCGTATCCTATGGATAAACCGGAAAAACTTAAAAAACTGTAATCCTGTACAAAACGAGAGGTTGGCTTGGTGGTAATCTTATTCTTTATATCATAAAAAGGTGCTATATCTCCCACCTTCATCCACCTTTGGGAAAGAATTCGCCGATCCACGTTAGAATAATCAATATCTGCATTCTCCACCTTCGTCAATAGGGTTGAATTATAGGTTTGCGCACCCCACTGATACAGAAAGGAGGCATTCAGATAAACACCCCGAAAACCTATATTTATTCCGATATTTCCTTGTGCATCCGGAAGGCGATCTCCTACAACTACTTGATCATTTGCGTTCCAGGTATAGGTACTCGTTCCTCCTTTCTTAATGAATTTCTCTCTTCCGTTTGCCGGATCGATACCTGCCGAACGAACGGCATAAATCGCCGTGGTGGAAGCTCCCTCGTAATACATAATCAAAGGTGTTGTTATAAGATCTCTATAACTTGGCCAATCGGAATTATAATTATCGAGAACTTTCTTATTGTACTCTTTAGAAGCTGCTCCCAACTCTACAATCTCATTTTTATTAGAAGCTAAGTTGGCATTCACCACCACGTTAAAGTTTCTATCCTGATAGACCGTAGCATTCATGTTAATCTCAAATCCCTTGTTAAGTACCGAACCGCTATTCGATTTATAGGTACCGAAACCGGAAGAACTCTGAATAGTCACTTCATCAATCAGATCCTCTGTTTTTTTGCGGTAATAGCTGGCAGACAAATAGAGTCTATTATTAAAAAAGCCTATTGAAATACCGGTATCCAATGTTTTCGTCGTCTCCCATGTCAAATCTGGATTACCAAGATATACCAACGAATTAGCCGGTCCCGTGTAATACCAATTATCCTTATCCGTTTTGAAAGTAGTAATCGCGGCATAAGCGGGGAAGCTCACCTTACCGGTACTTCCATATGAAGCACGAATCCGTAACATATTGATCAGCCAATTGTTTTTTAACCAACTGTAATTATGAAAATTTATTCCGGCACCGAAAGACCAGAACGGAGCATATCGTTTATCCGAACCGAATTGGGAGGAACCATCCAGACGGTAAGAGGCATCCAACAAATAAACATCATTATAGGAGTAGTTCAACAAGGCCAAAAGACCGAATAATCGACTTTCCGTGGAGGAGACATCCGATTTATTAGGTTGAATGGCCGCATCGGCCGGTTTATTCAGATTTCCAATCATAAAACCTTTAAATCGCATACTCGTTGATTCCGAGTAAGATTCTCTGGCATTAATTCCGGCAGTAGCATTAATAAAATGCTTCCCAAACTGCCGGTTAAAATAAAACATCGCATTGATATTCCAATTATAACCATCGGAAAAAGACCGGAACAACTCTCCCCGTTCTTTATCCGGTACCCTTTCATAAGAAAAATCCTTGGGATCTGTAAAAGACTCACTCTTCGAATCTGTTTTTGTTATGCTAAATTGCCCTTTAAATTGCAGTCCGTGCATAATAAATAGATTGATACTTAAATTATCTGTAAGATCATTGGACCGAACCCTACCGCTATAACTTTTCAAATGTTCAACCGACCACAAGGGATTTTCCTTTCTATCAAAGCCCGCTCCAACCAGCTCTTTTACCAACTCTCCCTGATCATCATAAATTTCATAATAAGGTTGCAATGTCGCATAGGTACTGAAACTACCGTATGGAGAATCTTCGGAACGGGTCGAACTGTAAGAGATATCGTTTCGGATCTGCAACCACTCTTTACTTCTAAAATCTAATGTCAGACCAGCTCCGGCTCTGGTTCTGTGAGAACCGATCATAACCCCTTTGTTGCTGTCGTAATTGAAATTTAAGTTATAACGCATACTCTTCTCTCCCCCCTCTATACTCATACTATGTTTATGATTAAACACATTCCGTAAAGGTTGGGCCAACCAATCCGTATCCACACCCCGCTGAATACGTTGCAGTATCATGTTGTATTCTATATCCCTCAACGGTTGTAAATTGGGGTCCTCCGATGTGTATTTTCCCATCAGTCGTTCCACCTCCAACTTTTCAGCCGCATTACAAAGGTTATAATCCGACAGATCCGGTAATTCAACTCCTCCGTTAAAACTATAATTCACACGCATCTCTCCCATTTTAGGAGCAACGGTAGTCACTACAACCACCCCATTGGCAGCCCGAGAACCGTACATGGCCGTGGCGGCAGCATCTTTTAAAATCGTAATACTCTCGATACGGTTCATATCCATATCGTAAATCTTCTCCACGCTCGCCTCAAATCCGTCCAGAATAAAAATCGGTAAATTCGGGTTATCCTTCAAACTGGTTCGTTGCGTTCGTTTCGCATCCTCCACGTCTAACCCCTTTGTCATGGCAATACTGGACTCACCCCGGATATTAAATTCGGGTAAAGCATTCGGATCGGACCCCCATATTGAATTTTCCCGGATACGAAACGAGGGATCGAAAACCTGAAGAGCAGCAATCACATTTTTATTATTGGCTTTTAATAGCTGATCTTTGGTTACCGTCACCGCATTACCCGTAAAACTCTCTTTCCGGATATTCGCGTAACCGGTCACCACCACCTCATCTACCTGTTTCACATTCTCTTTCAATACCACGTTAACGGTATCCTTCCCCGTGTATTTGATCTCCTGTGACTCCATTCCGATAAAAGAAAACAGCAAAGAAAATTTTTCCAGATAAGGCAAGGATAAAACGTACTTTCCATCCCTGTCCGTGGCTGTTCCCAAGGTAGTTCCTTTCAACAAAACGGTCACCCCGGGGATAGACCTCCCTTTTTCATCCGTCACTTTTCCTAAAATTCGGATTCTTTTCTCTTTTTCCGAGACATTTTTAGTATCCCGACGAAATACTATAATTTGGTTTCCGGATATCTCATAAGTGTATTTTGTTCCCGAAAATACCTTATCCAACACCTTATCCACGGTCTCGTTCGTTACCGAAACAGAGATTTCCTTTATAGCTCTCTCCTGCTCGTCGTTATAAAAAAAATTATAGGAGGTTTGTTTTTGTATCTCTCGAATCAATACGGAAAGAGATACGTTCTTCAAGTTTAAAGTCACCCGCTGGGGGTCTACCGGACGACCTTCTGCCGTCAAGCAGTATGAACTTGTTCCTAAAAGAATCAATAAAAATACCTTACAGATAAATTTTATCGACACGAACAAAAAACATCGCTTTTTTTTCATAGCTTTGTAATGTTAAGTTAATACTAAATGGATAGCTTAACGCAGGGAGTATCTAATCGTGTTGGAGGCACAGGAGATACTCCTTTTGTTATCTTTTCAAAATAATTCGATCTTTTTCTATAGTATAAGTAATATTTAAATTTCTACACATGGAGTAAATGACTACCTCAACACCGTCTTCCTTTTCAAATACCCCTTTAAATGATTGATTAAAAACGATTCCCGTTTCATTCACGATACGAACTCCGTACCAACGTTCTAATTTTCGAACCAATTCATCGAACGGTTCGTTATTGATAGCAAGGATACCCTCCTTCCATCTTACCTTATCTGCCGCATTCACTTCCATGATCTTTATCTTTCCGTTACCCGTATTCAACAAAAATTGTTGATCGGGACGAATAGTAACCGCATGTTCTCCGGCATGTACCCGTACGGACCCCTCGACAAGAGTCGCACTCACGTTATTTTCATCCCCGTAGGTATCCATCTCGAAAGAGGTTCCCAACACCTCGGTCTTTATCTCCCGGGCAACGGCAATAAAAGGACGAGACGAATCTTTCGCTACCTCAAAATAGACGTTTCCCCGAACTTCCACTTCCCTTTTCTCCTTTCCGAAACAAACCGGATAACGGATCGAACTCTCTGAATTAATCCACGCTTTCGTCCCGTCAGACAGTTGCACGGAAAAACGTTCTCCCGCCGGCACAACCATCTCATTATAAATATTTTCAAAATGCTTCGTCTCCTCCCAAAAGCCATTTACCTCATACACGATCTCCCGTCGATTTATCTTGTGAAGCCGAACAACTTCTTTTAACTCATCCGGTAAGGATAACGAATCCTGCATCACACTTACCTTTTGCCCGTCGGACAAAGTCAAAGTGATCTCCTTACCCCGGCATATTTCCAAGTTGTTTTCCAACGAAACAACCTCTTTAGGCATACGGGGCCACACAATTAAGACGATACCGATTAATCCGACTACTGCCACGGAGGCAACAGACCACAACCATTTCACGTGACGTTTACGTTTCGAAGGTGTATTCATAAAACGACGATAATCTCGTAAACCGTTTTTTAATATCTCCTGATCTACATCCATACCCGAAGTCAGATGCCATACCTTCTTAAATTTCTCGAAATAGATCCGATTCTTCTCTTGTTTTATCCACTTTATAAAATAAACGATCTCTTCCCGGCTTGCACAATCCATCAAAATACAAACCAGTAATTCATCTATGTCAAAATTGTCGGATTTCATTTTTTCCGTCTCCATATCTTAAAGACAGTTGAAAATGGTTTTAGTCCCAACGAAAGATCGAAAAAAATAAAATAATTTGTAACAAATAATCCAATTTTTCACGCAATCTACTCAAAGCAATGGAGATATGACGTTTCACCGTTTTCTCGGAAATAGCTAATTTTTCAGCAATTTCCCTGTTTTTCAACCCATCGATCTTATTTAAGATAAAAACTTTTTTGCATTTCTCGGGTAATGTATCCCGATCATGATTTTATTCCCTAAAAGAACAATAAATAAGAAAAGCCACAACTGCAAAAAGAAAATACATAAAAATTACATCAAACTTTTTCACAAAAAAAATAAACCGATTGATATTCAATCGATTTATCTCATCACAAGCTATTTACAACCTATTAAATGCCTATTATTTTCCTTTCCAGATCCATTTTACCGCATCGGCATAAATCACTTGTTCTTCATTTGCCCCCCGATCACTCAAAACCACCCGATTTTCTCCGGCATTCAAATCAAACTCTCCTAAAGAAAACCATCCTACCTCTTCCTGCATATTGGTTCGTAAGACAATATCCTGATTCCCATTCCGACTCGATAACTCGTAATATTGAGCAGCCTCTCCCGTGTAACGAACCTGACGATACCCGATATAAACCCAAACTTCATATTTTCCTTCCTTGGGTAAATCGACTCTCCACTCAGCTTTACACCCCCCGTTCCCAGTCTTTTTGTAAACCGAACTCCGGATTACATCACCATACATTAAGGTACCCATACAATAGGTCCAACGGAGCGGTAACTTACTTTTGATATTCATCAATACTTCATTCGCGTAAACGTACTTTCTTTCTTCCTCTCCGGAACAAGTAAATAGACCCCGACGTTTATCCGAATCTATCAAACAGAACCCCGGATCTTCATTATCCACGATAAATTCGTTGTGGTCCGGTTGAAAAAAACGTTTATCAGTATCAAAAACACCACAAGCAGTATCTGTAACTTCTGCAACATCCGTAAATAACAATAATTCATCATAACCCGCCGGGAAGTTGCGGGATAAATTCAAATTCAGGTTATAAACAGGCAAATAATCCACTATATTTTTTATTTCCTTACAAGTTCCGGCCGGAATGTAATAACAATAATCAACGCCTCGATTCTCTATATCAGCAATAGTTAATCGTATAATTCCATCCGTTGTACTCGTGTTAAATATCTTAAAGCGTACGCGATACTTTTCTTCCCCATCGACAAGTACTTTATCCTTTCCGACATCTTTTACCAAATAGGAAGGAATTCCCCGTTGTCGGTACCAATCCGGCAGAATACCCATTAGGTCAATTCCCAACTCAGACCTTAACTCGTCACACAATGTTTCTAAAGAAAACTCCTGAAAAGCATGCCGGGCTTCAAACTTTGTCAAAAAATCATAAAATCGATCCAACGGTACCTTTAACGTTATATAATCTCTCAAATAATCCACTTTCAACTGAATAATCATTTCCAATATATCTCTTGAAAGAGAACCATCCTGTAAAGCGTCTTCGAAACTATACTTCTCCAAATAACGAGTAGCCCGAAATGCTGCTTCATTCCCAGAAAAGTTAGCTCTTACAGCTTTTCTCCTGTCAGACATTGTAAATAACACTCTATCCATTACCGGATATTCCGTTGAAAAAACGGCGTGAAGGTAATTGAGAAACATCGGAGATACCCATTGTCCGTTCATCACGTTTTTTTGTACCCCTCCCCAAGGGAAAAAAGTCAAAAAAATATTTTTATCCATATAATATACAGATGGTTGTCTTAAACTGGACTGTAATAAATCCAAAAAATACTCCCCGTTTGTTTTATCCTCAACCAACCCTATTAATTCCCGCCTATAACTATCCATCATCATCACGGAACGCTCGATATACATGATTTGATTGGTCACCCATTTTTCCGGGAACATCACGATTTCCGGTTGTACGAATTCACTTCCGTTTTTCCAATTACGATCATACGTCCCGAAAGAAACGGGAGTCTCTAACAATACAAATTTACGAAAAGAATAGGAGGGAAATTTATTCTCTTGTTCCTTTATCGCTTTCTGCAGCATCTCTTCCGGCATCCCTTCGTACAAAGACATCACGTGATCATGTCCCTTAAAATAATAAAGTTCAAATTTGACAGAATCCACATTTAACGTCTTGCTCTCGTAAGTAGCTATACATAAAGTCAACCCCGTCAAACTTTGCTCGTTTCGGAAATATACCGTATCTCCTTTCCGTCGTAATTCACCTTGAGAAATTACTGATCGTTCCCCTGGATCGACAACCCGTAAACAAAAATCCGTAAAATCTTTCGCAGTCATATAAACGGAGGACAAATTCACGGGAGGAACTGCTACCGGATACCAGATCGTCTCCGGTGTCAATAATGTGTATCGATCTCCTATGAAAGCATAACGTTTCCCGAAACGCAACGGGCAATTCCGCCATTGCATTTTCCAATACGCTTCCTTTTCCACGTCCAAATAACATACCCGTTCATCTATTTTTCCCCCGTATTCCAAATAAAAAACTACCGTATCCCTGCTCCCCAAGGGGCAATTAACTTCCACCACCTGATTCTCCCGAGTGAACTTAACGGAACGACCCTTTTTATCTGAAAAACGGGTTATTTCTAACCCCGGATTCAAATATAAAACAAAACGTGAAACAGGCTCATGACCACGGTTTACCACGGACAATTTGCTACTGGCTTCTATCCTGTCATCAATCTGCTTCACCTGCAAATCATGCCGTACTACACGAATAAAACGATCATTATCATACTTTTTTCCTGTCTCCGTATAATGATCCCGAACCCGGTTAGTCTTTTCGTAAGGATACAAATAAAAAACACCACATAATATACCTAACAGCATCAGTCCTTTCCCGACCACCACGACCCATATCCGGCCCCCGTTCCGGTTCGGCAATCTATTTTCCTTACCAACCGTCCATAAACATATGCCGACACCCCACAACAGGAATACAAACCGATGTAAAAGGTAATTCCCCAAGCCGACATGCCCTACAACATCAGAAAACACATTCGGTAAATCCGTTGCAACAAAATCCAGAATCCCGTGCAACACCCCCGCAAGCCACCAATAGGTCACGATAAAAAAAAGGATCAGCACCGGCAAAGCAATTCCCTGCTTTCTGAATAATCCGGTAATACCCATTGACAGACCGGTACAAAATACCAAAGCGGGAAACGAAAGTGTCAACCAATAAAACAAGTACGCCCATCCTCCAAAAGGAGAATCACTACCGAACAAATTCAACAAAAAAACCATCACCATCGAAACGAATTGCACAACCACAATTGTCATCACCACACCGATCGCCTTTCCGCACAAATATTCCGCATTGTCAACCGGACGTATCCTTATTGCCTCTAAACTATCCGCCTGTCCCTCTGACGATCTCCATTCACATACTGAATATATAACCAGAAATGATTGAAAAACACTTACAAGATAGGCATTTACAAAAGGCATGGAAGAAGGTAAAGCCAACATAAACCAAAGGCTTGCAAGATCTCCCTGAAATACATATTGACAACAGAAAACAAGGATCCATAGTAAAAATGCCAATAGCCGGAATACCCCGTTACGCCAAAGCAAACGGTACTCATAATAAGCGACCCATGCAATCATTCCAGTTTTCATATTATTTTCTTTTTATACCTCTTGCAATGACTTCCTTATACAATCGCCAAAGCTCGTCATTCCCAATAGGTGTTCCCACTAAAACAACTTCTTTCTTTTCATTCAACAAAAACGTCTTAAACTGATAGTTATCAGGGAATTTATTTAATTTTCCCATGCCTCCTTTTTTATCAAAAAAAATGGGATATTTAAAATTATTTTGCTTAGACAGGATAACAACCTGTTTCGGATTTTCTACATGCGCAACAAACAAAAATGCAAGAGAATCCGAGTATGCCTGAGTTTCTTTTATCTTTTTGTACCACTCGTATAATTGAAGCCTGCATTCCGAACATTCGTTCGAATCCACGTATACAAGAATAGAATAATATTTATTTAATAAATCATTACACGTTGTATCTTCACCTAAAAATTTCGCTTCTAACGTCGAAGGAAAAGCTATCTTTTTCCCCTTCCATTCTTTCTGCATATTTTTCTCTATCCTCTTTTCATTACTCTGGCAAGAGAAAAACAGACTCATTAACATCCATATGACAATAATTCTCATCACGTCTATTATTTAAAAAACAATCTTAATAATCCATTTTTTGTCTTTACAACAAAAGGAATCGTAGGAGTAAAATCATTGCGTCTCAAAGTTGTCAAATAACTTTGCGGATAGTACGGTTTATTACCATGATGTAAAAATTGAGCTTCTATATCCTTATACTCGCTCAGGTCGGTAATAGCCTGACCGCTATTGAGCAAATCCGGTAACCCATCAAACGCTCTTGTATCATATATTCCAAAAGGATATGAAGCGACAAGAACCGCTTTTTCTCGTAAAAACTGCATCTGAGCATAAGCGGGAATTCTCTGATAAGTCATACTTTGGAAAGCTTCTGTTTCAACCAACATATTTTTCTCCGGATTACGCCTCGAGGGCATCTCAATACTTCCAAATTCGGTCTGGTCCGATTTATGTTTCCAGACGGTCTCTTGTCTACACGAGTGAACAAACACGTTTCCCTCCTCGTCATAAGCCAACTCTATCTGCATCTTTGTCGAAAAAGGGGCATAAGTTTTGGTTAAATTGACCAATTGATAAAAATGGTAATCCAAGTAATCGATCTCAAGTCTTTTTAATCTGAAATCGTCCTTATCGATAAACAAAACTCCTTTACAATAAATTTTTATATCTTGAGGATAGTATTTTTCCCGCGTCGAAAATACGTATTTGTAACAATTACTATCCGGCTCAATCGGCTGTATATCATAATATTTCAATTTGGAAAACAACGGTCCCCATAAAAATACAGCACGCAAGGCTGGAAAAATCTTTTTACTTTCCGCATTGTAAGACGACTCTATATACGGAGTCCTTAATGTATCCGAACGATCAGGAAGTAAATTAAAACTCCTTGCCGAATAGACGGGAATAAATTCGAAATTATAGTCCAAATCCCATTTCTCTTTTTGCTTCACATGTCCCGACGTTAAAAAAAAACCATATTCCCTTCTGTATTCCACAGCCTTGGAAAAACAGGTCGTTATTTTCGTGTATTGGGCTTTCCCGTAAAAATTCATATTATTTTTCGGAGAAACAGGTTGTAATTCCTTTATCACCTTTTCTAATAAATCAGCACTCTTCATTCCCACAACATTTACATCTTGCAAAAACTCCATTTTCGTAGAAAGAGCCAATCGTTTCATCGACACCAAATCCCGAACAGCAACGATAGAATCTCTATAGCCCAAATACGAAAATTGAATAGAATCCAGTAAGGAGATACCTCTGGTTGAGAAACTACAATACCCTTTTTCATCTGTTGTCGTAACAAGACAATGTCTATTCGGGTTAACAACATAAACCCCGAACAAGGGATCAGAAGAAGTATTCGTTACCTGTACTCTCAAAGAATCAGGAAGTGATTCGGCATGCAAAACACAAACACAACACACGAATACAAACAACAACAATAATCTTAAAACGTACATTCTAATTCTCATAATTTAAAACGATAAATGATAAACTTTTCATTCACATAATCCGGCTTACTACTCGCATAATACCAGGGAGAGATATACCCTATAACTTCAAATCCACGCGGGACATTGAAATCTGCAACAAGGCAACGATCCCGGTAAACCTGCAAACCATCTTCAAAAGGAGCCTTCTGTTTCTGATAACCTCGAAACAAAACATTTGTTTGCGGAACCCATTTCAAATACCGATAATAACCATAATTTTGACGACACTCACTAAAATGAATATCACTATCCTCAAAAGTTCTAAATTCAGGATAAGCTGTATTCATATTCATCCCGCTATTACCAAATGAAATTACCGTAGAATCCTTCAAATTCATACGATAGATAAGAGTGTCTACCTCAAAGGAAAAAAATAAACTATCTCTATGTAAGTCAAACAACAAATACTTAAAATTTGAAAGATAACGGAAACGCTTATACACGGGCGGATAATTGCATAACAACTGTTCAATCATCCCGTTTTTTAAAGAGAGTTTTGCCAAATTAAAACTTTCCGAATAATATTGTGGGGTATGTCCCTCCCCGTAAGCATTAAATTTAAAGTGTTCGGTTACTACCGGAAAAAACAGATACTCGTCATAAGCAATTATTTTATTTTTCCCATACTCTACTTCATAAATATTCGGATTATTAGGATCGGGGTGTTCAAATTTACTACTGTCGATAAACTCTCCATCCCAACGAATAAAAAATTTTGAATCTACATTCAAATTACTATCCAGAAGGTAAATAAACCATTGCTTATCCAAAATGATGAAACGATCCCGGTCTGCCACCGTCATCTGGTTTAAACCGGATACTTCATTTTTTCCTCTCCCGAAACCCAAAACAGAACGAGCATATCGCCCCTCTTTATCATAGACCAGAACTGACGATAAAACCCGATCTACAAAATAAAGAGTATCATCTTTTATCAAAAAATCTCCTTCCATCGATGCCTGTTTTGCACTAAAATACAGTGTATCCAAAAACAACGATGTAGGATATGCTATATCCCTGCACGAATAATTTTCAACAGCATCGTAAGCGATCTTATTTCGTCCCTCTGGAATTTGAATCTGTCTACATCCGACTCCAAGGATCAACAATAGCAAAACACATAGGTTTTTCTTCATATTCTACTTTTGTTGAGGAAAGTATTAAAAGCTTAGAATTTTATCAAATCTTCCAAGCTTTTAATAACCTCCCCCTTGTTTATTACCGACAATTCGCATTATAAGACGAACAACTTATACTCGTTGTTCCCTTATAGCAATTAGCTCTTAACGAAACAGCATTTCCTCCATAACAATTCTTACTTCCGCCACTATCATTTTTACAACGACAATAAAAATACCCGGCTTCCCAATAATCATTTGCTCCCCCATCAGAATCTTCTCTTAGAGTTATTCTTAAATTAGTCCCGAATGAAGAGATTTCCTGTGTTGCATACCCTATATAAGAAACAAGCAAAGTTGATCCGGGAGGTACATTAAGAGAAAAATTTCCGTCTATATCTGTTGCAGTACCTATGGTAGTTCCTTTAACTACTACGTTAGCACCAATAATTGGAGTACCTGAAGAGTCTACAACCTTTCCAGAAACGGTTCGTTGCTGAGCGAAAACGACTATCGTACTTACAATCACTATTAGCACGACAAAAACACCTTTTTTCCAAAAAAATACTTTTTTCATATGTTTAAAATTTAGTGTGGAACAATAGAAAAATTCATGATACCTTCTTCTTTTACCTCCTTTCTTAATAGTACATGGATTTAACTTCAATATCTATTACAATTCTTTATTAAGACACCGCAAACCTTCTTACAAGATGAATGCTTTTAAAAAAAAATTATTTATTCATTTATTTTTTTATTAATTTCATTATATGGAGATAAAAACATACATACAAAGATCATCCTAATCACTTTTCCGTCTTCATATCTCAAAAAATAGTTCAAATTAGTTTTATTTCAAAGATAAAATTTAAATAAATAAAATAATTTGTAACAGATAATCCAATTTTTCACGCAATCTACTCAAAGCAATAGAGATATGACGTTTCACCGTTTTCTCGGAAATAGCTAATTTTTCAGCAATTTCCCTGTTTTTCAGTCCATTCAACTTACTCAAAATAAACACTTCTCTACATTTCTCAGGTAATGTGGCTATTGCTTCTTTTATGGCCGCATCAATATCCGTTTGCTGCAACTTCAATTCGGCTTCGGGTAATTGAATAATCGTAGAGTAATAAACCTCTTCCGACTGTTCTCGCTCATATTTTTGAATATTCCTCTTATGAGCCAATGTATTTAAACTTCGATAATAAACCGATTTAAAAAGATAAGTCTTAACGGAAAAGGTTATGGATAAAACTTCCCGACCTTCCCATATTTTATAATATACTTGTTGAACAACATCCTGTGCCGCCTCCATATCATGCAATAATCTATAAGCATAATCTAACAACGAACTGTAATACATGGTATAAATATGGACGAAAGCAGAAACCTTTCCCTGTTTTAACAGATCTTGCAATTCGCTATCGTCCGAGTAATTCCTAACCATATATATTTAAAATATGAATTTCCATAAAAATTATAAAACCGTTTTTTTCACACTTCACTTACGATCTTCTCCAAGTTTCTATTTTCAGATTGGAATATCAAAAATAAGTATATATTATAAATACACAAATGTTATCACGAATAAACTCCATAATTAACACATAAACATCTAATATTACCGATCATCGGCCACTATAGTTCGTCATTATGAATCAGACAATCGTACATACTCAAAAAAATCAATTCCAGTTTTATCTTCAAAAGAACGGAAAATAGGTAAACCTTAAACAGTAAAAAACGAGGGAATATTTTTGGATACTCCCTCGATGCGCATTTATTTGAAAAAAATCTACGATAGGTATGAATTACATCGTTTCACACCATAATTTTAATATTTAATAATTATATCCGCCAAAAATCCAATTAAAAGATCCTCCCCATTTCCAGGTCAGACTTTTAATCTTACCCAAGCCGGAAACTTGATGTATAATACCGACAGTTCCGGGATCCGGAGCGCCTAAAATTTCCGCACTGACAGCATCTATCAAATAGAAATACCCGTTATCCGTGGCTACTCCCAGTATCTTTCCTTCGGCATCTTCCATCATATGAGTAATTCTACCGCCATCCGGAAAAGCGGTATACAATTTAACCTGCTTCGTATTGACATCATAGAAATACAGTTTATTTCCCTCTCCAAAATAGAGGTAAGAGGCCAAACGTAATCTACGGAACACGGTATTGTCGGAAACCTTATCTCCTCCCACAAATTCTTCCTGAGAAGCTTCCTGCACGGTTAAACTGGTAGTACCTCCGGATAATTTATAGGTTTGTATCAAATATTTACCCGTACTTTCATTTTTCAATATATTCACGTAATTCTTTCCATCCGTAAAATCTCCGCAATACAACAATTTATACCCGTCAAGATTCAAAATATCGGCAAACGTAGTAGGATCCACCGTATTAATTATATCTATTTTTCCTCCCAAATACGAGTTTCCGGAACTGAAGCTCGTGTAACAGGCCACGAATCTTTTATGAAGTTGATCATACCCCAAGATAAAATCAGCCTTATACACGTTTATATCGAAAAACTCAGAGATTTCCGCTCCTCCACCGGGGAAATAAACAGCTACATTCATAAACATCTGCTCATGTTTCATTTCTGTCGTTGCCGAATTTCTTCTCCAGTATAAACTACCGTTGGTTCCCAAGACAAAGTCACAGTATCCTCCCCGTATAAACTGTTTAGCTTTAAAATCGGCAGGATAGGCACCTCCCGGAAATTCATCCTTAATTTCCAACACCTTCCCGAAATCTAATCCATTCAGCACGGAAGCCCTTCCTCCTTCGAAAATAACAACTACCTCGTCATCCTTATCACTTACGATATAAGAATCAGCCCTTAAAGGTACTTCGGAAGCCAAAGGATCATCCGGATGTAGTTGGGTATATAGATCGATAAAATTCGTCCAGAAATAATGGGTTTTATTCTCATCATCTTTCCATGAATCGCGGCGAATATAATTTAGAGTGGCCTTACCGTTATTCTCACTTAGAATAATCCAACCGTTCTTGTACGGGGTATTAACCGTTACAGACGCTTGCCAGCGAGTTACCACTCCGGTCGCTTTTTCCGTTACATACAGATAACAACTGAATTGACCGCACTCCTCCGGAGTATACTCCAACACTTTGGTCTTTGCCAACGTATCTCCTCCCCAGGTATGAACCCAAGCAAATTCAAAAGCATTCGTGGTCGTGTCCCGATCCGGATATTTCCAAGTTATTTTAGGGGTTATCTTTACTGTCTCTCCCAGGTTAACCGTTGTTTTCGTTTCCGCATTATTCGTGGTAATCGTGATTTTATTATAATCCACAAGATCATAATTTCCCTTATCCTCATAACAGGCAACTAATAAAGATGCCCATAACGTTATAATTGCTATTTTTATTTTCATAATCCAAATCTTTAAAATTATCCACCTATCAATTCAACCGTCATCTCCATTCCATTCTCTTCCTTAACCGGAGTCCCTTTATCCTTTTCTTTCAATAAATAATTTTTAAATATAATCGTGTAATAACGTAACTCGTCCGTATTGTCGGAATCGATATCTGCCATACCGGTTTCCTGAATGAATAAACGGTACTTTTTATCAGAATACTCTCCGAGATAGCTATTCGTTACGGTAGAATTCCACCAATCCGGTTTGGCAATCATATTGGAAACATAAATAATATTTCCCAAACGATCCGTTTGTCCTAACCTAAAATCAGGAGTTACCTCCAATTTTAAAGACAACCTCAAAGCTCTGGTTGCAATCTCATCTGTTTTCTTAAACGTAACCCAACAGGTATCGATTACCTTTCCGGCTTTCATAACAAAACTGGCAGGAAGATCATAATTGGCCGTTGTCGCATTCGTATACTCATCGGCAACCACAATCTTATAATTCCGATCTTCTGTCGACGGCTTTCCAACGACCTCTACCACGACAGGAAAGAGTAATTGATTATCGTCCGGATAAGCCAGAAAAGAGCAAGTCGAAGAATCGACAAGATTCTTGACAAATTGGATATAATCGCCGGCAGTGTATAACATAATGTCATCCCTGTCACAAGAGAGCATCATCCCCCAAAAACCAGCTACAAACAATAACGTATATATCTTTTTCATAATTTTCTGCATTAGAATTGATAATTTGTTTCACTTTGCGGTAACGGAATAATCCAACTTTCCGGATTCATCTTTATATTCGTTGCCCCGTTAAATATATCCCGGTTCAACCGTTTAAACATATAGAAAGTTTGTCCCATAGTCAATGTCTCCCGAATGATATCTATCACCAACTTCTCCTTTAATTCGTCAGCCTGAATCGTCTCCAGAATATTGGTTTTGGCCCCTCTCTTCTGTCTGAGGGTATTGAACAAGTCGACGGCTTCTTTTATCTGTCCTTTATTTATCATACACTCGATTAAAATATGATACATCTCCGGGAAACTGATAATCGGAAGATAAGGCCCCTGATTGGCAGCAGTAGAGGTAGCCGTGTAAGAAGTTCCGGCAGGTCTGATCCAAGTGAGATATCTTTGATAACCATACCGATTGTAATATCCGACCAACCGATAATCATCCGCATCTCCTTCGAATAGCTCATTCATATTTTTCATTCGGAAAGCATAATTGCTCGTTCCGATCGTACTTTCCCAATTATCATAGTTATTATTATTGGAAAAAGCCATGAAAATCTCATCCGGTTTTTTCGGATAAATATAATCTTTATCCGTAATCTGCCCCAGATAGGAGGAAGAAGTCCATTGAAACCAGTTCCGTTGATGAAAACGATAGCAAATCCAGGCATTTTTATAAGCATTCTCCTCATCTCCCAGGTATAGATACATGCGTGCCAGTAAAGCTGTTGCTCCCCAATAATTCATCCGATGACCGCGATAACTGAAAAAGTCATTAGGCGGAGCGGATGACCAAGAGTTCGAATAACGCAACCGGGCAGAAGTAGATTTACACCAGGAAACACAGAAAACGGTATCCACTTCTGTCAACAAGGTTCTGGCCTTTTCCATATCTTCGATAATCAAAGTCATTACCTCTTTCGCATTTTTGTGTACCGGTTGATGATCCGGATATTGGGTCACATAAGGAATAGTGGTTCCGCTGTAATTAGCGACGGGAGCCGGAGCAAAAAGACGAAAAAGATCGAAATGCAACATAGCACGCACCCCGTACATTTCACCCAATATCATATTTTTTTCAACGGACCCGAGTTCAAAAAAAGTGGTATCTTTTGCCTCTACATGTTGAATGATATCATTACAGGAAGCGATCGTCTTATAAGCCTTACTCCAAATAGCATCCGTAACATTTTCTGCATTTTCCCAATCAAACTGAGCGGCATAATACAAATCATTCGGTAGATAAGAAGTACTGCTGGTTTCATAATTATGTCCAATAGCACTGGCAAATCCCCATGTTAAATTCTTACCGTATAAATCAGTTGAAGACAACGATTTGTAAACTCCATTTACAACCATTCGTATCCCCGTGTAATCCGCATACAAGTCCTCTTCGACAAGTTCCGTATCGGATGTCACATCCAAAAAATCGTTACAGGAAGGTAATAATCCCAGTAACAATATATAAATCCATATTTTTTTCATAATCTCTTTTTGTTAGCATTAAAAACTGGCATTTAACGTGAACGTAAACGTACGTGCAAAAGGATAGGACAATCCCATCTCTTGTTTTATGGTAGAGAAAGTCTTTATATCCTTCATGTTAAACTGCAACCTCAGCATACTAAGACCTATTTTACCGATTAAGGTAGGATTAAAATCATATCCGACCGACAACGAGTTGAAAGTCACGTAATTATTCTTTTGTACAAAACGAGAGGTCGCCCGCGTAACATAATACCGATCCTGAATAGATTTCAATGGAGTAACATCACCTATCTCTTGCCACCTATCCGTCCATACGCGTCGATCCGCATTATAGTCATTCAAATTCACGTTTTCCACGTTATCGACCAAGGTTTGGTTATATTTATCCCCACCCCATTCATACAGGAATGTAGTATACAACGTAAAACGACGGAAACGCACGTTTATACCGAACGCCCCATGAGCGTCGGGTTCTTCGTCTCCAATCACTTGTTGCTCGTTCGGATTCCAGTCATAAGTAATTGTTCCATCCCGCTTCTGATAAACTTCTTTACCGTTTGCCGGGTTGATACCCAACGACTTCATACCGTAAATGGCCGTTAAGGATGCTCCTTCTTCATACTTTAAAAGAGGTTTAGCGTACTCTTTATTATTGGACTGGGTAATCAGCACCCACGGCCCCGTATAACTATCCTGATTATATTCATTATAATAATCGTTCACCCGTTCATTATACTGTTTCAGGTAATCGGATATTTTAGTAATCTTATTCTTGTTATGAGATAAGTTTGCAAAGAGATTTACGTCCCAATCTTTTGAGCTGAAAGCATGCATATTCAAGGTAAGATCCACCCCCTTGTTTTGAATCTCGCCCATATTATCCATGTAAGTCGAGAATCCGGAAGAAGAAGGAAGTGAAACTTCGGTAATTCCATCCTTAGTCGTTTTATTGTAAAAATCAATATTAAAAAGAATCCGGTCTTTCCATACACCCAATTCCGCACCAATACTCCACGCGAGAGTTTTTTCCCAAGTCAAGTCCTTATTTCCCATGGCAATGGGAGATGCCCCTATTCCTGTCGGATACCAGTCATCCAGCAATACTTCATACACATTTTTCGCCATATATGGTTGGAAATTAGCCTTACCGGTTTCTCCCACGTTTCCTTTTATTTTAAACAAGGTTATAAAACCGAAACGCTCCATAAAATCATAATTATGCAAGTTGATTCCAGCTCCTGCCGACCAGAAAGGAGCCCATTTCCGATCTGCTCCGAATTCGGAAGAACCATCGAAACGATAAGAGGCATCCAAAAGATAGATACTATTGTAACTGTAATTAAATGTAACGAATCCTCCTAATAAACGTGTTTCGTTATCTGTAAAATTAGGTTTGGTCACGATCTCATAAGCGTAAGCGGGTTGATGTCTTTGGGCGTCCGGAAAACCCCGGTAATGAGATCTTGAATACGTCTGATCGGTTGTCCTGATATTGATACCCATACTGTAGTTTATATTGTGTTTCCCGATCATACGATTATAAGCACCGAACAAATTAAGATTTAAGGTATTTGTCCTGGTCTCAGTAAGGTATAAATCTCCTTTCTTAAAAAGATCATCCCGGCCGTAAGTCCCGGAAAGAGGATCCGTGAATGCGGATGTATTAGCTTCTTTCGTGGTAATAGCCAATTGCCCTTTGATCAATAAATAATCATTGACATACCAATTTAAGGAAAGATTATTAGTCCACTCTTTATAATCATTCTTACTAAAATTACCCAACATAGCTTCATATAAAGGATTTTTAGAACTACCGCCGTAATTTCCCCATTGAGTCGTCTGCTCGAGCATCTCTCCGGTCTCTTCATCCGCCCACAAATCATAAGGCTGTTTGCTCGTATAATCTCTAAAACTACCGTAAGGAGAATCTTTTGCCTTCATCACGTCATAAGAGATTTGATTCCGTATCTGTAATCCTTTATAACGATAATCCACCGTCAACCCGGCTCCGACACGATCCCGATAAGACTTCTTCATGACTCCGTTCTGATTATCATAGCGTAATTCGATCCCGAAACGAATACTCTCGGTTCCCCCTTCGACATATATACTGTGTTTATGATTCAATTCGGTCGTCAAAGGTTGAGACAACCAATAATTGTCAATTCCCCGGAGGATACGATTCCTTTTTTCGATATAATGTCCCATCAAAGCATTTAACTCCTGCTCATCCGACCCGGCTCCTAATCCTTGCAGCCTTGGCTTAAATAGTCCGGCAGCCCACTCTGCAGCCAATTTTTCTTCCGCATGCATCAAATTATAGCTACTTAAATCCGGAGTAGTAACATCCAAATTACCACTATAACTTACACGAAGTTCACCTGGAGAGGGCGCAACCGTCTCGATCACGATTACACCATTTGCCGCACGAGAACCGTAAATAGCTGTAGCGGCAGCATCTTTTAATATAGTAATATCTTTTATCCGGTTTAAATCAAGGTCATACACCTTTTCAACATTTACTTCAAATCCATCCAGAATAAAGATCGGCAAATTCGGGTTATTGGACAAAGCGAACTCGGAAATATCACCGGACTGCAATTTATCCAATTCCTTTACCTGAGAAATTCCGGAACGACCACGAACATAAAACTCAGGAAGCGTATTCGGATCTGATCCCATCTCGTTATTTTTTACAACACGCAAAGAGGGATCAAATACCTGAAGTAAGTCAACCACGTTGCTAGTCCCCACTTTCATAAGATCCTCTTTCTTCACCTGGGTAACCGATCCGGTAAAACTGGATTTTTTCACATTTGCATACCCCGTCACGATAACATCCTCCAATTCCATTTTATCTTCCTTCATGGTCACGTTAATCGTATCTTTTCCTGTATATTTGATTTCTTGGGTTTCCATTCCGATAAAGGAAAAAAGCAATGAAAACTTTTCCATATAAGATAAGGTCAACACATAATTCCCCTCCTTAGTTGTTGCCGTTCCCAACGTCGTCCCTTTCAACATGACCGTTACACCGGGAATTGGATTTTTCTTTTCGTCCGTTACCTTTCCTTGTATCCGGATTTTCTTCTCTTTTCCAGCATCCGCTTTCTCGGTCTTCCGACTGACAACAACCACCTGTTCTCCCGAAATCTTATAGGTATATTCCGTTCCCGCAAATACCTTGTCCAATACCTTTTCCACCGTCTCATTCGTTACCGAGACAGAAATCTTTCCCAAAATCTTCTCCTGTTCATCGTTATAGAAAAATTTGTAGGAAGTTTGTTTCTTTATTTCCTGAAATAACACGGAAAGAGAAACATCTTTCAAATCCAACGTCACACGTTGAGGTTCGATCGGATTACTTTTCGCCGAAAAACACAATAAATTTGTCCATAAAAAGGTCAGTAAAAATACCCAACAGGCATTTTTTACCGACGCGGACAGAGAATACCGCTTTTTTTTCATAATTTTGTAAAGTTAAGTTTATAATAAAAACAAGCTTAACGCCGGGAGTATCTAAAAGTGTTGGTCGCACGAGGAGGTACTCCTTTTGTTATCTTTTCAATAAAATTCTACCTTCTTCCATGGAATAAGAAATATTCAAATTTTCACAAATAGTCTCAATAGCATGTTGAATATTCTCCCTATCAAATTCTCCACTAAACGATTGAGTAAAAACAACCCCCGTCTCATTTAGAATAGCAACACCATACCAACGTTCCAATTTCCAAACAAGATCGTCAAACGATTCGTTATCGATAACCAAAATGCCGTCCTTCCATCTTACCTTATTGGTAGCATCCACCTTCTTTATTTCAAATTCTCCGCTATTCGTATGAAAAAGGAACTTTTGATCGGGGTGAATTATTTCAATATGATTACCCGCATATACTCTCACTCTCCCTTCTACAAGAGTCGTGCTCACCTCGCCCTTGTCTCCATAGGTATTGACTTCAAAAGAGGTTCCCAATACTTCGGTCTTTATCTCTTGGGCAACAACAATAAAGGGACGGGCAGAATCCTTTGCTACCTCAAAATAGAGATTTCCCCGAACCTCAACCTCCCGGCCCGCTTTACCGAAACAAACCGGATAGCGCAATGAACTTTCCGAATTGATCCATACTTTTGTTCCGTCCGATAGTTGCACGAAAAAACGTTCTCCCGCATGCACTACGATTTCATTATAGATCAATTCAGACTGATCGGTTAACACCGAAGTGTCTTGCATTTCATACACTATTTTTCGTTGATTTATTTCACGAAACCGAACAACTTCTCTCACTTCTTTCGATAAAAGTAAAGAGTCCTGCGTCATGTCGACCTCTCTTCCGTCGGATAGGGTTAGGGTAACCGCTTTTTCCCGGCATACCTTTATATTTTCCCTCGGTGCAGTACCTTGATGAGACCAAATGACAGAAGCGATACCGATCAACCCGAATACGACCACCGCTGCCATCTGCCACAACACCCGTTTCACTTGGCGTTCCCGTCGCAAAGATTTTTCCATAAAACGACAATAATCCTCTAATCCAGCCTCTAACAACTCCCGGTCAGCATGCATACCTGAAGTCATATGCCATACTTTCTTGAATTTTTCGAAATACTCCCGGTTTTTTCCCTCGTTTATCCATCGAAAAAAATAAATAATCTCCTCCTGGCCCGCTCGATTTGTTAAAACACGGACTAACAACCTATCGACATCAAAATTTTTGAATTCCATCCTTTCTGTCTTTATCTTCTAAAGACAGTTAAAAATGATTTTACCCCCAATGAGAAAAAGAAAAAAATAAAATCAACTGCAGTAACCAATCCAACTCCTCTCTTAACTTACTTAACGCAATCGACATATGACGTTCTACTGTCTTCTCGGAAATATTTAATCGCTCGGCGATCTCCCTGTTTTTTAGCCCTTCCACCTTACTCAGCAAAAATACTTCCCGACATCTTTCCGGTAAAGAGTCCATCGCCTCTTGTAGAGCCCGATCAATGTCTGACTGCCACAATTTCATCTCCGCCTCCGGTGATTGTATAATGGTGGAAAAATAGAAATCGGCCAATCGCTCCCGCTCGTATTTCCTGACATTTTTCTCATGAGCCAACGTATTCAGACTGCCGTAATAAACCGATTTAAAAAGATAAGCCTTAACGGAAAGAGTGATGGCCAAAGATTTCCGTCCCTCCCAGATCTTATAATATACTTGCTGGACAACATCCCGGGCTGTTTCCATATCATTCAACAAACGATCGGCATAATTTAATAACGAATCGTAATACGTGGTATAGATATACACAAAGGCAGATATCTTACCCCGTTTTAAAAAAATTTGCAGTTCCTTATCGTCCGAATAATCGTTAATCATCCAAGTAATTATAACATGAATTTACATTTGACATACTAACAACCTTTGAGTTGACATTTTTTGTTTTTCTTTCCTTAAAAAATTTTTATTCTGAATGGAAAAATCAAAAATAAATATATATTATAAATATTCAAAAAGATACAATATAAAAAGTAGGGTCATTCACGAATAACCCTACTTACAATACACGAATAAGCCTTTAAAAAAAAATAATTACAAATTGTTATTATTTTTCAGCTTTTTCCCCATAACAATCCAATCCGTACGTGTTAACATATACACCACCACCTACCATTTTTTCGAAAATAATTCAAGTAACTGATTCTTTTTCACTGGTTTTGCAAGAAAAGCACTACACCCCGCCTCAATAGCACTAACACGATCGGAATCAAAAGCGTTAGCCGTAAGGGCCACGATCGGTATTTCGGTATTGAATTCACGGATTTTACGGGTCGCTTCTAAACCTCCCATGATCGGCATCTTTAAATCCATAAAAACAAGATCAAACTTTTCATCAATGATTTTCCTAACGGCATCTACACCATTTAGTACCCGAGTAAGAGTATAATCTTTAAGAATACGTTCTACCAACAAATAGTTACCGTCATTGTCTTCAGCAACCAAGATTTTCAACTCTTTCTCATTGTCACCGTTAAGAATGGATTGTTGTCCTAAAAGCTGTTGATCGGTCGAACCGGTATCTTCCCACATATCTATTTCGCATGGTAACCAAGCCCAGAAAGTCGATCCCACACCATACTCGGAAGTAAATCCCACTTCCCCACCCGCAGCCTCGACAATGGCACGGGATATAGCCAATCCTAACCCCGTCCCCTGAGCGAACTCATTGAGCTTCTGAAAACGGCAAAACACCCGGTCTTGCAACTCTTTCGAAATACCTGCACCCGTATCTTCAACATATATACGAATACCTCCCCTTTCGACGGAATATCCCATCTTTATATATCCTGATCTGGTGCATTTTACAGCATTGGTCAGGTAATTCATCCAAACTTGTTTCAAACGGTTCCGATCCAGAAAAACTCGACAATCAGGTCCTTTATCCACCCGGAATTCGACATCCGGATTGGTAATCTTCGACTGGATCATCAGATACAATTCATTGCATACCTTGGCCAAATCGAATTTCTCCCTTTTACGCTCGAGAATGCCGGACTCGATCTTCGAAAGATCAAGAATGTCGTTAATCAACCGCAATAACAACTCATTATTAGACTCAATAATGCTCATATACTCCTCTTTTTCAGCCGGATCGTCACAACTCACCATCAATTCGGAGAATCCGACAATAGCATTCAACGGAGTACGTATTTCGTGACTCATATTAGCCAAGAAAGCTGACTTAAGCCGATCAGAAAGCTCTGCTTTTTCTTTCATCTCCACTAATTCCTGAGTCATTTTTTCCCATTTTGTATTATTGAATGCGATACCGGTATAACGGGTAACATACCCTTTTTTATTCTTTTCGACAGGAATACCGGTAATGATAAGGGTCTGCCAGTCCTGATCCCACTTGGTTCTGGAACGATACTGGAAATTGAATTCTTTATCGGTTCGCAGAAGCATACTCTCAATATTCTTTCGAACACGGTCCGTATCATCCGGATGAGCGGCATTCATATAATCTTCAGGTAAAATCACCTTCTCCGGGTGAAAATCATTGACCGGATCATTAAACGCTCGGTATTGTTTACTCTCCACATCAAAATCCCAGTAAGACATTCCGACTGTTTTAAACGTCAGCTCCATTTTATAATTCCGCTCTTTAAGCTCTTCGTTCAAATGGTGAAGTTTTGAGATATTTTGTCGGAACCCGGTAAACCGGATGACCTCACCGCTTTCGCCATGTTCGAAAGGCACCCCTATAACGTTGCAATATTGCCATGAATCATCATGTTTCGTTTGCATACGACAGGTAAAATTGATGTTAAGCTCTTTACCCATAGACATGGATTGTATAGCATCATGGGCCAAAGACTGATCTTCAGGATGAATAACACTCAGATACTCTTCAATGGTCAGTAACTTATCGGAAGCATAATCGTTAACCGGATCGTTATAAGATTCGAATTTCTGAATCCGTACATCGAAATCCCAGTGAACAATATTACTAACCTTCATGGCTAATTCCCGCTTTGCAATCAGGTCTTCCGTCCGTTTTGCCATTTGTATTTTTTCCGTTACATCGAGTTGTGTTCCCACAATAAGTAATTTTCCCCGAAGTTCGGAAGAGAGACGCATCCGGCTCTCGTAATGGCAATACTGATGCTTTTGTTCGTTATAGAAACGCAAGGTTATCTGTCCATATAAAATCTCCCGGTTTATCAGTTGCCGAAAAAGTTGCTCCAACGGTGTACGATCCTGCGGATGCAGTATCTTTTGTAACTCGTCCAAAGACATGGCATCCTTAACGATAGTATCTCCATGCAAGGGACTAAAAACTTCTCTCTGTACGTCGTATAACCAGGAAGACATATGAGCCGCATCCATAGCCATTTCCAAGTTTTTCTTACTTTCCTCGGTACGAAACTCAGCCTCCTTCGTTGCCGTTACATCATTGGTGAGCAACATATGCCCGAGAATAGTTCCTTTTTTATTCCGTATGGCAACGACCTTAACTTCATAAATAATCGTATTTTTATTACAAGTCGAAAAATACTCCCTGTTCACCCGGTCGAAATCATACTCAAACTCCAGAACAATATCTTCTCCCGACCGTATCTTCGCTTTAAGTTGCTCGTCGACATAAGGACTATTGAAAAGATTAACTTTGCCTATTACCGTACACTGGTCCTCGATACCGTACATACGTTGTGCCCGATGATTTATACCGCGTAAAATACCCTTCGCATCATAGATTTCGACCCCTATCGGTAAGCGAGCATACACACTCTCCGGAAACAAAATTTGTTCTGTTAGTAATTCGGAGAACTCTATTTCAAAAGACTTTTCGTCGTTTTCGGAGGAAGTCATTTCATTTTGTTTCATGTTATATCTTTTTATGCTATATCATGTGTCTATTTCAGATTTATCGTATAACATGGATAGTACGTCGATATTCCGACGGGGACATACCCGTATACTGGCGAAAAAAACGACTTAACGAAGACTGATTGGAAAACCCGGTCTTTCCGACCACATCTTTTATATTGAGATCTGGATTCCTAAGTAACATCTTTATTTCAACGACAACATGATCCGCAATCACTTTATAAGGAGACTGACCGTTCATCTCCTGAACAACTTTGGCCAGATACACGGGAGATATGCACAACTTATCGGCATAAAAAGTAATCTCCCGGTGCATGTTATAATGTTCGGAAACCAACATGGCAAATTTAAAAGCAATGCTCTCTTTATTAGAGTTCAATGAAGGATTCTTTTTATTACTTGTTTTCTTTTGAAAATAGACATAAAAATCCCAATAATAAATCCGTAGTAAATGTAGAATCGTTTCCCGGCAAAAAATAGGATCGTCATGATTCCCCCTGAAATCAAGTACGCGGCAGAAACCAAGAAACCTATGAGCCTCTCTCCCGCTTAAACGATACAGGAAATTCTTCCGCATATAGAAGAAAAAATCCGGGGTTATCTTACCCAAACCACTCATAATATCCAAAAACATAACTTTATCGACTTTAAAAAAAGTCATGGAAAAGTCATCGCTAACCTCGTGAATCGATACCAATTGCAAAGGCAAAACGATTACAAGATCGTCTTTGGATATGTGCCGACGAACAGAGAAAACCTCTATGACAGCCGTACCCGCCGTACATATTCCATTAAACCCCTCCTTCAAATACGTCTCATGTTCATTCGCTGGAAGAGATGAAATATCGGTATATATATGGAAAGTATCACTCATTCAATTATTTGCCCTTTTGTAATTTAGTAAACATCGCAAATGTACAATATCCATATGTTAAAAACGGGTTTTATGATCGGGATTGAATGCAAATGATAAATTTCAGTATCAAAATCGAAGAATCGTCCCAACATCCCCCCTGCAATATCAAGACCTGAAAAACAATTATGAAACCAGAAGTATAAATAAAGTAGTCAATTTAGAATTGACGAAACCAATAATACATAGAAACTATTCTCTCCACAAACTATACTGGAAAGAATAATTGCAACAAAACTTTATAATATCGGTTTATAATCCTTACCGATTCTATAATTTATATTTGCCTTATAGGCTTGGGCAATCTGGTATCCACGTTTTATACGATAGAGTTTTCCATCTTTAAGCAATTTTGCCCCGGTTTGATGAAACCGAAAAGGCACATCTTTATTCATACATTGCTCGCGTAAATCCAATATCCAGTCATAATCGCATACACGAGCTTGAACTCCCGATTCTCCGCTAACAGAAACCTCCTCGACAGTATTATCAAGATACGACGACAGTTCTATTCGTTCCAACAAAGGCGCAACAATAATCGCCTTATGTTTTATGGAAAGAGCCTTAAATATCGGTAGACGATAATCTGCCATGGCCTGATTTTCAACGGTGCATCCCACGATCACATTGTCATATCCGTCCCCCCAATCCTCAGGTATACACGCGGAAAATCGATCGATACGCTTGGTAAAGAAAAAGAAAACCAAATCGGAACGCTCCCGAATCATTGCCCATGCCTCCGCACGCCACTCGTCAGCATCTTCAAGAAAAAAGTCAGAAGTAAAACAGGTAAAAACAACTGTCCCCGGAGTTATCTTATAGCTTTTATCCCGTTTACATTTTAACGGCAGATTGAAATCAGTATTTTTATGTACCTTACTACTATCTACTTCAGTCCCGTACATTTCGTCCTGGCGATAAACGTAACAATACTTACATCCGGGACTGATCTTCGCACAACCGTGCCATGGATTCCAATTCGCGTATTTTATCATTCGATAAACTAAAATTTACTGAGCCAATAGATAAATTGAGTATTTTGATCTATTTCCCTGCAATCTATTTTGGAAGAAATGGTTGCCACAAAACATTCGCTAAGATTAGTGTCAAAAGCACCAGTATTTATATCGTCGTCTTTTACGAGTAAAATAGGGATTCCTTTCATAAGTCCCATTCCAATTTCTATATCATTCCAAGGAGTCGGTAACCATTTGTTTTTCCATAATTCACAATCTTTCAGACCAGGTCGATACAATGCTTCCATTACATTAATCTGTTTTAATCCGAATACAATCATTGCTGATGACTTCTGAACAGATTGACGGACTTTATTGAATTGACCGAATTTGGAATATTCTCCTTTTTCATAAGGAAAAACCTCTACCCCCTTACTCTTAAGAAGTTTCTCGTATTCTTTGATAAGTATTGCATCTTCATTGCTTAAAGAACTTGGTACACTAAAAAACACACTTTTGGAAGAGTCTGCCGCCTTCATCACGAATGGTTTCGAATCAGAATATATTCCATCAACAAGGAATTGCCTGATCTCATCAGGAATATTTACAGCCTCATTGAAATCCGCCTGATACAGAATCACATTCTTAAAAAAAGCATTCGTCAAATCCGCCCCGCGAAAATTCGCTTTTGTAAAATTCGATTCTTTTATCCGACAACCGGATAAAATAGCATTGTAAAAGACTGCTTCTTCACCATCTATATTCTCTAATAATGAAAATGATAAATCGGCTAAATACATATCGGTCCTGTTCAGAACGATCCGGAATTCCTTATTACCCAAGTATAAATCTTGCATATTCGTTTTTTGCAAATCGATTTTACTCAGATCCTTCGCGTAAGCTAAACCATCCCCTAACGTTTTCTGCAAAATACCAGATGGCAATGTCCTTAATAAGGCAGATATCACGTTGATTACTTCTTCATGGAAATAGGATGAATTTTTTGTTTTAACATTAAGAAACCGCCGTAAAAGAATAGCAGCCGATAATTGAGAAGATAAATTATTTGAAGACAATTGAGATACGGTAGCGTTAAATTCGTCTTTATATTCTTTCTCCTTCTCTCTATTATTTCGTATATCAAAAAATTTAAAAATAAACATAATGACAGCCGCCAATATGGTTGCAGCAATCACAATACCCTCCAAATGATCAATTATATCTATCATAAATTATTAAACATTATTGATACAAAGATAGAAAACAAAACGTTATAAAAAGCAAAAAGAGAGAAATAGGCCACGACTAAAACCAATTCACGCTTTACTGGCAACAAAGCAGGCTCAATGGTCTTACTGAGTACCGGAAGAATCTCTTTTTTGATTATATCCTCTTTTAACTCATTAGCCTTTTTAGCAAGGTTTTCATTTACAGAAAGTCCACATATTATAGCCATTTGGAAAACGCCATTATTAAACAAGTATTTCATTAAAAATCTATTTCTATCTCTGATCCATTAATTCTTTAGCCATTCTCTTTTGCATCAGCATACGATGGAACTATAATTGCTACTATATTCCAAAATGCGGTATCAAAGAAGACAAATTGGGAAAAGCCTTGCAGGATTTGAATTTGAAGATAAGAGAACGTACCTCAAAAAAGGAGTAGGCGATGAAAAAACTGTATGTATATGCTGATTTTGACTGGTTGAAGGAGGTAGAACTCATTGGCGAGTTGGGCTTAGTCAACTAATGCGTCACTGTGACATTCGGGCTAACCGTAAATTTGTGTCGCGGTAGAAATATGATGGAAAAATATGGATAAAAACCGTTACTTCCAAATACGGACTGGAAAGTATTAAAATACAAAAGTTACTGAAATACAGAGACTTTATTCTAAATAATTATAGTTGGTTACAGCTGTTTCTAAACCATCATTTACCGATGCAGAAATTTTTAAAGATATTACCCAAAACCTCATCGGTAGTGATTTCACCGGTGATTTCACCGAGGTAGTGGAGGCATTCCCGGATGTCTTGGGAAACAAATTCACCGCTGAGAGAGGAGTCCAGAGCAGTGATAACACGACGGATAGCCTCGAGGGCATGTGAAAGAGCCTCGTAATGACGGACATTGCTGACAATAACATTACCCGCAGAAAGAGCTTCCGTATTAACGGAGGAGGTTAACCACCGAACAAGAGCCTCCATATTATAACCCGTCTTGGCTGAAACAGGAAGAATCGGTTCTCCGGAAATCTGAATTTCGATCTCTTCCTTAATGGCATCCAACACCTCCGTCTGATCCACTTTATTCAATAAGATCAGCAATTTAGCGTCAGGAGACAAGCGTCCTTTTACCTGTCGGTAATAAGGAATAAACTGATCGCTACTCCGGTTTACATCTTGCAAAAGTAAAACGACTTTCGCCTGGGAAATTTTAGCAAAAGTACGCTCTATACCAAGGTTTTCAACCGTATCGAAAGTACAACGTATCCCTGCCGTGTCGATAAATCGGAACAGGATTCCGTTCAAGCTGATTGTATCTTCTATTACGTCGCGGGTCGTACCTTCTATATCCGAAACGATAGCCCGATCCTCCTTCAATAAGGCATTCAATAGGGTACTTTTCCCAACATTGGTGTTTCCCACAATCGCCACGGGAAGTCCGTTTTTAATGACATTACCGAGTGAAAAGGAGTTACACAACCCGGAAATCATATCCCGGATTTTTACGGCAATAACACGAAGTTCCGTGCGGTTAGCAAACTCAACATCTTCTTCCGAGAAATCAAGCTCTAACTCTAAAAGAGAAGTGATATGGAGCAGTTCTGCGCGTAATTTTATCAACTCCTTTGAAAACCCGCCCCGCATCTGATTCAATGCCATTTTATGAGCAGCAGCCGAAGAGGAGGCAATCAGATCGGCCACGGCCTCAGCCTGTGACAAATCCATTTTTCCATTCAGGAAAGCCCTCCGCGTAAATTCACCGGGATGAGCCAAACGAGCTCCACGGGAAACAAGCAACTGTAATATTCGCTGTTGAATATACACGGAGCCGTGACAGGATATCTCTATCGAATCTTCACCGGTAAACGAGTGAGGAGCATGAAAAACAGAGAGCAGCACCTCATCCACCAACTCCTCTCCCTCCACGATACGCCCGAAGTGCACGGTATTAGGCCGGACCTCCGTTAATTTTTTTCCGGAAGGAGACTGAAACAAGCGATCGCATAAAGCGATACACCCCTCTCCCGATACTCGTAAAACCGCAATGGCACCTGTTCCCGGAGCCGTTGCGATAGCACATATTACGCTCTTATCTGTCATAACCTCTCTTTTCCGCAAAGATACGCTTTTTCACGGGAAGAGAAAAAACGGAGGTATAGTTTCCGGTTTTCAATTCAAAAAACATATATGAATTCGGTGATTGAGAGATTCTGAGATTAAGTCATTGCAATAAAATCATTATATCACTCAATTACTTTATCCCCTTTCCCCTCATCCCAAACCCATTTTACCGCATCGGCGTATATTACCTGATTGTCCGTACTCCCCTTATCATTAAGCACAATAGAGGATTCCCCGGAAGGAAAATAGAACCGTCCCAGGGATAACCATCCCCTCCCGGCATAAGGTATCTCCATTTCGACTTCGGACTCTTTGTCATCGTGACGGACAGTATAATATTGCTTTACGGGTTCTGCCTTTCCCGTTCCTGTAGACATGGAAACAGCTATAAAAACAGCACCATCCCCTTTGTATTGCTGCTGGATCAACGGCATATTATCAGGAATATAGGCAAATACTTCATAATACCCGGCTTTCTCCACCCGGGTCGACCATTCAGCCTTACCATTCCCATCCCCGCTCTTCTTTATCCAACCGCTACGTACATATCCCCCGTATAGATCCGAATGAGTGATAAGCATCCATTTATTGGTAGCCGTATAATTATTATATCTGATTTCAGAGGTATCGGTTTCTTTAAACCATTTACGTATTGAATTATCGGAAGAAGACTCCAGTATCCGGAATCCTTTCGAATCATTATCTACAATCAATTCTCCCGTCTCCGGCATAAAGCTGGAAACATCTATCCTTTTTTCCTCCTCGGATGATTCTTTCGTTTTTTGCCGATAATTCCGAGGAATAGTTATTATAGCTGGAATATTTCTGGAAATATTCGTATTCAACGAGGCCGACATGAGATTTCCTTCACACACGAGAACAATCTCTTTAGCCTCCTTGGATTTAACTAATATATTTTTACTCTTATTGTTGTCATTCGTTTGATCGGGACTCATTACAGCCATTCCTCCCACGTTTTTCAATTGAGAGGGCATAACGGCACAATTAAGGGTAACGACTCCGTCCACATCACTAACGTTATAAACACTTGCCCGAATACGATAACGCTTATGGCGAGGATCCTTATCTTTTGTTTCGATCTCTTCAATAAGACAATCCTGAATCAAAAACGCAGGGATCCGATCCGTCGTATACCATTCAGGTAATATTTCCAGCCAATCTACCTTAAAATGTTTTACAAATTCCCGGTTAAAGTCGGAAAAATCCATTTGCCGATATTTATGTCGTTCCATATACCCATTGATAAACTGCATCAAATCGGCAGAAGACACGGCCATACCTAAGTATTGTTTTTGTAAAACTGTCGTTTTCATACTTAAAACCTGACGCAACACGTCCGAAGAGATCTCCAGATCCTCAAGAGCCTCTTTCACGCTATGATTTTCAAGATAACGAATAGCTTTCCAATACGAACTGCTATATACCGGGGTAAATTGCGTCTGCTTCGATTCCGGTTTCATCAAACCATTCAGTATTAAATTCATCACCGGATAATCAGAGGAGTATAAATAACCCGAGTAACTAAAAAACATAGGAGAAATATCAAACGGATTACCGTTTAACTTATAACCTCTTACTCCTCCTTTCTGGGGGAGACGCCTCATTAAAGGATTACCTTCTCCAAACCATCCGTATTCACCCATAAACGTATTTCGAATAAACTGTTCAACCCATAAGCGTTCCATGGCAACCCAATCCAGTACCATCCCTTTTATCGTCCGTACGTTATTAGCATAAGATTTACTGGTTCCTTTAAAATTCATACTCCAGAATCCGACACCCCGTTCCGGCAAAAAAACCATCTCCGGTTGAACTTGTTCACTTCCCCCTCTTTCATCCCGATAATAAGAAGCGAAAGAGGCCGGAGCTTCTATGACTACAAAACGATTATAGGGATACCTACGGCCCTTTAAATCTTCTGTTTTAATTTTCATATCGGATAATATCGATTTCATCGAATCCTGTACATGGCTTATATAAGCCATAAAATCATCATGTCCTTCCGTCACGTAAAGCTCAAAAGAGACCGAATCCACTAGTAGCGAATATTTTTCATACGAACCGATACACAGGGATAACCCCGGTAAAGGATACTCATTCCGAAAAACAAGTGTATCGCCGGATTGCATCGGGTTACCCTGGGACAATACCGTTTTTTCCTCCGTCCCGACAACTTTCAAAATATAAGAGGTAAAATCTTTCTGAATATCATACCTATTCGTCAGATTCACAGGAGGAATACTTACCGGATACCACAAGCATTCCGGTGTCAGAAGCGTGTAATCCGATCCGAGCATGGCATACCTTTTCCCGGAACGAAAAAGAGAAGAACCGATGGTTCTACTATCGAATACCTGATTGTCAGATAGGTCCACATAGCAAATAGACTCGTCTATCCGCCCCCCGTAATCCATAACATATCTCACACTATCTCCGCTTTCTATTTTATCGTCCAAGATTAATACCTGATGATCCCGGGAAAAAGAAACCTCTTTTCCCTCTTTTAATATCTTATCTACTTTCAATCCGGGATTCAGATACAACAACACAATACTTACTTCCCGATCATGAGGGTTTACCAATTGAATCTCCGTCGTCACTTCCATCCGATCCCCTTTTTGTTTATAAACCAAAAACTGGGCCTTCTGTGTCAACTTAGGTTGAGCCTCGTACCGATTATAACTCATACGGTACTCCTCCCGGTCATGCATAGATTTCCGACCGGAAGAAAACAGAAGAAACCAACAACATACGCCGAACAACACGAACAATGTCGCAATCATACGTTGCTTCATCTTGAGCCCCGGACGATTCGGAATTCGCTGTAAAAAGGCAATCGAATAACCGATAAAACCCATTCCCAAGAATAACCACGTCAAACGTTGCCAAATCACAAATTCCAACTCCGGATAACCCGTTATATCGGAATAGGCATTCGGAATTGTCGTTCCTAAAAAATCGTAGAGCCCCCGATGAATATTACCTAAATAAAATACGGTCAGAAAAACAAACCCGAGCACAAACAAGATTGTCAATGCTTTATTACGTACAATACTTACGACTAAAAAGGTAAATCCTAAAATAAATACCAGTGAAGGAAACAGAAACAACACCCAATATAAAGGATACAGAAAAGCATTGAAAGGGGCATCACTAAAAAAGAGGTTCACCATGACACCCAAAAGCAAAGAGACGATCGCCAATCCCATGAATATTCTAATCGTTCCCCAGGCCTTCCCGATAACATAATCCGCATTACTCATCGGACGGGCATGAATAATTTCCATCGTATCCACCTTACGGGTTTTACTTAAAAGTTCGCCCGCCAGGAAGACAACGGTTATCGACAATACAATACCGAAAAGATAAATATTCATATAGGGGACATAGGAAGATAAGGCGATCTGATTCCACGACGTCCACCGCACCATATTTCCCTGTACCAATAACTGAAAAGAAGTAATTCCTACCAGAGAGAGAATGGCCAACATCCTAAACAACCAGGAACGTCTCAGAATTCTTGCCTCATAACAGGCTACCGTATTTATATTATAAATGTTCATATCTGATGTATAGATTAAATGTTATTCAAAATCGTATTCAATGTCTACTTTTCCCCGTCATAAACCCATTTTATCGCATCGGCATATATAATCTGGTTCGGAATACTCTCTTTATCCGTCAACACGACAGAAGCTTCTCCAACAGGATAATAAAAACGTCCCAATGATAACCATTCCCGTTGTGTCAAAGGAACTTCCAACTCGACTTCCGATTCATTTCCATCATGGCGAACAAGATAAAACTGCTTTATCGGTGTCTGTTTCTGTACCCCTATAACCATATTATTGGATACCTTCATCTGAAACAAAGACACCATACTGGGTAAATAGGCAAAAACTTCATAATATCCGGCCTTCTCTATCCATATAGACCACTCTACTTTGGAACTCCCGTTTCCACCTTCCTTTCTCCAACCACTCCGCACATGTCCCCCATAAAAACCGTCATGAACGCTAAGAGCCCACTCTTCGGCAAAAGTCGCTTTATAAAAATCTTTGTATTTTGTTGTATCGTTCGTTTTAAACCATTTGCGTAATTGATTGCCGGAAGGTGCGTTTAAAACACGAAAACTGTTCGATTCGTTATCCACGATTAACTCCCCCTCTTTTGGGAAGAAACGGGATGTATCTATATCCTTTATACCCGAAGAAGTATCTCGTGTTTCTCTGCCAGAACCATAGGGAGAAAGGGTGATAATAGAAGGGAGATTTCCGGAAATATTCGTATTCAATGAAACCTGTGCCAATTGCCCTTTACACAAGATCATAATTTCTTTAGCTTTCCCTGCTTCTACCAAAACATTTTGATTCCGGTTATACATCTCATCGTTGGTATATGCCATCACAGCCGTTCCAGCTTCCATTTTGGGTAACAAGGAATAATTAAGGGAAACCACTCCATCCACATCGCTATCATTGTATATACTTGCGTGAATGCGATAACGTCTCTTGCTATAGTCCGGCTCCTTCGTATCTCCTTCTACCGCTTCAATGAAACAATCCCTGATGATGTATGAAGGAACCCGATTGACCGTATACCATTCCGGCAACACTTTTAACCAATCAATTCCAAAATACTCGATAAAGTCTTCGTTAAAACAAGCAAACTCAACCTGTTTGTATTTATGTTCATCGAAATACCGCTCGATAAAATCATTAAATTCTTTCTGATCTATCGTCAATCCGAAATACTGTAATTGCAATATTAAAGCTTTTAAATTAACAACCTGATACAAAACATCGGAAGTAATTCCGGGATTCTCCAGAGCATCTTTTATGCTATGATCCTTCAGGTAATTCATCGCTTTTTTATAGGAAGTACTATACGTCGAGTAAAGCATTCCCTGTGCTTTTCCCCGTTTCAACAGACCGTTTAATATAATATTCATAATCGGATATTCCGAAGAATAGATATAGGTCACATAATTAGAAAACAAGGGAGAAATGTCATATTGATTCCCATTCAACGCGTAATCAAACATCGTATTGTTTAGCATAAAACGTCTTTTAAGGGGGTTCCCTTCCGTAGAACTACCGTATTCGCTCATGAATACACTCTGTACAAATTGTTTGAACGCCTGGCGTTCGCCATTCAATACCGACCCCATAGTCTTATTCACTTTTTGCATCCAAGCATACCCCTCCAAGGTTTTCTTAAAATTCATACCCCAGAATCCTACACCTCGTTCCGGTAGAAAGGCCATTTCCGGTTGTATCCGTTCGCTACCTCCCCGTTCGTTCCGATAATACGAGGCAAAAGAAGAGGGACTCTCTACAACGATAAAACGGCTATAGGGATATTTACGATTCATCTTCTCTTCCGTTTTATATTTCAGATCCGCCAAAACAGACACCATTGAATCCTGTATCTCGGTAAAACAGGACATGAAATCATCGTGTCCCTCCGTTATATAAAGCTCAAAAGAGACCGAATCCGCCGTTATCGCGTACTTTTTATAGGAACCTATACACAAAGAAATTCCCGGCAAACGGTGCTCATCCTGAAAAATCAGAGTGTCTCCCGAAGCTTCCCGAAGCCCCTGAGACAATACCGTCTTATCTCCCATCCCCACCACATTCAAACGATAGTCTGTAAAATTTTTCTGAATATCGTACACATTCTTCAAGTTTACCGGAGGTACCGATACCGGATACCAAAGACACTCCGGAGTCAATAAGGAATAATCTTTTCCCACGAATGCATATCTCTTTCCCGAACGGAAAATGGAAGAGCCTGTCGTACGGGTATCGAATATATATTTATCGTCCACATCCAAATAACATACCGATTCGTCGATTTGCCCCGCGTATTCCAAAATAAGTAGAAGAGAGTCACCGGGAGCAACTTTCTCCTTTATCTCTATCACCTGATTATCCCTTAAAAAAGACAACTCCTGACTTTCCTTTGTCAAACGTTTTACGTTCAATCCGGGATTCAAATATAATATGACAGAATTAACCTCCCTATCGTGACAATTTACAAGTTTCATAAAAGCCCGCACTTCTATTTGGTCTCCTTTTTGACAATAAGCTATCGTTTCCCTATCGAGCGTCAACTTATCACTTGAATTATACCGATCATAACTCGCCCTATATGCAGAACGAATATCTCTTTCCCGATCATTGGAAAAATACAATACACAACCGCATATAACTCCCACGAACACAAACAGAGTCGAAAAACCATGTTGTACAATCCTGCGCCCCGGCCGATTCGGAATACGTCGCAATAAAGTAACCGAATAACCGATAAACCCCATCCCAAGAAACAGCCAAACTAAACGTTGTAATAACACGGAACCCGGATTAGGGTAGCCTGTCAAATCCGAGAAAGTATTGGGTATCGTCGAACCCAAAAAATCACAAAGCCCCTGCCCTCTTTCACTCAGGTAAAAGATCGTCAAAAACACGTACCCCAATAAAAGTAATATCGTCAATGCTTTATTACGAACAATACTTGAAATCCAGAAGGTCAATCCCAAGATAAATACTAACGAGGGAAGTAAAAAAACGATCCAGTAAAAAAGATAGATAAACCCGTTAAAGGGAGCATCGCTAAGAAAAAGATTGACAATTCCTCCCAACAATAAAGATATTAAGGCCAAGCCCATAAATACCCGAACAATTCCCCAACTCTTGCCGATAACATAATCGGCATTACTCATAGACCGGGCATATATAATCTCCATCGTGTCTAACTTGCGATCTCTATTCAAAAGCTCTCCACCCAAAAATATTACAGCCACGGCCATTGCCATACCAAACAGATACAGGTTCATATAGGGAATATAGGAAGACATGGCTATCAGGTTCCATGAAGTCCAAAAAGTTAACTTTCCTTGTATCATAATTTGAAAAGCAATGACACCTACAAGAGAAACGATAGCCAATACCCTGAACAACCAAGAGCGTTTCAGGATTTTTGCCTCGTAACGAGCAACCGTGTTAATGTTAGGAAAGGTCATAATCGTGCATTATTTTTAGGATTTCACCAAAAATAACGTTTTAATTATTAATACTTTGATAAAGAAAAGTTAATATCCAAATTTATCGATGATTTTCAAAAAACATTATAAAACACTGCATTACTGTATATTATCAAAAGAATAAACACAACCATGAAAAACAAAATTGTTTAATATGTTAAATTTACAAAAACAAACCTACTATATTTCGTTCACCAACTCCTTTTAAAACATCACCATCCTTCAGATGTTTTTCTTATCTGCTCTTTTATAGCGATAGAATAATCATGCTTCTATATCCCTGAACTAAAAATAGACCCCACATCCATGATTTAACAAATTATCATACTTATGAAACTCATCTTAATACCGAATTCAAGGCCAAATATAAAAACTAAAGAAGAAAACAAAAACACAAACCCCAAATAGACAATAGCCATCAGTAATACTATCCATTTTTTTAATTAGAAATATATTATAACTTCGTGAAACTTTTTATATATCATTTATTATACTACTTTCAAAATTAACCAGCAAGAAAGATTAAAAATTAACTACTATGGATATAGAAAAACGGATACAACTTGAAAAAATCTATAAGAAGAGACGTATATTTGTAAAAATAATTATTGCGGCATTACTACTAATGGTCTTAATGATTTTTTTAAAAAAATACATTCCCAAAGAAATTCCCTTAAATTATATACTTTTAGCATTATTCTTTCTATCTCAATGCCCACTATTATTTTTAATACGAAAAATACCTCCTCTTTTATGTGATGGTCCAAGTTTCACAAAAGAAGAACATTTACTTATTTTTTACAAGAGTATCGCATATGGATGCACTTTCACAATGGTTATAATAGCATTACTATTTTTGGCTTCATCCAATTTTTCAATCGATATAGCCATTGAAACAGTTTGTTCTACAACCATTTTTTCAACCGTAATATCATCATTAGTAGCATTTCTGATATTCGACAAAAAAGAACGTAAAAAAGCAAAATTAGAAATTGAAAACAGCTCTAAAAAATAAGACTCAACATATGTACTTTACTATAACATTTAAAATTATGATCTTATGAAAACATTTATCATTAGTGCAAATTTAACTATTACAGCTATTCTAATTACAAGTAATACCATAAATCAAATTTATAAAACAGAGCTACGATGAAGAAAACAATAAAAATAATTGCAACTATAATTTTTATCGCATTTATAGGTTATACTATTACAATAGGTACTCAATCACCGGAGGAAAAAACTCAAAATACAGTAAAAAGTAAACAGATACTTCAATTACAGTTAAGTAATGATTTCAATCCCATTAAAAAAAATGAAGAAGTCATTATAACGGTAACATTCGATCCCGAGCGCGTAAAAAAAGTCAATATTCCCAATGTAGGAACAGCTACAAAAAAACAGTTAAAAAAAGGAAAATGCAGTTTTACAATCAAACCCGAGAAAACGACAAAATACATATTGGAATTTAAAGCCAAATATCATGAAAGTTTACCTATAAAAGACGATACATATCCTTTTGAAATTGTCGTTGTCGATGAAAAAGGCAATAAAATTGAGTAGAATTCAACATATTTATGATCTTATTGGAGTTGTAAAGAAACAGGGATAGCTAATTGGCTATCATTAGCTGGTTTTGTTTTTTACGGTTAAAATAATGAATAAGCTAACCTACTTTTCACACATCTTGTTATCCCCATCCAAAACCCATTTCACGGCATCCGCGTATATAATCTGGTCGTCCACGCTTCCTTTATCCGTCAAAACCACAGAAGCCTCTCCCGGAGAAAAATAGAAACGTCCCAAAGAGATCCAATTGGTATTCAATGCAATAATCTCCAATGAAATTTCTGTCTCCTTACTGTCATGTTGCACCAAGTAATTTTGTTTTATGGCATTCATAGGACTCAATGTTCTGGATGATATGACCCTCTTTTGTTGTAATTCCACGTAACTCGGTATATATGCCAAAACTTCATAATACCCCGCTTTCTCTATCTTCACCGACCATTTTGCTTTGAATTCTCCATCCCCCGATTTTTTCATCCAACCGCTCCTTACCCGTTCTCCATAAAAACCGTAATGTGTAACAAGAGTCCACGCTTTCGAAGCCAGCATCATATTGTAAGTATTATATTTATCCGTAGAGTAAACAGGCTTCTGCCATTCAGGAGAGCGATTACCGACAGGAGGCTGTAACAGACTGAAACCGTCCGATTCGTTGTCCACGATCAATTCTCCCTCTTTCGGTAGAAAATGAGATAGGTCAATATCTTTTATCCCAGGATCTATTTTACGCGTCATTCCCCCGGTTTCTTCCAATACAACAACGGTTGGCATGTTATTGGAAATAATCGTATTCAAAAAAACGGCAGAAGGTCTACCTCTCGTTACAATAACAATCTCTTTGCCCTCTTTAGCTTTTATCAAAACATTTTGTGTACAAAGAAATTTCATTTCATTTGACACGAACGAGGTTTTGTCACTCCCTCTTTTTACAACATCTATAAAAGACAACGTAACTACCCCGTCCACGTCACTTTCATTGTATACCTTCGCTTGGATACGGTAACGTCTATCATCAAAACTCTCGCCTTCTTTGTTTTCATCGATTTCTTCCACGCGAGTATCTCGAATCAGGAATGAAGGAATACGGTTTATCGTGTACCATTCAGGTAACACGCTTGACCAGCTAATCCCAAATTGTTCCGTGAATGCCTTGTCAAATAAAGAAAAATCTATCTTTTCAAATGTATGTTCTTCCCGAAATCGCTTTATAAATTCGTCTAAATCAGCTGGAGAAACAGTTAAACCAAAATAATGTTCTTTCAGACTATTAGACTTTAGTTTTATAAGCTGATATAGTATATCGGAAGTTATCCGACAATCTTTTAAAGCCTCTTGCAAACTATGGGTTTTAAGATAATTCATGGCTTGTTTATACGAACGACTAAGAGTTGACTGGCTATTAATCCGTCTCGTCCGGGTAACATCTTTTTCGCTTAGCCAACTATTCAGTACGATATCCATGATCGGGTATTCCGGGGCATACAACTGATTCACGTAATTATAAAATAACGGGAAAAGGGTAAACGGATTACCATTCAAAGTGAAATTATCGTACGAATAAGTCACAAATAGCTTTATCAACGGATTCAAGTTTCTTAAAGTAGTGTGTTCCGAAAGATCATATTCCGATGCAAAAAGGCCATCTAACAATTGCGTCAATACATTTCGCTCAATATTTTCCATATCTGCCGGGGTCATTATATTCTGAAATGCCTGTATTTTTTTCAGTTTCATATTTTTAATACCAACACCCCTTTCTGGCAAAAAAAACATTTCCGGTTGCACCCTCCCGCTACCTCCGCTTTCGATCCGAAAATAAGCGGCAAATGAAACCGGAGCCTCGACAACCATGAAACGTTCAAATGGATATTTTCTGTTCATTTGTTGTTCGACCTTACGCTTAAATTCACGTATCACCCCGGGCACCGAATCCTTTATACGGCTCAAATATTTAAAAAAATCATCATGTCCTTCCACCAAATAAAGCTCGACTAAAACGGAATCCACCATTACTCTATAACTCTTGTAATGACCGATACATAGAGAAATACCAGGTAAACCGTGCTTATTTCTAAAAATTAAGGTGTCACCCGCTTCACTTCGGTCTCCCTGCGATAAAACCGTTCTTCCGTTTTCCCCTACCACCTGCAAACCATACTTCGTGAAATTCTTTTCTATCGCGTAAAGATCGGACAAGTTCACCGGGGGAACCGACACCGGATACCAAATACATTCCGGTGTCAATAACGTGTAATTCTTTTGTAAAATAGCATATCGTTTACCGGAACGGAAAAGTTCGGAGCCGATATTCCAGGTCCCTGCCACATATTTGTCCGGAAATTCCAAATAACAGATAGACTCGTCTATTGTTCCGGCATATTCTACTTCCAAATCCAATATACCCTTTTCTTCCACCGTATCGTCAATCACGATTACCTGATTCTCACGAGAGAAATCGACTTCCTCCCCATTCTTCAATATCCGCTTAACTCGTAATCCCGGGTTCAAATAAAGAATAACCGGACTCACTTTTCCCGTACATTCGTTTTTTAAACGGAGTCGTGTCTTTACCTCTATTTTATCTCCATCCTGGCGATAAGTGATAATTTGATCGTTCAAGGTTAATTTCGGGCCCGAACTATATTTTTCATAAGTCGCCCTGTAGTTATCCCGACAAGAAACATTTTCATGTTGTCTTATAAATAAATACAATCCGCAAGCAAGGCCTATTACAACCAATAAAGTTGGTATCCCTAATTGAACAGCGCCATTCCCCGTTCGAGCAGGAATACGTTTTAGCAACACGACGGAGTAACCGATAAAACCAACACCTAAAAACAACCAAATTAAACGTTGTAATACCACACCTCCCAAATCAGGATATCCCGAGATATCCGATAAGGTAGTAGGAATACCAAATCCCCAAAAATTGAAAAGCCCCTGCTGAGGATTATTCAGGTAATACAAAGACACGAGTATAAATTCTAACATCACACAAATGACGATTGCTTTATGCGGAATAAGAGTCTCTAACAAAACAGTAAAACCGAGTATAAAAACCAACGAAGGAAATAAGAACACGACCCCGTAAAATAGGTACACTCCTCCATTAAAAGGAGCATCTGTAAAAAAAAGATGTATAATGGATCCCGACAAAAGGGACAAGAAAGATAAACCAATAAATATCAAAACTATGCTACAGACATTACCAATGAGATAATCCACTTTACTCCCACACCGAATGTAAATCATATCCTCCGTATCTATCTTTCGGTCTGCATTCAACAAATCACTAGCCAGAAATATGACAGCTAATGCTTGTACAACACCAAACAAGTATACATTAAAATAAGGAACATAGGAAGACATAGCTATCATGTTCCATGAAGTCCATTCGACCATATTGCCTTGCATCTGTATTTGAAGGCTTAAAACTCCAACGAGAGAGAGTAAAGCAAATACCCAAAATAACCAAGTACGCCATAAAGTTTTCACCTTGTAACGAGCGACAGTATTGATATTAGAAAAGTTCATATTCGTACACTATTTTTAGAGTTTCTACAAAAATAGTATTTTAATTATTAATACATTAATAAATAAAATAGATACTTAAAAATAGACATAAGTAATACTATCCATTTTTTTAATTAGAAATATATTATAACTTCGTAAAAAAATTATTTATCATTTACACTATAGCTATAAAATTTATCTATAATTATTCTCTACTATGGATATAGAAAAACGGATACAACTTGAAAAAATCTACAGGAAAAGACGTATGATCATAAAAGGAATTATTGCGGCGTTTTCATTAATATTTATATCGTCCTTTTTTAAAAATGATATACCAAAAGAAATTCCCTTGAAGTTTATATTTGTAGCATTATTTTTTATATTTCAATTTCAACTGGTATTTTTAATACGAAAAATACCTCCTCTTTTATGCGATAGTTCTAGCTTCACAGGAGAACAACACTTTCTTACTTTATATAAAAGTATCATAGTAGGATTTGTCTTTACTCTTTGTCTCACTACACTCTTTCTACTCTTATCTGACTTTCTAATCCAACTCACGATTGAATTTGTCTGTAATGCAATTATTTTTTCATCTATAATATCACCATTTGTAGCATTCTTGTTACTAGACAAAAAAGAACGTAAAAAAGCAAAATTAGAAATTGAAAACAACTCTAAAAGATAAAACTCTCCATTTACTAACAAAAAACTCTTAAACTTATATCTTATGAAAAGAAATATCAAATTTATTGTTATATTGTGTTTGACTACGATAACTGTTCTTAATGCCAACAAGGCTAATGCACAGGATCCTGCTGTTATACCAAATAATTATACAACTCAAATGCAGCCGGGTGAAATACAGAGTCATAATTTTTATGTTACCAACGCTCTTGTTGAGAAAATAGAATCAATGAACCAAGATCCAGGTATCTCTATACAATCGGAGATAGCTAGTGATAATCGTTCTTTTAGAATTACTTTCGGGGCTCTCGTCGGATATGGCACGGGACGATTGTGTTCCTTTATTTTAAAGGCTGTATTAAAAGGAGTTCCAGGAGCGGGCATCATAATTACGGTCTGCGAGATAGCAGTTGCTATAACTATAGCACACCTACTTGCTGCACACATTCATGCAGCACCTATTTTACACCTACCTATGATTGCACTAGTAACCAGTCGATCAACCATAAGCGAAGAAGAAGAATCAGATTCTTCTATACCCACGTATAGAAAAACAGACACACCAACTAATTTAGCTATAGCCTAAATCCCTAAAACCGTCTTACATCCGGTAGCAACAAGTGGAGAGTTCGCTACCGGATGATTTATTTTATTTCAATAAAATACAATTTATCACGAGAATGATGGCGCATTTTTCAGATATAAACTTCCATGGAAAAATTACAAAAACAGCTATAATATTACTACTATTTATAGATAATGTTATTGTAACTGACACACGAGTGGCAACATATTCTACTTTTCCGGCAACTCATCCTTCCCCTTAAAAACCCATTTCACGGCATCGGCATATATAATCTGGTCGTCCGCATTTCCTTTATCCGTCAAAACGACAGAAGCCTCTCCCGGCGTAAAATAGAAACGTCCCAAGGAGATCCAGCCACGATCCATGACAGGAATCTCTACCGTAGTTTTCGCTTCTTTCCCATCGTGATATACAGTATAGAATTGCTTTATCATATTCACATTTCTCATAGCCATTCCTTTACTATTCGTTATTAATCGATACAAATCCACATCATCAGGTATAAAAACCGAGAGTTCATAATATCCGGCTTTTTCTATATTCACGGACCACTCTGCTTTAAATTTCCCATCCCCGGACTTTTTCAAACAGCCGCTTCTTACCCGGTCCCCGTAAAAACCATAATGTGTAACAAGAGTCCACTTCTCAGGAACCTTCACTACAGTAAAGGCATTATATTCATTTGTCAAATCATCAGTTTTTAGCCCTTGACGCACACAATTTCCGTTTGAGATCTGTGTTATACTGAAATTATCTGATTCGTTATCCACGATCAATTCTCCTTCTTGCGGAAAAAAATAGGATACGTCGATATCTCTTACTCCTATATCCGTTTCACGCGTTTTCCCATCAACTTGTAACACGGGAATAATCGTCGGTAAGTTTTCGGAAATAATCGTATTCAAAAAAGCACTTGAAACTATACCACTCGATACGAGAACTATCTTTTTAGCTTTCTTGGCTTCAATCAAAACATTTCTCGAATAGGTAGGCATTAGGTCTTTTATTGTCGTCAATTCACTATTACTTCTTGGTTTCGGTATTTGAGCGTAAATTAATGAAACTACCCCATCCACGTCACTTTCATTGTAAACACTCGCATGAACAAGGTAACGTTTATCATAATAATTTTCAATTTCCTCTCCGCTTTCAATTTCCTTCACGTAAGCATCTCGGATCACGAACGAGGGTATACGATTCACCAAGTACCATTCAGGTAACACTTTCGACCAGCTAATTCCGAATCGTTTCGCAAATTCCCTGTCAAAATCTGAGAAATCTATTTTTTCAAATTTATGTTTTTCCCAATAGTGAGTTATGAAATCCTCAAAATCAGCAGAAGACACGAGTAAACTAAAATATTGTTCTTTCAAAGTTGCAGACTTTAATTTTATAAGCTGAAATAAAATATCGGAAGTCAGCGATGGATCTTCCAAGGCCTCTTTTAAACTGTGATGCTTAAGATAATTCATAGCTTTTTTATACGAACCGCTACGGGTCGAGAAATCATTTATCCAGTTCTCTTTACCATCTCTCTTTTCATGTAACAGATTATTCAACACCATATTCATGATCGGATATTCCGGGGAATACAAGTAATTCACGTGATCATAAAATAACGGGGTAAGAATAAATGGATTACCTTTTAGTCTACTATTAGAAAATGTACGGGCTCTCGTGAATAAACGCCCGGTTAACGGATTTGGTTCACGAAGAGCGTCATATTCAAAGATAAACAGATCATCCAACAAGCCTGTCATCAGCAATCGCTCAACATCAGCATTATCCATATTCAACGCGGCCATTACTGGCTTGTAATCTCGTATACTTTTCTTCAAGTTCATCCTCCAAAAACCAACGCCTCTTTCCGGTAAAAAAACGATCTCCGGTTGTACTTTTTCACTCCCTCCCCGTTCGTTCCGGAAATAAGCTGCAAATGAAATCGGGGCCTCGACAATCGTGAAACGTTCATAAGGGTACTTTCTATTTTGTACCTCTTCGAGTTTGTATTTAAATTCACGAATCATCTCAGGCATTGAATCTATTATATGTCTCAAATTCTCCAGAAAGTCGTCGTGTCCCTCTACCAAGCAAAGTTCCACTGAAATGGAATCCACCATCAACTTGTAACTTTTGTATGTACCGATACACAACGAAATTCCCGATAAATTATGCTTATTTTTAAACGCAAGCGTATCTCCTGATTCAACCCGATCACCTTGCGATAAAACAGTTCTCCTGTTTTCCCCGATCACCTGCAAACTATACATAGTGAAATCCTTTTCTATAGCGTAAGCACTAGACAAGTTTACCGGAGGAACTGATACCGGATACCAGATACATTCCGGAGTCAACAACGTGTAATCTTTCTCCAAAAAAGCGTATCGCTTACCGGAACGAAAAAGTTCGGACCCAATATTCCAAGTCCCTGCCACATCCTCATCCGGCAATTCCAAATAACAAATAGACTCATCTATTTTTCCGGAATACTCCACTTCCAAATCCAACATGTCGTTTTCCTTCACAGCTTCATCAACCACAATCACCTGATTTTCACGATAAAAATCAGTATCATTATTATTTATTATTATCCTGTCGACCTTCAAGCCCGGGTTTAAATAGAGGATAACAGGAGTTACCTCTTTTGCATGCTTGTTCTTTAGAGAAAGTCGTGTATTTACCTTTAACCTATCCCCTACCTGACAATAGGTAATATTTTGAGCTTTCAGGGTTAATTTTGGAATCGAACGATATTTTTCATACGTTGCCCTGTAGCGCTCCCGACAAGAAATATTTTCCTGTTGCTTTAGAAATAATGATAAACCACAAACAAAACCTATCAACACGACAAGAGTCGAGACTCCCGTTTGAACAACAGCACATCCCGGTCGATTAGGTATACGTTTCAATAAAGAGATCGAATAGCCTATAAAACTAACACCCAAAAACAACCAGCTTAAACGCTGCAACAAAACACTACATAGATCCGGAAAACCCGTGATATCCGATAGCGTGTTAGGAATTACAAAACCTAAAAAATCGAAAAGACCTAAGCGATGTTTATTTAAGCAAAAAAGAGTCAGAAAAACATACCCAAACACCAGCAATATAGTCAATGGTTTATTACGAACAAGGCTTATACTTAAAAAAGTAAGCCCGAGTAGAAATACCAGAGAAGGGAACAAGAACACTATCCAATAAAAAAAATATATTCCTATATTTAATGAAGCATCCGTAAAAAAAATATTAATAATCACACCCGATAAAAGTGACAACAAAGACAAACCCATAAAAACCTGAATTGCACCAAGAGCTTTACCGATCACGTAATCCGTATTACTCAAGGAACGGGTATATATCGTCTCTGCCATATCTATTTTTCGATCGCGATCCAACATATCACAGGCTAAAAATACAACAGGTAATACTTGAATAATGCTGTATAAGTAAACATTCAAATAAGGAACATAAGAAGACAGGGCTATCACGTTCCATGAAAACCAACGCACCATATTACCTTGCACCAATACCTGAAAAATTGAAACACCCACTAAAGAGACTAAAGCAAGTAATAGAAATGACCAAGTACGCCTTAAAATTTTCGCCTCGTAACGAGCAATAGTATTGATGTTAGAAAAGTTCATATTCGTATATTCTATTTATGAATTTGTCAAAAATAACGTTTAAATCACAAATATCACAATAAAATAAAGCTAACATTGTTAATTATATATGATTCACATAAATATTATTAAGCTATTTTTAATCTCTTTTAAGCCTTACCAACTAATCATAGAATCTCCCAATTACAAAAATCTTTTTACACAATCGTAAATGAACAACCAACTGTACCCGTCCCCGTGTGCTATAAAGTAAAGTTAATATCCTAAATTTTCAAGAACTTTTTCGGAAGACTCCAACGGCTTACTTTTCTGGTGGTTATCAAAATCCATATGTTCTTTATAAAAACGAATCGTTTCATCTGTCAAATTGGTGAAAAGACCATCCACTAAATTTCGCTCACCGACTCCTTCTAAAACATAATTATTTTCCAGGTATTTTTTCATCTGCTCTTCCGTATCGAAAGAGTAAGCATGTATTTGCATTCCCGAACTAAAAATAAGAGCGGCCATCCACGGTTTCAACAAATCATCGTACTTATTCGGTTCGCCCCCGATACTGGGCCCCATGATCACGGCACCTTGTTTTATAGCATAATCAATCCATTTCGCGTAAGTTTCGGGATCATTATTTTTCATATCATTCTCACCTAACCATAGGAGTTGACAGGTAGGAATCAGACGGGGAAAGGCTTTTCGCAGTTTCCGCAACGATTCCTGAGAAAAAGTCTGCAAAATCACCCGGGCCGGAGTATTAGCTACCCCTACTTTCCCCTCTACGGTTTCAATCGATTTCAGAGAATCCATATTGACGGTATACCATCCTAACCGCTCCAATTCGTTTCGCAAATCCTGTTCTATTCCGGGAAACAAACGGGGCTCCTTGGTCTCCGGATATATACCGGGACGATTTCCGTTATCTGCCGGATCTTTCTCGTATTGCATGACCAACTTTCCGTTCTCTTTCCGGTAGATTCGTTTTCCGGTCGAATCCCGTAATATCCTGTTTCCTTCCGCAATTTGTATCACGTCTTCCAACGTTAAGATATCCAATCCGGCAAAAGCCTTTCTCGCCCGCTCCGGATAAGCTTTATTAAACCAGCTTCCGGCGTCCAACGTCAATAACTCTTCTAACGTGAATTCGGATACCGGAGCGTTTTTCCGTTCCGGAAACTTCTCCGCCACATCCGTGGTTCGCTGCAAATTTTCATCATGCAAAGCCAATAGATACCCGTCTTTTGTCCGTTGTATATCACATTCCAAGTAATCACCTCCCATATTTCGGGCCCAGCGCATGGCAGCCTCCGTCTCCTCCGGGGCCCAATACGTCGTACCCCGGTGTGAAATAACAATATTACGCAGTAAATAAGCCAATACCTCCTTCTGCTCATCGGTTAAAGGAGTGAACCGTACCGTCGATGAAGAAGAACAGGAAACTACAGGAGTTAATAAAATAAACATAATGGACAACACTATAATTGATTTCATCTTTATTCAAACTAATCTTCAAACAAAGATATTCTATTTTTACGAATCTTACCCGCTCGAGGTTATTTCATCATACAATTTATAATTTACGACTTATAATTATTTTCATTCAATCGTAAACCTGAATCTGTAAATCACGAAACATCAACCTATACAATTGTCGATTAATAGCACTTTAACCCCGTCCCTAAGTGCTATCCATACTTTATGAATCGCCTCTGACGACTTCTTATCCCGGATATAATTTAATGCTCCGTTATAAGTGAAACGGTACATATAAGTAGTAATAGCTTTGATATCCGAAAAACAAAAAGAGAAATTCCATAATTTGATAAAACCGTTTTGAACTATATCCTCAGCAGCAACCGAATCCCCGGTAAGTTTAGCAGCATAATTACATAAAGGGGCATAATAATAACGGTACAACTCTTCCCAAGCCGCATTCTCCTTGCGATTTATCCCATGCAAAAATTGAAGATTATCGATCATTATTTTATTACTTGCAAAGCAAAAATAAAAAAAATCCGAATATCATTTATAAAATAGACAAATAAAGTACCAAATGAGTAAAATATTAGAATGATTCCATGAAAAAGATTATTTTACATACCCTTTTAAAACCAGTTTAAATGAAGCATGCCGAGGATCATTACAAATCACGGTAATGGTTTTATGTTGTATTCCACGTCTGCCCTCAGAATCAAAAACAACATTCATCTTTACACTTTCACCCGGGGAAATTATCTTTTTTTCAGGAATGGCGGCAGTACACCCGCAAGTCGTCTCTATCTTACGGATAATCAAATTCTTAGATCCTTCATTTTTCAACACAAAGGCCACCTCAACTTTCTCACCTCTAACGATGGTATCAAAATCAATCTCCTCTTTATCTGCCACGATTTTAGGTACCGACAATTTTCCCGCTTGCGTCGTATCAAAACGTTCAACGACATTTGCCTCAAGAGAGATTCCCTGATTCGGATCCACCAATTCTCCATTAGTCGAAAAGCGCAAAAAAGTAAAAAAATAACCCAACTGACTATCTTTGACCATCTTTACGACAACAAGTAGAGAATCCTGACTTTGAGCCGCAATTTCAACATTTCCCGATTGCCATTCCTGTAAAGTTCCTCCCAACATCCGACATTCAACTCCCGTCGTATATCCCCATCCTCCCAAGCGAATAGCTTTTTCCGTGGGATTACGAACAATAATCGTATCCCGATACTCCTTATTCCAATAAATATCCCCCAACTCTATCTTATCCGTATCGAAACACAACTTCCCTACCGGATTGACACACTCCGGACGTTTTCCGGAAGAGCAAGACATCAACCCGACGAATATTCCTATAAAGATAAAAAACATATTTTTCATACCGAAATAACGTTACCCGACAAATATAAGATATTTTACCACAATACTCAACGCAATTTATTCCGATTAAAGTGAGGCCCTGCTTTAAATTGAAAAAAGAAGAGGGAAAGGACAGCCAGACAAGCACCGAAAAAATACGCGTGACTAAAGCCTCTGAAAGCCTGAGCAATAGAACCGCCACACATTAATCCTACTCCAATACCCACGTCCCAGCTGGTCAAATAAGTCGAAGTAGCCGTACCCCTTTGATTATTAGGAGCCAAATTGACAAATAAGGTATTAAACGCCGGAAACATGGTTCCAAAAGAGACTCCTTGCATAAAAGCAATGATGAAAAAGAGATAAGAAGTTACTCGAACACTCCATTTCATCATCTCTTCGCAGGCAGATAAGGCAAAAAGACTCATGCAGGCCAAATACATCCCCAATAAGATTACCTTCGTGATCCGACCTTTATCGACCTGTTTTCCCGAAAAAATTCGAGATACAGCCAAACCGACCGCCATAAAAGTAAAATAGAGACCAGGACTACCTTGAATACCGATCTCTTCGGCATACATCGCCACGTAACTGGTCGTCATCCCATAAGGAATAGACAGTAATAAAAGTGATATTCCGGCCGGTAATCCTTTTAACAAAAAGAATCGGTCCAAAGAGATCGGCTCTCGCTTCACCGGTTGTTTATACGGGGTTTTAACCAAACTCGCCATCACAAACCCCAAACCACCGGAAATTAGGGAACAAGCGAAAATTATCTCATAAGAGCAATGGCCATGCATAAATAATCCGACCATCGGCCCGAAACTCATGGCAATATTATTGGCCAACCCATAGTAGCCTAACCCTTCCCCCCTCCGGGAAGAAGGAAGAATATCGATGACGATTGTATTACCGGCCACCGAAACCATCCCGAAAGCCAACCCATGAATAATTCGAAGTATGATAAAAAGGAATAAAACAGTTACCACCATATATCCCCCGAATATCACGGTAAAAATACAATAAGACAACAGGTACAGAGGCTTACGACTAAACGTATCCAACATATACCCCGAAAAAGGACGAATACACAAACAGGCAATCGTGTAACAGGATAAAATAAAACCGATCATGGATTTTCCAGCCATAAACTCCTCTCGCAAATAGAATGGCAATACCGGTAACAACAAGTAAAACGCAAAAAATAACAAGAAATTAGCTGCAAGAATATAACAAAACCCCGTCGAAAAAAGTTTATCTTTTACCATAAAAACCTTTAATTACATTCTCATATCTTCAACATTCTTTTCCACAAAATTATAAAAAAAAAGGACGGGGGCAGGTAATTTATCAAGATTATTCTAAAAATACAAGAACAACATGTATATACATATAAATCAATTACTTACATCTTATATTTACCTCTACTGAAAAAAGAGTTTAAAAATAGACAACAAATTAGTAAAATAGTTTCTTTTTCAATACAAATTAGTACTTTTGTGTTATAAAACTATAAAATCAATACTTATTATTTGTGTGTGGTATGATTAAAATCAATTCTATTTTTCGGAGCGCATCCATGAATAAACCGTTTTTCTGCATTTTCATACTTTGTATGTATATCTCTACTTCTTTCGCTCAAAAAAACACCTCATCCAAAAACGATTATATTTTGATTATTAACAGTTACACGGAAACGACCCCGTGGAGTTCCTCTATCATTGATCCCATCATACAAATGGCTTCCAAGAATCAAAAATTGGATATATACATCGAACATATGAATATGTTTGTTGTCAACAAGCAGGAGGAATTAAACGAATTTACAAAACTTCTTTTTTCCGAATATTCGGAAAAACGTCCCAAACTTTTAGTCGTGGTAGGGAATTTTGCTTTACTCCTAAAAGACGAAATTCGAAAAAGATGGAGAGATCTCCCCCTTATCGTTTGTGCGGAACAGGACTACCTCGGAACACCGGATAATTATTTGAACAAGACCATTATTAAACCCGAAGACAGGGTTTCTCTCGCATCATTAGCCGGCGAGTATAACCTCACGTTACTCTATTCAAGACTATATCCCAAAGAAAATATTGATTTGATGAATGAAATGCTTCCCGACATGCAGAAGCTATTGATTCTCATGGACAAAAGGTATGTCAATCAACAAATTCAATGGGAAATATCTGAAATATTAAAAAAACATTATCCCCGCGTAGAATACAAAACTATATATGCCGAAGAAACAAGCATAAATCAACTTCTCGACACCCTAAAACTGGTAAATAAAGCAACCACGGGAGTCTTATTTTCTTCCTGGTTCCATGCTCAGCAATTTAACAGAAGAACTCTCTTAATGATTAACTCCTTCCAAATCATATCCAATTCCTCCGTTCCCATTTTTACTTTGAGAAACGCCTTTATGAAACACGGGGGAATGATCGGAGGGTATATGTATGACGACACTGATTTTGAAAACAAATTGATAAAAACGATATCTGAAGTCCTAACAGGAAAACAACCGAGAAATATTCCATTTTATTACCCGGTAAAAGCTGCCCCTACCTTTAATTACAACACGTTACTTCTAAAAGGCGTATCTCCCAAGAGTTGTCCCCCCGATAGTATGTTTTACAACAAACCGGTAACTTTCTGGGAACAAAACAAATACCTTCTGATCGGAATAATTGCATTCCTTGTTATTGCTTTATTATTTTTAATCCAGCAAGGCCGTATCATCGTACTGAATAGATTAAAAGAGATGCAGCGAAAAGAGATTGAATATGCATCCGATTACTTGCATCTATTCAATAACATGCCTATCCTTTATATGAAAGAAAGGATAATTTTAGACGAAGAAGGTAATCCGGTTGACTCTATATTTGATGAGGTAAATAAATTCTTCGAAAAAAACTTTGGAGATAAAAAGAATATCATCGGCAAAAAAGCCAGCGAATTATTCCCGGAATCCCTTACCACCTTTATGCCGGTCTTTAAAATAGCGATGACAGAAAAGAGAACCATCACTTTTCCCTACTATTTCGAAAGTATCAACACGTTCTATGACGTGGTAATAAACTACTCCAACAAACCGAATACGATGGATATTTTTTGCTTGGATAGCACGGAGCTACATCAAGCTCAAGAAAAACTTCGATCTACGAATCACAAACTGGCAATGGCCCTGGAAGTGGCCAACATCGTTCCGTGGAGATGGGATCTACGCAAAAAGACCATACTTTGTGACGTGAATCGTCCCATAGAGTTGAGTAATATAGAGCAAGACATCAACGAAGATCATTTATCCGTACCGGATTCTCAATATTTTTCCAAAATCATTAAAGAAGATCGGGAAAAAATCAAAAAGGCCTATCAAAATCTGATAGAAGGGAAAATTGCCAAGATCAAAGAAGAGTACCGGGTGGTAACTTCCGATCATAACGGACACCGGATAGACTGGGTTGAAGCACAGGCCACAGTAGATTCCAGAGACGAAAAAGGAAACCCTTTGACGTTAGTAGGCTCTTCACTCGTGATCACGGAACGCAAAAAAATGGAGCAGGAATTAATATCCGCAAAAGATCGGGCCGAAGAGTCCAATCGTCTGAAATCAGCCTTTCTGGCAAACATGAGCCACGAAATTCGTACACCCCTGAATGCTATCGTCGGTTTTTCCGGTATATTGGCAACACTTGAAGAAGAAAAGGAAAAACAGGAGTATGTCAATATTATAGAAAACAATAACGAACTATTATTACAACTAATCAGCGATATTCTCGACTTATCTAAAATTGAAGCCGGAACGTTAGAATTTACCTATTCGGATATCGAGTTAAACGCTCTCATGAACACCTTGGAACAAACCCTATTTCCCAAAATAAATCCGGAGATCGTAAAACTACAGTTTGAACCGACCTTGCCCATTTGTGAAATCAATACAGACAAGAACAGGCTCACCCAGGTATTGACCAATTTACTCACGAATGCCATCAAGTTTACCATAGCAGGAAGCATTCGTTTCGGTTACGAAATCCAAGGTAAATTCCTCTATTTTTATGTATCGGACACAGGCTGTGGAATAGCCAACGACCAAAAAGAAAAAATATTCGATCGATTTGTTAAACTCAATACTTTTGCCCAAGGAACAGGACTCGGTCTTTCCATTTGCCAGATTATTGTTCAACACATGGGAGGTTGTATCGGCGTTGAATCGGAAGAGGGAAAAGGCTCCAAGTTTTGGTTTACCATTCCTTACCATCCGGTGACAATCAATAAAAAACAGGAACAAATAGTAGAACCTGTAAAAATAGAAAAGAACAAGTTAATCATCATGGTTGCAGAAGATGATCCGAGTAATTATAAACTTTATGAATCGATTCTCCGGCATGAATACCACATCATCCATGCATGGAACGGCAAGGAAGCCGTTGAACTATTCAAAAAATACCACCCCAACATCATCCTCATGGACATTAATATGCCTGAAATGAATGGCTATGATGCGACCTGCGAAATCCGTAAACTATCCACACAAGTACCGATCATAGCGGTTACCGCTTTTGCCTACGCTTCCGACGAACAAAAGATTATGTCGAACGGTTTCGACGGTTATATGGCAAAACCGATCAATGCCAAACAACTCAAATCACAATTGACCCGTATTTTACAGGAGAGAATCATATTTTTATAAACATACAAAGTTTACCAAGAAACAAACAGGATGAAAAAGAACACTTCCCCCAAAGACTTACTTGGCAAATATTCTACCGAATGACATTACCGATGTAAGGAATTCCGCCTGTACCGCCCAATAGCATAAGGTCGTTTTATCACCGGATTTCATACGAAAACCTTGCTTCTTTATATCTTTTTGGGCTTCCTTGTAAGAAATAAAAAAATCCTGAAAGTGTTGATTTTCAGGATTCTGTTTCATAATTGCATAGAATTTTGTGATCCGGTTGGGATTCGAACCCAAGACCTACGGCTTAGAAGGCCGTTGCTCTATCCAGCTGAGCTACCGAACCGTTGTCGTTTCTATTTTGACGGTGCAAATATAGGGGTTTTCAAGATAAATACAAATTTTGCCGAATGCTTTTTCTCAAAAAAGAATAGATGTAAAATAACACTCTATTTACTAACCTATTTATGGTTCGAAACGTACTATTAGAAATAATTATGATTTTGCAAAAAGAAATAAAAGCAGTACCTTTGAATAGGTATTAATTGACACATTAAAATTAAAAACAATGGCAAAAATAACATTACAAGGACACAGTATTAACACGAAAGGAAACCTACCGGCAGTAGGTACGGTTGCTCCTGAATTTTCTCTGGTTAAAACAGATCTGTCAGAACTTTCTTTAGGTAGTTTAAAAGGCAAACGAATCGTATTAAATATATTCCCCAGCCTGGATACAAGCGTATGCGCTACCTCCGTTCGCACCTTTAACAAATTGGCCGCCGAAATGAATAATACCGTAGTATTGGCGATCTCCAAAGATCTTCCGTTCGCACACGCACGTTTTTGTACGACAGAAGGCATCGATAAAGTTATTCCACTCTCTGCATTCAGAAGTTGTTGCTTCGGTGATAAATATGGCGTTGAAATGACCGACGGTCCATTAGCCGGTCTTTTAGCCCGTGCGGTAGTAATTATTGATGAAAACGGAAAAATCATATACGAAGAATTAGTACCCGAAATTGCACAGGAACCCAATTACGATAAGGCATTGGCAAGTTTAAAATAAACTTCCGAACGAATAATAAAACACGGGACGTACGAATAATTCGTTACGTCCCGTGTCTATTTTCAGTATACAGGAGTACAAAAAGCCCCAAACAAACGAAAGTATATAAACAATCAGTGTACTAATTTTAATCCAACAACCCCTATCAATATCAACGACACGAATAGAAGTCTGAATATACTTACGGAATCCTGAAAAAAGAAAATACCGATAAGAATGGTTCCCACAGCACCGATACCCGTCCAGATAACATAGGCCGTACCTATAGGGATTGTCTTTTGTGCCAAATAAAGAAAGAATCCGCTCGCTCCCATCGAAATAACAGAGAAAACAATGAAAAAACAGAAATATTTTTCATATGTACTTGCTAATTTAAATCCTAAAGGCCATCCTATTTCCAATATTCCGGCTAATACCAATAACATCCATGCCATATTCAACTAATTAATTTTCAGCAAAGTTATAGAGCTGACAGATGATATGAATTGATAAATATCAATTAAGTATATATTATATAACTATATTTGCAATACAAATCACTTGTACATGAACACGACATCATTTTCCAACACGATAGAAGACAAGCTCAAACTTATAGGAGAAGAAATTTCTTATCCCAAGGGATATATCCTATTCAATAGCAATAGGGCGGAACGTAATATCTATATCATACAACAAGGTATGGCAAGAGCTTTTATTGAAACCGACGGAAAAGATATTACAATTTGGTTCGGACAGGAGCATGATATTATCCTATCTGCCAACGGGTATGTAAACGGGAAAAGCGGATACGAGACGATGGAACTTTTAGAAGATTCCGTTCTATGCAAAATAAACCTCACCCCATTAACTGAACTGTATCGATCAGACATTGAAATTTGTAACTGGGCACGCCAATTGATTGAAAAGGAGTTTGTCCGTACGGAACACCATCTCATTTCTATTTTATCTCAATCCGCCGCAGAGCGCTACACCCAACTTTTGCATGAAAAACCCGAAATCTTACAACGAGTACAATTACGACACATTGCCTCTTATTTAGGAATAACATCTGAACATTTAAGCCGAATACGTGCAAAAAGATTCTGATTTAACAATTCTTAAAAAAAGCGATGATTTATCATCATCGCCTTCGTTTATCTGTTTCTTAACTCTTCAATAACCAATTCTATTGCCTTCATCGTCGCTTTTCCGATATTCCGTTCACGGGTAAAAGAAAAGGCATACTTACGTGCAATCGTTTTTTCCGGAGTTGCCAATCCGATCCAGACGGTACCTACCGGTTTTTCCGGAGTTCCCCCGGTCGGACCGGCTACCCCCGAGGTGGAAACTGCATAATCCGTTCCCATAAGACGGCGTACCCCTTCGGCCATCTGCACCACAACTTGTTCGCTGACGGCTCCGTAAGTCTCAATAGCACGAGGATCGACCCCCAACACCCGCTCCTTTATCTCGTTGGCATAAGCCACGACACTCCCTTTAAAATAAGCCGACGCCCCGGCGATCGATGTAACCTGCTGGGCCACATTCCCTCCCGTACAACTTTCAGCCGTCGCAATAGTCTTTCCTTTGATCAATAGCAATTCACCCAACTCTCTCTCCATACAATCCTCTTCTCCGACCGTAAAACGCAACCCTTGCAATACCTCTTTTAAGGTCTCAAAAAACAGATCCAGATTATATACCCCCTCTCCTTTGGCCGTCAAACGTAACTTAATAAAACCGGGAGAAGGCAAATAAGCTAATCCCAATCCTTTCGGCAATTTCTCCTCCCAGCTTTCCAAACGAATCGCTAATTCCGATTCCGGAATATCATATACCTTCAACATTCTGTATTCCAGCATCAAATGAGGATACCGTTTCCTCAATTCAGGAATAACACTACGGGTCATCAAATCTTCCATTTCAAAAGGGACTCCGGGCAACGAAACCAAGACCTTGCGTTCCCTTTCAAACCACATTCCGGAAGCTGTTCCTTTATGGTTAAGCAATATTTTACAATTTTCGGGTAAGAAAGCCTGCCCTTTGTTATTTTCATTCATCCTCATCCCTCCGTTTCGCAATAACTTTTCGATCCAAGAGTAAACCTCTTCATTTAACACCAAACGAGTATCGAAATACTCTGCCAATACCTTTTTAGTGACATCATCTTTCGTCGGTCCCAACCCTCCCGTCACAATAACCAGCTCTGCATGCATCATCGCATAATCGATCCATTCCCTGATCTTATCCCCCTGATCGGGAACAGACAAAACATCCACGACTTCCGCCCCAAGACGGGTCAATTGTTTCGCGATATATTGCGAATTGGTATCTAAAATCTGCCCCAACAAAATCTCATCCCCGATGGTAATAATAATTGCATCCATATGATTGAAATTTGAAAACAAATCGGATCTCTTCCGTTCTGTTTTTATTATACATTATCGTTTATTTTTGAAATCGCATCGATCCTTTTTAAAAGCGAGGGATGTGAATAATAGACAAACTCATAGAACGGATGAGGGGTCAAATTACTTAATGCCTTCACCGATATCTTCTTCAAACCGGAAATTAACTCATTTCCATTGTAATTTACAGCTGCATAGGTATCCGCCTCATACTCGTTCTTACGCGACCAGATGTTCATGGCAACACCCAAAACCGTGCTGATTGGAGAATAGAGAATAGCAAATGCAACCAATCCCAATTGGAAATAAGCCCGATCTCCTCCAAGAGCCATAGATAAAGAAGCATTATTCACAAAAAGAGAAAAAAGCCACAACATTATTCCCATCTCCAAAATGGCGACAAACATACCTTTCAAGGTATGTCGCTTTTTATAATGCCCTATCTCATGAGCTAATACGGCCACAATCTCGTCTTCCGTTAATTCTTTGAGCAGCGTATCATATAAAACGACTCTCTTCTTCGGACCAAATCCGGTAAAATAAGCATTGGCTTTCGTGGAGCGTTTCGATCCGTCTATCACGTAAATATTATCTAATTTAAAACCCACTCTTTCCGCAAATAATTGAATCTTATCCCGTAAACTACCCTCTTCCAACGGAGTTTGTTTATTAAACAGAGGAACTATTAACTGAGAATAAAACAAAGACATAAACAAAGAGAAAAGGGTTATTACACCCCAGGCGTACAACCAAAAATAGGTCCCGGCCCACGTGTAAAACCAGGTAATCAAAACCAATATGATTCCTCCCAATAATAGTGAAATACATATTCCTTTCAATTTATCCGTCCAGAAAAGAGTCTTTGTAGAAGTATTAAAGCCATATTTTTCTTCGATTTTAAAGGTAGCATAATAATCAAAAGGAATATCCAGAACCGTGGAGACCAAAGATAACCCCAACATGAATATAACCGTCTGCCAAATAACACTCCCCGTCAGGGATACCACCCAATCGTTATACCACCCAAAACCGCCCAAAACAAGAAAAGAGATCATCAACACAAAATCAAATATCGAACTCCAGAAATCCAATCGACCGTTTTGCCGTTTATAATCTTGAAAAGAACGATATTCCGTCTCATTGTATATTCCGGTCAAAGCTTTAGGCAAACAAGGAGACATATGTTTCAGATTCAGGTATTCCAGCCCCCTCTCCCATACAAAATCAAAACAAAGAAACAGTACAATTATTATAAATATCAAACCAGACATCATAACTCTATTTTTAATCGACAAACAAAGGTATACAAAATAACCCGATTTATAATCCGGAAACTCAGTTTTACCCCTCTTAACGGGATCTTATTCAAACCATCGAACGAAAAAGAGTTTTCGCTAATTTTATCCGGGAAGCAGTTGGACTTCTCGTTTATTAATTTTAATTTCGTTGCCGGATTAAAGAAATTTTTCCGTTATAAAAATCTAAAACACAAAAACACTTTAAACAATAAACGATCATGGCAGATTTCAAGTATCAAGAACCATTTCCGATACAAAAAGATTGCACGGAATACCGTCCGTTAACCAAAGATTATGTAAAAACCATAGAGGTAGAAGGACGGAAAATATTAAAAGTTGAAAAAGAGGGATTGGAATTATTGGCCCGTGAGGCTTACGCCGATGTATCCTTTTATCTACGTGCTTCTCACTTACAAAAATTGGCCGATATTCTAAAAGATCCGGAAGCTACCGATAACGATAAATTTGTAGCCCACACGATGCTATTGAATCAGGTCGTATCGGCAGAAGGGGAACTTCCGACCTGCCAGGATACAGGAACAGCTATTGCTATCGGTAAAAAAGGAGAAAACGTATGGACCGGATGTAATGATGCCGAAGCTATCAGCAAAGGGGTATTTGAAACTTACAGGGACAGAAACCTACGTTATTCTCAAGTAGTTCCCTTCACTATGACCGAAGAGAAAAACACCGGTACAAATTTACCGGCACAAATTGATATTTACGCTACACAAGGCAATAAATACGAATTTCTGTTTATAACCAAGGGAGGAGGCTCCGCTAACAAGACCTTCTTGTACCAGCAAACGAAAGCCTTACTGAATGAAGAGACCCTGACCAAGTTCATTAAAGAAAAGGTAAAAGACTTAGGAACCTCTGCCTGCCCTCCATACCACCTGGCTGTTGTTATCGGAGGGACCTCTGCCGAAGCCTGCCTTACCACGGTTAAAAAAGCATCTGCCGGATACTACGACTATCTTCCCACCCAAGGAAACGAAGGAGGACAAGCCTTCCGCGATCTGGAGTGGGAAGCCAAAATTCAGAAAATATGTCAAGATATGGGTATCGGTGCACAATTCGGTGGAAAATATTGGGTACACGATGTACGGGTGATCCGTCTTCCTCGTCATGCAGCCTCTTGCCCCGTGGGTATAGGAGTAAGTTGTAGTGCAGACCGGAATATCAAAGCAAAGATCACGGAAGAGGGTATTTTCCTGGAGCAACTGGAAAAAAATCCGGCCCGTTTTTTACCGGCTGAAGCCCCCCATTTGGCCCCGGCGGTAAACATCGATCTGGATCAACCCATGGAAAATATTTTAAAAGAACTGAGTAAATACCCGATCAAAACCCGCTTAAATCTCTCCGGAACTCTGATCGTTGCCCGTGATATCGCGCACGCCCGTATCAAAGCAATGTTAGATGAAGGCAAACCTATGCCTGAATACTTTAAAAAACATCCTATCTATTATGCCGGACCGGCTAAAACCCCGAAGGGAATGGCCTCCGGTAGCTTCGGACCTACCACGGCAGGCCGCATGGACCCCTATGTGGATTTATTCCAGGATCACGGAGCCTCGATGATCATGGTTGCCAAAGGAAACCGCTCACAAGCCGTCACGGATGCCTGTAAGAAACACGGAGGCTTCTACCTTGGTTCTATCGGTGGCCCTGCTGCCATTTTGGCAAAAGAAAGTATCAAATCGGTAGAGATCGTCGATTTTGAAGAACTCGGCATGGAAGCCGTTCGCAAAATTAGGGTAGAAAATTTCCCGGCATTCATTATCGTGGATGACAAAGGAAATGATTTCTTTGCGGAATGGTCACATTGAAAATGGTAAATTGGCCATTTTAGATCGAGAGATTTTCAATGCAAATCAAATACTACAAATACCAAAGGCGGTTTAGAGAGAATTGCTTTTGGTATTTGTACTTTATTTGTGTTCATCTTCTACTTTTACCCACTTCACAGCATCAGCACGATATATCTCCCCTTCCGAAAGTTGGTACATACCCATCGGAATCCATCCCTTCTCTATATCTTTTCTCGAAAAAGACTCTGTTTTTCCATCCGCATAGTGGGTACTTACATCAATGAAGAAATTGTTGTCTTGAAAGAAAATTCCCACCAAATCTCTCTTGAATTTAGTGGGAATTTTTAAAATAAAAAGTTTCTATTCCTCCACGGGTTCAAAATCCTCTTTTCCGACTCCGCATAAGGGACAAACCCAATCATCAGGAAGATCTTCAAATGCTGTTCCCGGTGCTATACCACTATCCGGATCACCTTCTGCCGGATCGTAAATGTAACTGCATACAGTGCAAATGTACTTTTTCATAACGCTTTTCTTTTATTAAGGTTTCTAATATAGATAGTAAAACTATCCGTTTGCTAATTTAAAAATTTTTTAATCCATTTCACTTTATACGGCGGATATCGCAAAGGAATATCCATCCGGGAAGAAGAACGTACGATAGTCCGGCAATTACTGAATAATTCAAAACTGGCTCTCCCATGATATTTTCCCATTCCGCTTCTCCCCACTCCGCCAAAAGGCAAACGGGAATTAGCCAGATGGATAATCGTATCATTAATACACCCTCCCCCGGAAGAGGTCGAGTTTAGTATTTGCTTCTCTCCTTTTTTATCTCCAAAATAATATAGGGCTAACGGTTTTTCACGATTATTTACAAACTCAATAGCTTCTTCTATCTGCTCGTACCCGATAACCGGTAATAAAGGACCAAATATCTCTTCCTGCATAATCGGGCTGTCGGGTTTAACTTCATCCAATAAAGTAGGAGCAATATACCTATCAACTATATTATATTCTCCTCCGCATACAACTTTACCTGAAGAGTACATTAATCTCACCAATCGTTCCGTCCCGGCTTCATGTACGATCCTACCGTAATCCGGGCTATTTTGCGGCTCTTCTCCCCAGAAAGAGAAGATCGCCGATTTCATCCGGTCAATAAATTCGTCTTTCAAATGATTCGGAATCAATACATAATCCGGAGCAACACAGGTCTGTCCCGCGTTCAAGAATTTTCCCCAGGCAATTCTTCGGGCCGCTAATTTTATATTACATGATTCTCCTACAATACAAGGACTCTTTCCTCCTAATTCTAATGTCAATGGAATCAATTGTTTAGCAGCTGATTCCATAACTTTTTGACCGAAACGGGCCCCACCCGTAAAAAAAATATAGTCGAAGCGCTCTTTCAACAAAGCCTCCGCTTCCTCTTCCCCTCCATCGAAAACAGATACATATTCCGGTCGAAATACCCGGCCTACAATTCGAGTAATAACCTCCGAAACGGCAGGAGCATAAGGCGAAGGTTTCAAAACCGCACCGTTTCCGGCAGCGATAGCCCCGATCAAAGGCATTAATAACAACTGAAACGGATAATTCCACGGAGCAATTATCAGCACGATACCGTAAGGCTCGTACACGATCCTGCTTCGTGATGGAAATAAGAACAACGGGGTACTTACCTTTCGGTCTTTACTCCATTGGTGCAAATGTTTTATGCAATCCCGAATCTCTCCCAAAACGACCCCGATTTCCGTAAGATAACTCTCCCCTTCCGATTTATGCAAATCCTTCCATAACGCCCTGCTTATCTCCTGTTCGTATTCTAATACGGCCTCCTTTAAACGTCGTAACGTATCTATCCTGAAATCAATATCCCGTGTTACACCGGTTGCATAATACGCCCTATTTTTTCCTATGTGAATCCGTTTTTCTGTCATATGTTCGCTTTCGTCCTTTATTTATACGGATCTTTTTTAACAAAGATATGATTTCAAATCTTTTTTACATAAAACATACCGTTTTTTTGCGTCTACGATAAAAAACTTTTTCTATACATTATCGTTACAATTAAAAACAGAGAAAGTCTTCTTGTCAAGACTTTTGTTCTTAACTGAAAACTAACGAATTATCCATGAAAATAGGAGCTTTGTTTGCTTTACTGAGCGTGATTACCTGGTCCGTAAACAGTGTCATCACCCGATATTGTCTACTGAACTACGATATCAACATACTTGTATTTACATCACTACAAATATTTTCCGGAGGAGTAGCCTTACTTATCATCCGGGAACCGGTAACATTACAGAATTGGAAATCCGGTGTCAGATATTCATGGTTGTATACCTGGTTACAAATTTTTCGTAATTTTTTTTTAGCCGCCGTTTATCTATATATCAGCAGTACCGAAACCAGTCTACTGATCAATTTGGAAGTAATCATCACGGCCATTTTGACCTATCTTTTATTCAAACGCAAACCTCGTAGCAGCGATATCATCGGCATGTTGGTTATCCTCACCGGAATCGTTCTTTTTCTCCTGTCTCTTCCCGAAGCCATTCGGGGAAAAATAGCAATACTTGTTGTTTTAGCAGCTTTTGCCAGTTGCATCCGGGCTGTAATTGTAGAAAAAACGACCATCATGAGTCCCAACACGACCACACGTCAAAAGTGCGGTATATCCGGTTATACGATGTTTTGGGGTGGCTTTTTGGTTATTTGCATCTTAAGCGGAATCGCGTTATTCGAACATTTCTTCGCGAAAGATTTAATGGACCTCCCCTTATCGACTCTATATTTACCCAAAATAAAAGATATTATTAATCCGGCAGGCATTATAAGCGCATGTCTCACCGGCCTTCTTATCACATCACTTTCCACTTATTTATATTATGCAACCCTACAAACCGCAACAGCCGAAACGTTTATGACTTTCAGAGCTTTTCAGCCCATGCTCACTTATGGCTTAGAAATCTGGGCCACTACTTATTATTTCGCCATGCGTCCGGATTTAAACACAAAGGATTTTATTTTAGCCGGGGTCATTATTTTCGGATCATTTTTAATCCTAATCATGCCCCCCAAACGGGATCAAAAGCAATATATGACAAATTAAAAAATTGTAGATTAAAGGTCAAAAGAACGCCTTAGAAATTCGAGTATCTCCTGTTTTTGGGAGGGATGAAACCAAGTAATAGTTGAATCTCGGCGAAACCAAGACAACTGTTTTTTGGCATAATGACGAGTATTCCGTTTGATCAGACGAACGGCTTCTTCCCGATCGGTTTTTCCATCAAAGAAATCAAATAACTCTTTGTATCCTACCGTATTCAATGCATTTAAGTGCCTCAAAGGATACAAAGAACGAGCCTCCTCTTCCAAGCCCTGTCTAAACATTTCGTCGACCCGGGCATTAATGCGGGCATATAATTCATCCTTATCCCTATTTAGTCCTATCTTTATAATGGAGAAATCTCGTTCTTTCCGAATTCCGGTACGTAACGAAGAATAAGGCTTGCCCGTCGTCAAACAGATCTCAACGGCATGCATTACCCGTTTTGCATTTTTCAGATCGACTACACCGTAAAAAACGGGATCCAATCTTTTCAATAAGAGTCGCATAAATTCCAGTCCCTTTTCCTGATACATCTGCATAACAGATTGCCGAACCTCCGGGTCCACATCAGGGATCTCGTCTATTCCTTGACACACGGCATCGATATACATCATGGAACCTCCTGCCATAACGACAACGTCTTTCTCCCGGAAAAGCTCCGTTATCCGGCATAAGGCCTGTTGTTCGAACTCCCAACAATTAAAGTAATCTTTTACAGAAACAGATTGCACAAAAAAATGAGGAACTGCCGTCAGTTGCTCTCGTTCGGGCACGGCAGTTCCAATATGCATCTCCTTAAATAATTGTCGTGAATCACACGAAATTATAGCTGTTTCAAAATAAGTTGCCAGCTCTATACTCAAATCGGTCTTTCCTACTCCTGTCGGTCCGAGTATTACTAACAACGTTTTCTTCATCGAATAAAATAGTTAAAGTCTGTCGATATAATCATCCAAACTCTCGTAACGATCTTCCCGATAATCCTCCTCGTCGTATCCCCGATCTTCCCGGTCCTCATCCTCGTAACTATCGTTACCGAATTCTTCCATAAAGCTATCATCATACTCACCCTCAAATTCCTCTTCCGGCTTATCAAAGTCCCAGTTATCGTTACCTTCATCGTAGGAAAACTGCTCTGGAATATCCCCGTCGCAGAACACACACACGGGCATAACATCGGAGGAATCACGAACATATTCCCCGGCATATTCCACCTTGAAATAACGATTCGTAAAGAAATCAAAAACGTATTCCAACTCCAAACAACCCGGCTTTATAATATCGCTGATCTTCGTACTATCCATTACCAAAGTATCACTCTCTTCCTCGTCGGTCGCCATATCCATTAATGCAATCTCTTTTCCCCGATTCCCCATTTTGTCAATCGTGAAAAAAGAAGCCATTTGTGAATTGTCGTAATTCAACACATCCACGATTTTATCATGAAGCTGTTGAAACGTCTGATCTCCACCAATTGCGATCTCACATCTAAAATCCGAACTATTCGGTAAGCTGATTTCAAATCTGTAATCCATATTCTATATTCATTTAATCCTACATCATGGAAGAACTCAGGCCTACAGCAGCTATTCCCAATACCATTAGAATCATAAACACAACCATGGCAAGAGAAATACAAAGCCCCACGATAGCACATATTCTTCCTGCATTTAAATTTTTATAAGAACTTTCTGTATAAAGCTGCGGATTTTGCAGATACATCTTACGGGGTTCCGAAGCCAGAACGATGGCTATAATACCCAGTATGACCCCAATTATACTTCCGTAACACATCCAACAGAATATAAGTGATAAAATACCCAAAACCAATATTGCCGTAGCATTAGGTAAATTCGTTTTTTTTAATTCTTCTACTTCCATTCGTTTGTATTTTAGATCGACATTAATTTAAACAAATATGACATTAAAATTATAATCAAACAAGCAAACCCGCTAATTTTTAACAAGCCTGTTTTAATTTTCTTTATTCCTACTATTCTCCCTATAATCAACAAGATAAACCACATAAACGGAAGTAATGCCGGATAGGTTACAATCGACTCCGACACCTCTCCTTTCATCAATAACAATATAGCCGTCTGAAAACCGCATCCGGGGCAATCTATGCCGTATAATGCCTTTATCCAGCACGACAATTGATGCACTTCAAACCATTCCGTCATTATGGACTTATTAAAAAAGCCGACACTATATATTGTGAACAACCGTCTCCAATATATCCATAGCCTCTTTCACCAAATTCATATTAGCCTGCGATCCCATATGTCCTATACGAAATACTTTGCCGGCCAAACAGCTATAATTTCCACCCACAACCATATTCTGCAAACGCAATTCGCTATCCAGTTTTTCCCAGGTCATTTGCTCCGGAACATAAACGGCCGTAACCGTAGGAGAACATATCGCATCCTCGAGCGGATAAAGCTTCAATTCCATCTCCTTGATTCGTCCCCGGCAATATTCCGCCACGGTCTTATGGCGATTGATACAGTTTTCCAGCCCTTCTTCAAATATCAACTCACATGCCTTATGCAATTGGGCTATACCGTGCCAATAAGGTGTGTAAGGAAAACATCCCGTTTCAATAGCCTTCAGGAAAGGCAATAAGGCCTCGTATCCGGGGTAAGCGACTTCTTTGACAATGCCCCACGCTTTTTCGCTCACGGAAAGGAATGACATGTTCGCGGGAGCAGACAGGCATTTCTGCGAACCGCCCAGTGCCAAATCCACATTCCAACCATCAATGTCAATGCACGAACCACCTAAGCCCGATACAATATCCACGCATAGTAACGGAACATTGTATTTTACTTTCAAATCTCCGATCTCCTTCACCGGGTTCATCGTTCCACTCGGCGTTTCATTTTGCACCAAAGTAATCATTTTAGGCTGAAAATCCTTTATTGCCTTTTCAATCAAATCAAAATCCGTTATCGTTTCGTCGAATCCGAAAGCCAATGTCCTTACCTCACAACCGATGGATTCCGCCATTTCGCCAAAACCATAACCAAAGATACCGGTAGAAATAACCAATACCCGATCTCCTGGCAGCAACGTACTTTTCAATGCTGTCCACAAAGCCAGCATGCCTTCTCCCGTTTGAATAACGACATGGTTTTTCGTGTTCATCATTTTCTGCAGTAATCTTTCCGTTTCCCGGTACATAGACAAGAATTCCGGCTCCAAATCGGCAGAACCGTAATTAAAGGTCGCAACATTCAAAATTTCTTTGGGAACTGAAACCGGCCCCGGTACTAATGGTATAAGATATTTCTCCATTTCTTTTCATTTAAACTTAAAACGACAATATTTCGAGTCATTCTTTAAAGAATGCGAGGGAAATAAGTTTACTTACTTCCTCTATTCAAGTTTGCAAAACTATAAATAAGATTTGTTAAATACACGGCTTCTCTCCAAAAACTTTAACAATTTGTATATTATTTTCAACCCCATTTTCTATAACTTATTTTACTGTCAAATCGTCAGAATAAATAAGAAAATAAATTTAGGTACATTTTTTGATAGAAATCAAGAAGAGTCCCTTCAAAACCTTTTAAGTCTAAATAAAAATGTATATTTGTACTGGATTTTAAAACTATTTTTAGAATGAGCGGAGCAGAAAAAATCGTGGAGAATGTAGTAAAAACACTGGATGATCATAAAGGTGTTGATATCGTAAAAATTGATCTGAGAAAAATAGAAAACTGTTTTTGTAGTTTCTTCGTAATATGTCATGGAACTTCAAACTCTCATGTTGCGAGTTTAGCGGACTATGTTCACGATTCGGTTCGGGAGGAACTGAAAGAAACACCTATACATAAAGAAGGAGAAGATCAAGCCCAATGGGTCGTGTTAGATTACGGGGATGTCGTGGTGCATATTTTTCAAAAAGAGCAACGAGACTATTACCAATTGGAGGACTTTTGGGTAGATGCAAAAATAACAAGATTAGAAGAGAATTTAACAATAAATTATGGCAGAAAACAATAAAAATGAAGGCTTCAACTTTCCCCCTGTAGGAGGAGGAAAAAACAATAAAGGATCTAAATTCAGCGGATACTGGATGTACATTATAATCGCCGCCATCATCATCGGTTTCAACTTCCTCAATATGCCGACCAGTCCGGAAAGGACGACTTGGCAAGAAGTCAAAACTCAAATGTTAGAAAAGGGAGATGTAAAAGAATTCGTGGTGATCACTAACACGGGGCGGGTAAATGTGTACCTACAACCTGATAAGATCGAGAATTACAGTAAATTAGTCTCCAAAGGATTCAAAAACAATGAAAACGGCCCTCAATTTTATTTTTCAATAGGTTCGACTGAAACCTTTGAAAAAAACATGGAGGAGGCACGTAAGGAGATCCCCGGGGCAACGAGTGTTACCATCGACTATAAACAAGAATACAACTGGTGGAGTGATGTCATATCCATCATTTTCCCTCTGGCTATCCTTATCTTCATTTGGATTTTCTTCTTCCGAAGAATGAGTAAAAATGCCGGAGGTGGCGGAGGAGGAGGAATTTTCAACGTGGGAAAATCAAAGGCAAAACTTTTTGACAAAGAATCCAACGTGAAAGTAACTTTTAAAGACGTGGCCGGATTAGCGGAAGCCAAGCAGGAAGTAGAAGAGATTGTCTCTTTCTTGAAGAGTCCGGACAAATACACGAAATTGGGAGGAAAAATACCCAAAGGAGCTTTATTGGTCGGTCCTCCGGGAACAGGTAAAACTTTAATGGCAAAAGCTATGGCGGGAGAGGCAAACGTACCTTTCTTCTCCATGTCGGGTTCCGATTTCGTGGAGATGTTCGTCGGTGTCGGAGCTTCCCGCGTTCGGGATTTGTTTAAGCAAGCCAAAGAAAAAGCTCCCTGCATCGTCTTTATCGATGAGATCGATGCTATCGGACGTGCCCGAGGTAAAAATCCGAACATGGGTTCAAACGATGAACGGGAAAATACGTTGAATCAATTGTTGACGGAAATGGACGGGTTCGAAACCAATTCGGGAGTCATAATCATAGCCGCAACAAACCGGGCTGATATTCTGGACAGCGCCCTTTTAAGAGCCGGACGTTTCGATCGTCAGATATACGTGGATCTACCGGAATTAAAAGACCGGGAAGAAATATTCAAAGTCCATCTGAAACCGCTGAAACTGGCCGACAACGTGGACTACTCTTTTCTGGCTAAACAAACACCGGGATTCTCAGGCGCAGATATTGCCAACGTGGCAAATGAAGCCGCTCTTATTGCGGCCAGAAAAGACAAATCTGCCGTGGAGAAACAAGATTTCCTGGATGCTATCGATCGAATCGTGGGAGGTCTCGAGAATCGTAGCAAAGTGATAAAAATTAGTGAAAAGAAAACGATTGCCTACCATGAAGCTGGTCATGCCACCGTTTCTTGGCTATTGCAGCATGCTCATCCCCTTTTGAAAGTAACCATTGTCCCGAGAGGCAAGGCTCTGGGAGCCGCTTGGTATTTACCTCAGGAAAGGCAGATCACCACGAAAGAACAGTTATTAGATCAAATGTGTTCCGTATTGGGAGGAAGGGCCGCCGAAGAACTCGTTTTCGGGCAAGTTTCAACAGGAGCTCAAAATGATCTGGAAAGAGCGACAAAGCAAGCATATGCGATGGTATCCATTTATGGTATGAGCGACAAAATCGGAACGTTAAGCTTCTACGATTCCACGGGGCAAAGTGATTTTAGCTTTACAAAACCCTATTCCGAAAAGACGGCAGAACTTATCGATGCAGAAGTGAAGGAAATGGTCAGCGCTGCTTACGAACGAGCAAAACAATTACTTAGAAAACATCAGGAACAACATAAACAGGTTGCGGAACTATTAATCGAAAGAGAAGTAATTTTCAGCGATGATTTGGAAAATATTTTAGGAAAACGCCCTTGGTCAGACGAGGAAGAAGAGGCGAAGCCTCAAGACGCCCCAAAAGACAATATGGATTAATTTAAAACATACGTCATGGACAACTGGGTATCTGTTTTTACAACAAATGAGGAATTTGAAGCGGAAAGGATCAAAGAATTATTGATCGATTCGAACATTCCTGCCGTGATTTTAAATCAAAAAGATTCTTCTTATACCATGCTCGGGGAGATAAATGTAATGGTGAACAAGGAGCATAAAGAAGAGGCTGAAAAAGTAATCAAAAACAAGAACAATCGTGAGTAATTTCTGGAAAAGAGCTATCAGCGGATTGCTGTTCGTATTCATTTTAACAGGGTGTATTTTTATACACCCCATTTGCTTTTATATACTCTTTTTTATTATCAATATATTAGGAATTATCGAATTCGGAAGAATGGCAAAAAAAATGAATATCCACATTAATTTTCCTTTCTGTATCCTGTGTGGTAGCGTACTTTTCACGGTAGGCTTCCTGCACAACTATATTGATTACAAGGACGGCTACCTATTCTTTTTCCTGTTGACCTTTCTGATGGCCATCCGGGAATTATATCGAAAAAAAGGAAATGGTTTCCAGAATATAGCTTTCTCCTATTACGCCTTATTGTATATCAGTCTTCCTTTCACCCTATTGATATATCTTCCTTACATGACTTCCGGTCAATGGATGCCGGAAATTATCTTTTTTCCATTTTTACTCGTGTGGATTAACGATACATTCGCCTACTTGTTCGGTTCTCAATTCGGGAAGCATAAATTATTTCCCCGAATATCGCCCAAAAAATCTTGGGAAGGAGCTATCGGCGGAGGGGTCACAACTATCCTTGCCGCTTTGGGGCTCGCCCCTCATATTGAAGGATACACTATTATAGACACAACCATCATAGCCTGCATCGTCGTCGTATTCGGTATATACGGGGATTTGTTGGAATCCCTTTTCAAACGAAGTATAGAGATAAAAGATTCGGGCAATATATTGCCGGGACACGGCGGAATTTTGGATCGATTCGATGCAATTATCTTCGCAATCCCCGCTATTTTTGTTTATATGGAATTCATGTATTAACTTTGCGACTTGTTTTGATAAAATCATATGTAAAAACAAAGAAAGACAAATCGCTCTTTGCGAAAACTGACTAAAATATTATCCGATGAAAATACATAAGGCTGGTTATCCGTTACTATTTAAGATTTTTGTGTTTATTGCTTTTATAAACGTATTGGTTTTTGTCTTTATTCCAAACGATCTTATCTTTCGGATCATACTTATATCAAGTGCCGTTATATACCTGTTAATCGTAAACTTTTTCCGATTTCCCAATCGGCATATTCAGGTAAACGATAACACTATTTTAGCCCCTGCTGACGGAAAAATCGTGGTTGTCGAAGAGACATACGAACCCGAATATCTGAAAAGTCAATGTATTCAAGTATCTATTTTCATGAATATTTTCAACGTACATATTAATTGGTTCGCCGTAAACGGCATTATCAAATATTTTAAATACCATCAAGGAAGATACATGGCAGCCTACCTACCGAAATCTTCCACGGAAAACGAGAGAACAACCATTGCCATTGAAACCCGAAACGGACAAGAGATCGTTATGCGACAGATTGCGGGAGCCATGGCCAAACGAATTGTTTCTTATGCTCCCGTGGGAGGAGAAGCTCGTCAGGATGAACATGCAGGATTTATTAAATTCGGTTCAAGAGTGGATCTGTTTTTACCTCTTGGAACCCAAATCGATGTAAAATTAGGTCAGAAAGTGACCGGTTCGCAAACACTTATCGGAACATTTCAGAACCTTGAATCCAAGTGATACGTCACCGGATTTACAAATCAGAATGCAATGTCAGTTCAAAAGAAAGTAAAAAGAGTTACTACCCATGTTTTATCAGAGATGAAACTAAAGGGTGAAAAAATAAGCATGCTAACGGCCTACGATTTCTCCATGGCCCAAATCATTGATCATGCAGGTATAGATGTTATCCTTGTCGGAGATTCGGCTTCGAACGTCATGGCAGGACATGAAACGACTCTACCGATCACTCTCGATCAAATGATCTACCACGGGGCTTCTGTCGTCAGAGGTGTAGATCGTGCTCTCGTGGTTGTCGATATGCCTTTCGGTAGCTACCAGGGAAACAGCAAGGAGGCCTTGTGCTCCGCCATACGCATCATGAAAGAGACCAGTGCGGATGCCGTAAAATTAGAAGGAGGCGAAGAGATACTGGAATCCATTGCCCGCATTCTTTCTGCCGGAATACCGATTATGGGGCATTTGGGATTAACCCCACAAAGTATTCACAAGTTCGGAACCTATGTAGTTCGGGCCCAAGAAAATGAAGAGGCTGAAAAGTTGGTAGCAGACGCCCACTTGTTAGAGGAAGCGGGGTGCTTCGCACTCGTTTTGGAGAAGATTCCGGCCCAATTAGCCGCCCGTGTTGCCAAAGAGTTAACGATACCGGTCATCGGAATCGGTGCAGGTGGTGGCGTTGACGGTCAGGTACTGGTTATACACGATATGTTAGGTATCAATCAGGAGTTCTCTCCTCGTTTCTTACGTCGCTATCATAATCTGTACGCAGAGATCAGCGGAGCCGTAAGTAATTACATCAACGATGTAAAAAGCAGAAACTTCCCGAACGAAAGGGAACAATATTAAATTTGAAAAGAATAGAATAAAATGAGCTTGGAAATTTTATACGAGGATAATCACATCATTGCCGTCAATAAAAAAAGTTCCGATATTGTACAGGCAGACAAAACCGGAGACGAACCTCTCAGCGAGCAGGTGAAAGCCTACATCAAAGAGAAATACAATAAGCCGGGAGATGTATTTCTCGGAATTCCCCACCGGGTGGACAGACCTGTAAGCGGTGTTGTTCTCTTTGCCAAAACAAGCAAGGCCCTAACCCGCTTAAATAAAATGTTCCAAGAACATGATAACGAAATAACTAAAATTTACTGGGCGATCGTAAGCGAACTGCCGCAAGAGGATGAAGCACGCTTAGTCCATTATTTGGTACGCGATACGGAGAAAAATAAATCTTCTGTGTATACCCGTCCTCGCCCAGGGGCCAAAGAAGCTATTTTGGAATACAAGCTAATCAATGGAAGCCAAAACTACTTCCTGTTAGAAGTAAAGCTCTGCACGGGCAGACATCACCAGATTCGCTGCCAGTTAGCTAAAATAGGATGTCCTATTAAAGGCGACCTGAAATACGGTTCACCTCGTTCCAATCCCGGAGGAGGCATTAGCTTACATGCTCGTAGCATTAGTTTTATGCATCCCGTGAAACAGGAAATGATCACCATCACGGCTACCCCTCCGCTGGAAGATAATCTCTGGAAATTCTTCTATAACAACCTGAAATAATCCGAATCTTTCAATATACTAAAACGAGGTCGCTTTTACGACCTCGTTTTAGTATAAATAGATTTTCTCTATCCGTTCATAAATAGATAATATCGTATCTATAAGGACTCTTAAAGAAATATAGTTTATCTTTGAAACGTACACAAAACAGTATAATAATATAATCTATGAGCGAGGAAATAATCTGTAACTGTTTTCAAGTATCAAAGGCTGATATCGTAAAAGCTATTCAGGAACAAGGCTTAAAAACAGTAGAAGAAGTCGGAGACGCTACAAATGCAGGATGTGGTTGTGGTGGCTGTCAAGATGAAATCCAGGCCATTCTGGATGAAATCAATCAATAAAAGGTGCTGTCAAAAGCACCTTTTTCAATTCTTACGATCAAAGTCCGAAATACCACGAAGCCAACGAGAAATAGATCAACACTCCCATAATGTCACATAGAGACGTAATAAGCGGTGCACTCGCCGTGGCAGGATCGGCCCTGAATTTTGTAAAGATGAACGGCAACAACATGCCGATGACACTCCCCCCTACAACGGCCAATACCATCGTGCCGGCAACAACCGGCATAATCTCGGGAGCCCGGAATGCTGATACAGCCGATACTCCAACAGCCATCGTAAGGCCGAGCAATAATGACACCAGCAACTCTTTGCCCAATAAATAGAACCAATCCTTCATTTGTACTTCACCTACAGCCAATGCCCGTATCATAAGCGTCGCCGATTGCGAACCTGCATTCCCACCGCTGTCTATCAACAGCGGAAGAAAAAAGACAAGTGCCACTACTGACTCGATAACATTCTGAAAATCAGCTATTGCAGATCCGGAAAAAACATTCATGAAAACCAAGGCGATCAACCATACGATACGCTGCCTGTAAAGCTGCGATACACGGGCTTTAAGAGGATTTGCCACCACATCTTGCAATGAACCGAATTTTTGGAACTCCTCGGCAGCCTTTTCTTCTACCAGATTCATGACATCATCCACCGTAACGATACCGACCAACACACCGTTACTATCTAAAACAGGCAGGACACTCAGGTCATGCTCTTTAAAAACCTTCACGGCTAAATCCCTGTCGTCATAGGCATTAAGGGATACAAGATAATCCATAGTCAGTTCCGTAACCATCCGTTGCGGCGAGGCAAGTATGATCTCTTTGATACGAATACTCCCCGCGAGTTTCCATGAATCATCTACCACGTAAATAACATCCAGCGTCTCCGAATCTCTCCCGAATTTCCGGATATGTTCCAATGACTGCTCAACGGTAAAACTGGTTTTTACCGCAACATATTCGGGAGTCATCAAGCGTCCGATACTGTCCTGCGGATATCCCAGAAGTTTGATTGCAATAACACGCTCATCGGGAGACATCAATTGCATCAATCTCTGGCTCACCTTACCGGGAAGCTCCTCGAAAAAAGCAGTACGGTCATCCGGATCAAGATCGTCAAGCAATCGTGTTACTTTGTTACTATTGGCAGCAAGCCCGTTAATAATATCTTCCTGTTCGTCGTGCGAAAGGCGTTGAAATGTCTGTTTGGCCTGTTCGCCTGTCAGTAGCCGAAACAAGATAATCCGTTCGTTATCCGAAGAGATATCCGTAATAATATCGGCAATCCGTGCCGGATCTAATTTAACAAGTTCTTGTTTGAGGATTTTCCAACTCTTATTCTCAATAAGTAGCCGGAAGCGAATTGTAATTTCGTTCATATCTCCTTACAGTTTAGCCCCGCAAGGAGAAACAACGTACCCTTACAGAGCGATTAAACAATCTGTTTTTCTACACTGGTTATAAGGGTCTTCGCTCATAACTTTAAATTTTGGTTTAACATAACGCCATAAGACGTTTCTTCAAGGCGCAAATATACTATTTTTCCACAAAAAACGAATTCTGCAACAATAGGATTATTACATTTCTTTTATATTTTTCTCTAACTTAATCCTTTAAAAGAAATCGACCGAAAAATAAAATTTTCGGTCGATTTGTTAATATGCTGTTTTGTTTTCGTTCTCTTTCCATAGCCGGAACTCCTCCCCGCTTCCCTCTTCCCGTTTATTGATAAAGGGTATAAAACGATTGGGGCCGTCCAAGGCAATCTCTTTATAGATAAAAGAGTCGTCGAACCCGCCGTCGGCAGCATCCTCTTTCGTTGAGGCATAATAGAGGTGATCGGGACGAGCCCAGTAGATAGCACCCAGACACATGGGACAGGGTTCGCAACTGGAATAAATATCGCATCCTTTTAATTGAAAGGAATCCAATTGTTTACAAGCTTTTCGTATGGCATTTACTTCGGCATGAGCCGTCGGATCGTTATCCGGAACAACCGTATTGCCGGAAGTGGCAATAATTTTCCCATCACGTACGACAACCGCCCCAAAGGGTCCTCCTGTTCCGTTTTTCACATTCTCTACGGCAATGCGTATTGCCTCTTTCATAAACTCTTTATCGTATACAGCCATATGAATGAATAGTTATATATGAACGAACTGATTTAATTTCTTACTTTAACTTTTTTCCGACTGCTGTACCATATCATAAACGCACCGAACAAGACAAATGGAATACTCAACCATTGTCCCATCTTCAATGCCATTTCTGCTTCCCAGGGTTCCTGTACCTCCTTAAAGAACTCGATGACAAAACGAGCCGTAAAGATTAATACGAGAAACATCCCGAAAAGATATCCCTGCCTCTCTTTCACCTTCGTTTTCCAATAGAGATGCATAAGTACGGCAAAACTAATCAAATAACAAATTGCCTCGTACAATTGAGCCGGATGTCTGAGAAAATGGAGCCCCGTACGGGTTTTAGCAATAATCCCGTCTTTCAGGTACTGAGCAATCTGTTCCGTGGAGAAGACAGCCTTAATCCACTCGCTATCGTCTACCCGCAAAAAATGAAATCCCCAGGGTACGGATGTCGGTGCTCCAATGATTTCCGAATTCATGAAATTTCCCATACGGATAAAAAATCCCGCCAGAGCGATGGGTACGACAGCTCTATCCAATATCCAGAAAATAGACTTTTTACTCACTTTTTTAGAGTAATACCACAATCCCGCGATAATTCCGATGGCAGCCCCATGACTTGCCAGTCCCTGGTATCCCGTAAAATGAAATCCACCTTCAAAACGTACCGGCAGAATGATCTCAAGAGGATGACTGCTGTAATATCCCCAGTCATAGAAAAAACAATGTCCCAAACGAGCGCCTATCACCGTGGCTATGGCAACATATATCCACAGCTTATCCAGCCATTTCTGACTCAGACCTTCCGACTGGAACATCTTTTCCTCAACCTTATAGCCAAATATAAAGGCCAACGCGAACAACAATCCGTAGTAACGGACAGAAATACCTCCTAAATTAAATATTTCCGGACTTACGTTCCAATCAATATAAAGTGAAATCATGTTTCTGATTTTAAGATTATCTGGAGAATGAAATCCGGAGATCAATCTCGTCAACCTCCGGATTCCTTTATTCGTTTATTACTCTTCTTTTCCGTGGCAATTTTTATATTTTTTGCCACTCCCGCAAGGACAAGGGTCATTACGGCCGACCTTCGGTCCCACGTGCACAGGCTCCTGTTTACGTTGTTCCCGGTTGGCCTGCGGAGCCATATCCGAACGTCCCGTTTTCATCCTACTCAAATCCGTACGTCTCTCTTCGGCCTGACGTACATCTTCGGGTGCTTCAAAAGGAATCTGTCCCTTCATCAACGTGGAGACTACGCTCTTGTTGATCTTGTCGACCATGGATTTAAACAGGTTGAAAGATTCGAATTTATAGATCAATAGCGGATCTTTTTGTTCGTAGGTCGCATTCTGCACGGATTGTTTCAAATCGTCCATCTCTCTCAAGTGCTCTTTCCAGGCATCATCGATATGGGCAAGCATGATTGATTTCTCGTATGCCCGAACCAACTCTTCTCCTCCCGAATGGTAAGCCTTTTCCAAATTGGTAACGACATTATACATCTTTATTCCGTCCGTGAAAGGCACAATAATATTCTTAAACAACTCTCCCCGCTGTTCGAATACATTCTTAATCACCGGAAAAGCCTGACGGGAGATACTTTCCACCTTCCGTGTATAGGTTTCCCGCATCTGCTGGTACAAATCTTCCGTAATATCCGCTCCCGATTTTTTCTGAAAAACTTCAGGAGTAATCTCGTAATTAACGGAAAGATTCTTCAACACGGCCAGACGGAACTCTTCCAGATCGTTTGCCTCTTTATACTCTTCAACCAACCCTTCACATACATCGTACATCGTATTGGCAATATCCACTCCTATCCGCTCGCCCAGCAAGGCATGACGTCTCTTTTTATAGATAACCTCCCGCTGTGAGTTCATCACGTCGTCGTACTCCAACAAACGTTTACGAATACCGAAGTTATTCTCTTCCACCTTCCGTTGAGCCCTTTCAATGGACTTCGTAATCATGGAGTGCTGAATCACATCTCCCTCTTCGTGTCCCAAACGGTCCATCACGCGAATAATCCGTTCGGAGCTGAACAAACGCATCAGGTCGTCTTCCAGAGAAACGAAGAACTGGGAAGACCCCGGATCTCCCTGCCGCCCCGCACGACCGCGCAGCTGACGGTCGACACGACGAGAATCATGACGTTCCGTACCCACGATAGCCAAACCTCCGGCTGCTCTCACCTCCGGGCTTAATTTGATATCGGTACCACGCCCCGCCATATTGGTTGCAATGGTTACCACTTGCGATTGACCGGCAACTGCCACAATCTCCGCCTCCCGTTGATGCAATTTGGCATTCAACACATTGTGTTTGATACCCCTCAACTTCAACATACGGCTCAACAACTCGGAGACCTCTACCGAGGTCGTACCGACCAATACCGGGCGTCCTTCACCCACTAAACGGGTAATTTCATCGATAACGGCATTGTATTTTTCGCGCTTGGTCTTATAAACATAATCATTGGCATCCTTACGAACTACCGGACGGTTGGTCGGAATTACCACCACATCCAATTTATAAATATCCCAGAACTCACCCGCTTCCGTCTCGGCCGTACCGGTCATACCGGCCAGCTTATGGTACATACGGAAATAATTCTGCAACGTAATCGTGGCAAATGTCTGAGTAGCAGCTTCGACCTTTACATTTTCCTTCGCTTCGATAGCCTGGTGCAAACCGTCGGAATAACGACGTCCCTCCATAATACGTCCCGTCTGTTCGTCCACGATTTTTACTTTATTATCGATCACCACGTATTCCACATCAAGCTCGAATAGAGTATAAGCCTTCAACAATTGATTTACCGTGTGTACCCGTTCCGATTTGGCAGCATATCCTTGGATCAGCTCATCCTTTTTAGAAATCTTATCCTCATCCGACAACCCCATCTTATCGATCTCCGCCAGTTCCGAGCCGATATCCGGTAAAATAAAGAAATCAGGATCCTCACCTGCGGCTGTAATCGTATCATGTCCTTTATCTGTCAGATCAATGGAATTTTGTTTTTCATCGATTACAAAATAAAGATCATCGGTAATCTCCGGCATCCGGCGATTATTCTCCTGCATATAGATATTCTCGGTTCTAACCAGAATAGCCTTATTTCCCTGTTCACTCAGGAATTTAATCAACGGTTTGTATTTAGGCAACCCTTTAAAAGCTCTCAGCAAAAGAATCGCTCCTTCATCCACTTTCTTTTTATCATCACTAGCCAAAAGCACTTTTGCTTCATTGAAGATACGGGTCACCAAATCCCGCTGCATTTTGACCAATTTTTCCACACGAGGTTTATACTCGTCAAACATCTGATCGTCCCCTTTGGGTACCGGACCTGAAATAATCAACGGGGTACGGGCATCATCGATCAACACGGAGTCCACCTCATCGACAATGGCGTAATTGTGTTTTCTTTGTACCAGGTCTTCGGGATGAATAGACATATTATCCCTCAAATAATCGAAACCGAATTCATTGTTCGTTCCGAAGGTAATATCCGCCTGATAAGCTTTTCTACGTTCGGGGGAGTTAGGTTCCGTTTTGTCGATACAATCCACGGACAGCCCATGGAACATATAGAGCGGGCCCATCCATTCCGAGTCACGTTTAGCCAGGTAATCGTTCACGGTTACGACATGCACTCCCCGGCCGGTCAAAGCATTCAGGAAAACGGGTAAGGTCGCCACCAGGGTTTTACCCTCTCCGGTAGCCATCTCCGCAATTTTTCCCTGATGTAACACGGCACCACCGATCAACTGTACATCGTAGTGTACCATATCCCAGGTAACCTCGTTCCCTCCCGCTATCCAGGAATTGAAATAGACAGCCTCGTCACCGTCGATTTCCACAAAATCTTTCGTAACGGCTAACTGACGATCGAAATCGTTCGCTTTGACTACAATCTCCTTATTCTCGGTAAAACGTCTGGCCGTATCTTTCATGACGGCAAAAGCCGTCGGCATGATCTCGTTTAAAACCTCTTCTATTTTTTTATCGATCTGTTCTTCCAGCTTATCAATCTTCGCGTAGATATCCTCCCGTTCCTCAATGGAGGGCTTTTCATTTTCGACTTTTGCCTTTAACGCTGCAATCTCTTCTTCTTCCTCCTTTACATAGGCGTGTACCTTAGCTTTCAAATCCGCAGAGAGGGCCCGGAGCTCATCATCGCTTAATTTTTTTACCTTTTCCCACTCGGCATTCACCTTGGCCACAATAGGCAACAACTCTTTTAAATCCCGATCTGATTTATTACCGAAGAGTTGTTTTAATATATCATTAAAACCCATATTTCTTTTGTATTTATGAAAATTGAAATTTATATTAAAAACGGTTTTACACGATTGCGTCATCTATCACAATCAAAAACCATAAAGAATCAAACCTTGAATTACGAGGCTTTTCCGGGAGCCCGGATCGGATTGGCCGTTACATCAGGAGACCCGAAACCGGGAAGCGCAACCAACGAATAAGAAAAATGATCTGCAATTAAATCGGCTATTACCGTTAAGCCTGAGTTTCCAAACATATCAAAAGCCAGTTCATCGACTGACTTTTTCTCTAACGCAACGGTAATAATCTTTTGGGTAGAAGAAATCAACAACCTGTAACTATCCCTTCCGACAGGTACACTTTCATTACGTCCTCCGGAAGGTATTGTCACGACACATCCGGCCACGACATAAAGTGCTGCTAACAGGTATTTATTCATTTCCACAAGCCAAAGATAATACAATAAAGTTAAAAACTAAACGTTAATAGAAAAAGATAGAGAAAAATCGCTTCACTTTCTTATAACTTTTCTCCAAAAGCCAGATCTCCCGCATCTCCGATTCCCGGATCGATATAAGATTTATCGGTCAACCGCTCGTCGACAGCCCCGGTCCACAAAGTAATCGGTTCATCTTTCAATGCTTCGGTCACACGATTCAATCCTTGTCTACTGGTTATAACCGCCGCAATATGGGTATGGGCAGGTTTTCCTCCTTGTTTCAACAACTCACGATAAGCAATTACAAGCGAAGCGCCCGTCGCCAACATGGGATCAACCAGCAGTAGTTGTTTCCCTCTCAGATCCGGCGTATATATCGAATCGAACCGGATCTCAAAACGATGGTCTTCACGGTAAGCTCTTCTCGCCGAAATAAAAGCATTCTCCGCACCGTCAAAATAGTTTAAAAATCCTTGATGAAAAGGGAGCCCCGCTCTCATGACAGAAGCAACAACGACCTTATCGGCCGGCAGCATAACTTCAGCGACATCAATCGGGGTACGTACTTTGCATGTATTGTAACGAAACGTCTTGCTGATCTCGTAAGCCATAATCTCCCCCACCCGTTCCAGATTCCGACGAAAACGCAAAGGATCCTTTTGAATGTTCACATCCCGTAATTCCGCCAAAAAACGATTATAAACCGAATTTTCTTCATTGATTACTTTCACCATGATACTTTGTAGATCTTTTTTTAATTCTGCCACAAAGAAAACAATAAAATTCGAAAACGTGAAAAATTCAATTATCCTCTTTGACCTCTTCGTACTCCGTATCTTCGATCTCTCCACCACCCATCTTCTGTCGTTGTTCTTCCTCTTGTCTCTGTTTACGTAGTTTATTGATATTATGCTGATTGATCAAATCGGTCACTCCGTAAAAAATAGTGGTAATTCCGAAGAAAGTAATGATGCCTTCTTTGGCCGAAAAAGGGTTGGCAAATACAATAAATCCGGCCAACAAAATCAGCACGGGAAACAAATAATTTACAGCAGAGATCGGACCGAATTTCCGTGCGGAAGTCAGTAATACCAACTGTCCGATACCGGCAATAACCAGAATAAATCCCAACAAATACATTAACATATTGGTAAAGAAGTCCGCCATAAACCAGAATAAAAGACCCAGAATAATACTTCCGATTCCATTAAAGGATGTTAATCCTCCAGGAGAATCTTCACCCCTGTCTCTATAAGAGACGATCAAAGACACCAATCCGGTTATAAAAAATACAGCCCCGATGATTTTCACCGTATAGTTCAACACCTCCGTAGGCCATAATACCAGAATAAGTCCTAAAACGATCGCAATAATTGACTTTATTACCGATCTTTTGTAGCTTGTTGAAGAATAAATAATCTGCATAAAGTTATGTATAAAATTATATCCATTATATTTAACGAAGGTAACTCTTTTTTGTTTTCTTATAACAAAAAATAAGCCGGATTTTTTATCCGGCTCATTCTTATGCAAATCATTTAATCAATTCTATGCTTCTCTTTACAAACTTATTCAACGCTTCGCCTTTCAACAGGCCATTAGCGAGAAGAGCCAGGTCTATCAATTGTCCTACGATCTTATTTCCACGTCCATACTCTTCCAACAAAGTCGTTTTTTGCTTCTTCAAATCGGCAATGGTCTTATCATACTCGGCCTTCCGATCTTTATCTACCTGAGGAATTTCGTCCTCCTTCTTTCCTTTATTCAATTCATCCAACTCCGTTTTCTTGCTTTCGGTCTCCTTGATCTCGAAGTTCAGGGGCTCCAATTTAGCCTCCATCTCCTTTTTCTCTCCTTCCAAAACCTCATTGACCAACTTATGGTCCGTGTTTACAACCAGGGTATATTGATCTCCCATCGCTCCGTAGAAGCTCATTCCCGGATTCATGGCCGCCATCTCCTTCATCCGGCGCATAAATTCGGCACGGGTAACGACAACCGGCTCATTATCCTCTCCCATTGCCTCGAAAGAAACCATAAACATACCGTTATCTTTCGGAAGTTGTGAAGAAAAGACGGCACGTAACTCTTCTTGTTCCACGGGACTCCACGTCGTCTCCTTCGTCTCGGATTTCTGAATCAATTTATCAATGACATCCGAATCCACCCGGACAAAACGGTGATCTTGATTTTTTTGCTCCAGGTGATTGATAAAATGAGTATCCAGTTGACCATTCATCAAAAGAACATCATACCCTTTATTTTTAGCCTTCTCAATATAGGTATATTGTTCATGTACGTCCGTAGCATACAAATAAACGACCTTATTATCCTTATCCGTCTGGTTCGGTTTGATCAGGTTCTCGTACTCTTCAAGCGTAAAATATTTTCCGTCGGTATCCCTGAAAAGGAAAATAGCCTTGGCTCTCTCATCAAACTTTTCATCCGTCAACATTCCATATTGGATAAAAATCTTCAAATCGTCCCATTTTTTCTCGTACTCCTCCCTGTTGTTCGAGAAAATATCGCTCAAACTATCTGCCACCTTCTTCGTGATATGATTGGAAATCTTTTTCACGTTACGATCGCTTTGCAGGTAAGAACGGGAAACATTCAAAGGAATATCCGGAGAATCGATCACCCCGTGCAGCAAAGTCAAATATTCGGGAACAATACCTTCTACAGAATCGGTTACATAAACCTGATTCGAATAAAGTTGTATCTTATTTTTTTGTATTTCGAATTTATTGTCAATTTTAGGGAAATACAGGATACCCGTCAGGTTAAACGGATAATCCACGTTCAAATGGATATGGAACAAGGGATCTTGAGCCATCGGATACAGTTGATGATAAAACTTCGAATAATCCTCTTCTTTCAAATCCGAAGGTTTACGTGTCCAGGCCGGGTTAATATCATTGATTACATTATCCTCTTCCGTATCTTTGTATTCTCCGTCTTTCCACTCTTTTTTCTTTCCGAAGATAATCTCGACAGGCAAGAACCGGCAATATTTAGTCAGCAACTCGTTGATCTTATTATCTTCCAGAAAATCTTTCTCCTCTTCATTAATATACATGATAATATCCGTTCCCCGTTCCGCCTTGTCCGTCTCTTCCATCGTGTATTCCGGAGTTCCGCTACAAGACCATTTCACGGCTTTTGCCCCCTCTTTATAGGACTTGGTAACGATCTCCACCTTATCGCTCACCATGAATGAGGAATAAAATCCCAATCCGAAATGACCGATAATTGCCGCTCCGTTATCCTTGTATTTTGCCATAAACTCCTCTGCTCCGGAAAAAGCAATCTGATTTATATACTTCTCCACCTCTTCCCCCGTCATTCCGATACCATTATCGGAAACCGTCAATGTTCCTGCCGCTTTGTCAGCTTTCACTCTTACTTTCAACTCTCCCATTTCCCCTTTGAACTCTCCGTTAGTGGCCAGTACTCTCAGTTTTTGAGAAGCATCCACCGCGTTAGAGACAATCTCTCTCAAGAAAATATCATGATCAGAATATAAAAATTTCTTGATAATCGGGAACAAATCCCCTGTTGAAACACCAATCTTTCCTGTTGACATAGTTCTATATTTTTAATTTAGTTATTTCTGAATTTACGCAATACTTCAGGCAATTGTTATGCCAAATCCCGATAAGTGACGATTTGACAGTTCTTATTACTTTTGTATAACTTTTTTCCTTCGTTTATCGTTAATTAGTCGATATTTATTAAAATAAACAGAAACACTTATGAATACAAAAGAACAATACTGGAAATATTCGCTTATTATGATTATCCTCGTGTTGGGAATCATCCTGTTTATCAAATTTATTCCTTTTTTAAGCGGTATTTTAGGTGCAATAACCATATATATTCTCCTCAGACAACAGATGCTGTACCTAACAGAAAAAAAACATATGAAAAGAGGATTAATGGCATTTCTCATGTTATGCGAAACCATCCTTTGTTTCTTAATTCCGTTATTTCTGGTTATCTGGCTACTTGTTAATCAACTACACGCCATAAATCTCGCTCCCCAAACGCTTATCGCTCCTATTGAACGACTGGCGGATCTTATCCAGCAACACACGGGATATTACGCCTTGAGTAAAGATAATATCGCCTCGATGGTCTCCGTTTTACCCCAAATAGGACAATTCCTCATGGGAAGTATCAGCAGTTTTGCCATGAACGTACTGGTCTTGCTTTTTATACTCTACTTTATGTTAATCGGCGGAACTAAAATGGAAGCCTATTTTAATGATATACTTCCCTTCAACAAAAAGAATTCCCGGAATGTATTGCATGAAATCAACATGATTGTAAAATCCAATGCGATCGGCATTCCCCTGTTAGCCGTTATTCAAGGAGCCATCGCCATGTTAGGATATTATATTTTCGGGACACCCAGCCCGTTGATTTTCGGTATACTGAGTTGTTTCGCAACGATCATTCCCATCATAGGGACAGCATTAATCTGGGTACCATTAGCCTTGTACATGGGGCTAAGCGGAGATTGGGGACATGCGATCGGATTAACCGTCTACGCTATTGTCGTTGTAGCCAATGTAGACAATCTGATCCGTTTCGTCTTGCAAAAGAAAATGGCCGATACCCATCCTTTAATCACGATCTTCGGAGTAGTTATCGGCCTTTCTCTATTCGGCTTTATGGGCGTGATCTTCGGTCCTCTTCTTTTATCCATCTTTATTCTTTGTGTAAATATATTCAAAGAAGAGTACCTGGACAAATGATTACTTCACCCACACGTTTATGATTTCACCGATATAAACTTTATGAAGTTGTTTTCCTGTCCACTTTTCTTTCAATTGCTCGTCGAAGATAGCTTCCGGAGTAATAGACTGAGAAATCATTTTACGACATTCGATAATCATCCATGCCTCGGAAAACGCCTTACTCCCGGAAGGAGTCGTAATCGGAGTTAACCCGCTTTCCTTTACCTTATCGGCATCTTTTCCCGAATGATTCCCACAATACACCAAAGCTTCCCGATAGGCTTCCGTGTAAAAAGAGATCGTGTAAGTATCTCCTTTTTCCATCAGTTGATAGGTATAACGAGTCGGATATATAAAACAAAATGCGACAGGCTTATTGTATAGATATCCCAAACCGCCCCAACTGGCCGTCATCATATTGAACTTTTCATCGTTACCCGCCGTAATCAACGACCAACCTTCCGAAAGCATCTTAATTATATTTCCGGGAATTTTATCCGGAGAGATCTGTTTATAACCTTCCAATTGACCGGATGAATTGGTCACATTGGCAACCATCTCTCTGGCTATTTCAACCGGAGCTACCTCTTTTAACGGAGTATCAGCATTTACTCTTGTCTGACTGACATTTCCTTCCAATACTTTAGCGATATCATCGTACATACGATCGACCAAATCAATCGTATGAATTCTAAATTTACCGGTCGCCCGGATTAATTTATCTTTCTTCTTCGTCAATGTATTTTCATCCGTGATCGTATTCTCGGCCCGTAACAACTCCATGCCGTTCGTACGTCCCGTATTGTACGAGTAGAGAATAGAACTGATCTTCACGTAGCAATTCCCGGAGAAACTCGTCAATGACATTTGATAAGTTATCACAGCCCGGTCCAATGCCAGCAATTTATCGGCAAATACCAAGTATTCCTGTCCCTGGCAAACAATAGTTCCCCCCTCGGGATCCATATATAAAACCCGGCTCTCCAATTCTTTGTTAGCGACGAAACGTTTTTCCGCCCATTGACTCAATTTTTCATAAATTTGATCCCTGGTAAGTCCAGGAGCTTCAATTACTTTAGTAAAAGTAACCACACCATCCACTACCGGAACCGCTCCGGCCAAGTATTTTTTATCGTTTTTTTCTTGTGCAAAAAGTATTGCCGGCACAAACAAAAGTAAAAATAAAAGCTGTTTCATAGATTTATTACTTAATGATAATAAGCAAAGATAGCAGGAGTTAACGATATTTCCGGCTTAGAAGCGTTAAAATTGATCATTTTATTTTTCCCGGGTAAACGCCAGCGTATTATATTATTTCTCGATAGTACCAAGGAATCCGCGTTTAATTTTACAATATTCAATGTATCTTGTCCTTCGAAAGACTGTCCGTTACCTATACTTTTATAACCCAATATCAACACTCTGTTATTCAGATTCCAATCCCGTATCTCTAAGGTAGCCATATTGACAGAGGAAGCTGTCCCGTCCTGGTTCAGCGTAAATCCCTGCCGTTCAGCGGAATCGATCGGATTCGGTTCGAGCCAGGTGCCCTGAATATAATAGTATGGCGAATGCACGGTCACGATAAGTTGCTGTGCTTTTAAAACAGTCCCGTTATTCATCTGTTCTTTTCGATAGGTAATCTTAACGGAATCATCGATCAACACACCGGGAACCTTAGCCGGATCGGTATCCATCGTGCTGATATCGACCGTATCGCCTTTTGTCGTAATTACGACAATATTATTCATCGAAGCATCAAACACGATACCGCTAAGCGTTTGAGCCTTATCCGAAGATTGACAGCCACCCACTCCCAATACGATCAGCAGGGACCAAAACAAAGGCAGGTAAATCACTTTTTTCATATCCAAATTATTTTATCCGTTTTCGTTTCCAGTCATACAAAAATACGAAGATTTCGCGTAAAATCGGCAAAATTCGAATGAATATAGTAAGTGTCTACCCGATAGAACGGAAAGGAAACGAGAGAGGAATATTCACGGCAACTCTATTCCGCATTCACCGGGTTTTTATCCATTGTAATTTGCGGAGTGATGTTTCCCGCCTGCCCTTTTGCTTCGTTCGTCCTCACTCCGCCTTTTAGCAGGCTCGTTTCGCTCAAAGTGTCCGGGGGAATTTCTCCCGGACGAACTAAAGAACAAAGACCACGCGGAAGCCGAAAGTGTAGCTGCAATCGCCGGGGTTCCTGAAGTAGCGAAAAGCCGACCGGCAACGACGAGCAAGATCGTACCAGCCGCCGCCGCGAAGAACGCGTTCAGAACCCGTGTCAGGCCCGGTAGGATCAGTATCAGGAGAATTGTTATAATAACGGTAGTCATACCAATCCGAACACCACTCGTACACGTTGCCGTGCATATCGTACAATCCCCAAGGATTAGCAGCTTTCGCTCCTACCTCATGCGTCGCATTTCTGGAATTAGAATCATACCAGGCGTAATTACCCAAAGTCTCATCAACACCCGTACCGCTATGATCCCAATAGGAATAAGTCGTTGTAGTCCCCGCACGACAGGCATACTCCCATTGCGCCTCGGTCGGCAGGCTACCGCCGATCCAACGAGCAAACTCATCCGCACCGTACCAGGTTACATTAACGACAGGATAATTTTCGTAACCGGCCTGAGGTTTCCAGGAATCATTATCGTATTTCAATCCCCATTGATGTTCACGTATCAATAATTGCCTGCCACCCGTGGCTGTCTCGTAATAACCGGAACCGCTTTCATACCCCACGCCCACGGCGTTCAAAAACGCCGCGTACTGGGCGTTCGTGATCTCGTGTTTGCTCATGTAGAAATCCCGGGTCAATGTTACCTGATGCTGAGTCTCGTCATCGAATCGTCCACTTTCACCTGCCGGACTTCCCATCGTAAAAGTTCCCGCCTTGATAAATACGGTTTCTATATTAATTTCCGTCGCCTCGGACGTGTTCCGGGGGGTTGAAGTCCATCGCCCGATAGACGGCGTTCCGAATACGACACCCGTTTCATTGACAGTTACCGGATAGGTATAGTGATTGCCTTTCTCAAAAACATCATCGTTCGGAAGCGTACCCTCGTATTTTATGCCGCCTATCGTGAATACCACCTTACGCCCGGCACCACTCCCTCGCGGAACGATGATCGCCGAAAACGTCGCGTCGTAACCGTCGGCAGCCGTCGTTGCTTTAAGCATACCGATATTCCCGTTTGCTCCGGCTGTTACCGCCCCGTCCTGCAAAGCCATCGACGCGGAAGCGGGCATCCCCGCTATGGTTGCGCCCGTCAATCCCGCTATGGTTGGGGCATCGAACCCGGTTCCGTGTTTCACGTTGAATGTCACTTTACTCAATACATGATCGAACCCCAGGGAAACAGCCCCCGAAGCCTGATTTTTATTCTGCACTTTGGCGTAAAGCACGTCGATTGCCGCCGGATCGCTCTGGCCGGCTACCGAAATATCGTACTTGTAATCATCCGTGATACTATTGCTATAAGGATAGTAGGCGATAAAGTCCACCGCCGCACCACCTGTCGGGTAATAAATCGGCGTTGAAGTGGTAAGCTCACCGTTGGAGGCATTTACCGTGTACTTCACGTTGGATGCTTCAATATCGGCAGCCTTGGAGAATGTCCCGCCGGTTTTGAGCATAAAGACACCGACCGGATCGTTCTGTTTCCACGAGTCGCCCCCGTTTGTCGTCCGGGTAGTGGCCGTGATACCGGCATTGAAACGTACCGCCGTCTGGTTGCCGTCGCCGGTAATCTCATCCTCTTCGGAACAACCGCCAATGAACAGCAGCCCCGCCATCAACAGCAGCCCGAGAGGAAGTTTTAGTATTGTTGTCATATCTGTACAAGTTTAAAATTTGTTCTCGTTATATATCTATCTTCAATCATTCTCTTTAAAACCGTCCGGTGTTCGAGTTTCGCCATCGGCGATAACCTACTGACAGGGATCGGGAACAGACCGGTTCATTTCAGACGAAACGAACTAAGGAACAAAGACCACGCGGAAGCCGAGATCGCGGTTGCAATTGCCGGGGAGGGTGCCGTTGCGACAAGCCGACCGGCAATACGGCGCACTACTGCTCCAAGAGCCGCCGCGAAGAACGCATAGAGAACCCGTGTCAGGCCCGGTAGGATCAGTATCAGGAGAATTGTTATAATAATAGTAGCCATACCAATCCGAACACCACTCCCACACGTTCCCGTACATATCGTACAATCCCCAAGGATTAGCAGCTTTTGTTCCTACTTCGTGCGTCGCTTCTCCGGAATTAAGATTATACCAGGCGTATGTGCCTAAATCACTCTCGTTATTCCCAAAAGAATAAACCGTTGTAGTCCCCGCACGACAAGCGTACTCCCATTGCGCCTCGGTCGGCAGGCTACCGCCGATCCAATCGGCGTATGCCTTGGCCCCGTACCACGTTACATATACGACTGGTAAATCACCTTTACCAGCGGCAGGTTTCCACTCGTTGTTACCGCCATCCCATACCAGGCCATACGATGAATACTCCTTTATCAACACCTGACCTTTATTAGCATCATCACTCCAACCGTTCCACTTGCCGTCCTGACCTATGCTATTGGCGTTCAAAAATGCCGCATACTGGGCGTTCGTGATCTCATATTTGCTCATGTAGAAATCCCGGGTCAATGTTACTTTATGCTGTGTCTCGTCATTCTTTCGTCCGCCTTCATCATCCGGACTTCCCATCGTAAAAGTTCCCTTCGGAATAAATACCTTGTGCAAACTTTTAATAGCGTTCGGCAACGAACGGGTAAAGATTTCAGCGTTATTGGCTTTCAATTCCAATTCCGTATCAGGGCCGCCACTCTTGTAAAGCACTCCCTCGTTAGAGATCAGGAACAAATTCGAACCGTCTTTTAATGTCTGCACGGGGATTGCGGCACGGTAAGTATAATTACTATAACCGTTATCCCCGGGTTTTCCCGCGAGGTACATTTTCACGTTTCCCGTGCCGGCTCCCGTTTGCACGGCGGGCGTGCCGCCACCCGTAAGATTCAGCGTCGCTCCCGTTTTTACTCCCGTGAGGCTTACGGTCATGGCATCGCCCGGCCCCCAGCCTTTACCCAACGCCGGAACTTCAACCTGAATCATGGCAAACTCGTGTTTAAACATCAGGGAAACAGTTTTGCCTGCCGATATACCCCGCACATCCGTTGCCGTCATCAGGTCGGAAAGGTTGTAATTAGACTTTTTATCGTCGCCCGTCGTGCCGCTTTGGTCGGATTTTACGACAAACACGATGGCCGTCGGATCGGAGACCGACGCATCGTAAGGATAATAGGCATAGAATTTCAATGTCTTGCCCCTCCAGTACAAATCGTTACTACTTACCCATTCGGAACCGTTATAGGTCAGCTTCTCGTTATTGAAAACAAGAACATTATCGGCATCATAAGCAAAAATACCGATGGCATCGCCCGTCTCCCAGGAACTTTCAAAGTCTGCCCCGGTCGCCACTCTCGCGGTGGGAGTAAAACCGATTTCAAAACGTATATCCCCGTTTCCGGTCGTTACGCCCGTGTCCCCGTCAAAACCTTCTTTACCGCAACCGGCCACCATGAAAGCCGGAAGTGCCGCTGCCAGCAGCAGCAACCGGACGGCGCGTGTAATCCCATTTTTAGTTTTCGTTCCTTCGTCGTGCAGATTGCTCACGCTCGACAAAAACGAGCTTGATCCTCTTCCCCCACCGGAATATTGAGTCGGCTCCGCTGCCTCCAAATTACTCTCGTTCGGCAAATCCGAACAAGGTCGTCTTTGCGCTCTCTTAATCGTAATTTTCATATTTGTATATTATATTATTATTGTCGATTGTCGTTGTTCCCGCTTTGCTTACTCGGCCACTACCGGGCCGCCCGTCACGGGTATCCATTTATTAATAATTGCCGTGAATCCCGCGCCCGTGGGTGTCTCGACTACCTTACCGCCCAGCGCGAGCGGTGTTTTCTTGTCCTTGTTGAAGTCGGCAAGCGCTTCGGTTAAAATACAGCCCTCGATGCCGTCGGCATCGGTGAGCGATACGGGTTTCGGGGTGTCGCCCTCGAAAAAGATTTTGGCGTGCAACTTTTGTTCGGGTCCCGCCACGCCCAACAGCCGCACCGTGGCCGCCCATTTACCGGCGTCCGTGCCCTCGGTCACCCTCGTGAAGGCCAGCGTCGCGTTCAGCGGCGTGCCGTGCGTGTCGTCGTCCATGTTAAGCGTCGAGGCGACTCCCGTGAGATAACCTTCGATACGCTCGATCTTACCCGCCGTGCTGCCCGTCGGCTCGATAAAAAGCGTCAGTTGCCGTACCTGCTGCCGCATGACAGCAGTCAGCTCGTGGTCGGTGTCCGCCTCTATCGCGGCATCCAGCGCAGAGGTAAACAACCACCCCGGCATTTCTTCGACAAATTGCCCCACGCCGGCTATATTTCCGGACGCAGGGGCAACGGTAACCGTGGCTTCGTTGATAGAAATATGCTCCGCCGTGTTATAGACGCGAAGATGGCGGAGTCCCGGCTCGAAAAGATTGTCGAGCGTGTTGGTAACGCCGCTTACCGTTCCCGAATATTTACCGACCGCTACCGTGTAGCTGGCCGGGATGTCCACGCCAACGGTACGGGCGCTCCAGTCCGTGGTAAGGGTTATCTGTCCCTTTTCGGGGTGTGCGGTGTTGTAGATCGGGTCTTTCACGTCACAGCCCGAAAGCAGCAATATAGCCACTACCGATGCAAACAATATATTTTTCGTTCTCATATCTATTTCTGTTTTATATTATTTATTACATCCGATAGTCCAGATCAGGTTGATACCGGCCTGCGTCGGACCCCAGAAGTTTTTGGTCTTCTCACGCTCGTTATAGACGCGCTCCCCTTCGTCCATCCCGAAACTGTCGTAATCGAACCGGGTATAGCCCAGACCCAGATTGAAATCCACGGAGAAACCGCGCGAGAGGGATAGCTGGTAGCCCACGGTCAGTCCCGCTCCCCACAGCGAGCCCTGGTAACCCGTGTCTTTCGAGAGGAGGCTACCCAGCGGGTATTTATAGATATTGTACTTTCCATAGCTACCCGACACACCCGCATACAGACGTTTGTTGCCGAGCAAGTACCACCGCACCTCCGGGTTGAGCAGCCAGACCTTCATAGTCTTGCCCGTTTCACCGCCCCACCATGCCAAGCTGCCGTCGAGCTTCACGCCCAGATCGGGGTTTACACGCCACTCCACGCCCAACGTCGGCAGTAGTATAGCGTCATACAATACGTTCGTCCGCACGGCGAAAGAATAAGGTCTCACGGGCGCGAGAATGGCCTCCGGTTCTGTTACGAGTTCCGGCGCTGGTTCGGCGGGTTGTTCTTCCACCACCGGCGGCACGACTTCCACTACCGCTTCCGGTTCGGCAAGAACAGGAGCTTCCTCCACTACCGGTTCCGGTATCGCTGTTTTAACGGGGACACGCAGGGTCACCACAACTACATCTTTATTCCCGTTGTAACCTGTCGCGTGGTTAGCCGTCACGAAATAGGCCTCTTTTAACTTCTTTCGCGTGATCAGTTCCGATTTTACCCGGTTGGCACGCAGGCGAGCCGTACGCAGATTCGCTTTTTCCGTGTGCCGTGATGCACAATACCCGTTCACGTGAACGGGCATCGTCCCGGAGATTATTTCCGTGCGGTATTCATCTACCAGCGAGTAAAGGCGCTTCAGTTCGATTTCGTTGCCCCGAAGGGTAAACAGATCCTGCCCGGGGCGGAAACGGAACGTGACGGTTTTACCCGTCGTGTCCGGCACGACCGGTTGGCTGTAAACGGCCGAGACCGCCAGCAAAAAAAGAATTAGAAACGCAAGATGTTTTTTCATACTCTTCATGTTTTACAAGTTTTTCATTTTTCAGGCCGGGGATTCGTTCATCCATGTCCGGTAATTGTATTTTAGTTCGTTACTATTTCCTGCCCGTGGTAATAACTTTCCGCGGTAAAAGTGCCCGGCGTCACGGAAAGGTACGGGGAAAACGAAGCGAGTTTGCAAAATCGGGACTTCCCTTTCTTGCAAACTCGCTGGTAAATAAGTATATTGACGTGCATTTGCGGCGGTGGCTGTGTGTGTTTAAACAAATTTCCGAAACCTCCAAATTTTCAGAACACGAAATAACAAAAAAACACCATTTTCCCAATCGTGGAAAATTCACCCGGCATGCGCACGAGGGAACACCCGGGGGCGATACCTCCGGGTAACGGGTAAATTCTGTTTTATGTAAATGATTCATAAAATCTTTTGTGTTTTCGCGCGATAAAAATTATTAACTCCTGCTATCTACCTCTGCTCCAAAAAACAAAAACATCATCATATCACCACAAATTTACACTAAAAATAAATTCGATAGTAAAAAAAATGACAAAATATTGCGTATCGATCCGTCATTTGGCTATTTTTTTATATACCAAAACGTGATTTTAATACAAAAAGGTCCGAAATGGCATTTTTAGACAATAAAATGACAAGATGACACGGTAAAAATCATGTACTTAGACATGGAAGTACAGACCCTATACTCGAGCGTTATCCACGTGAAAAGAAACCGTATTGAGAACCTCAAACCACGAGTTTCCGAACGGGAGACAATGGATCATCGTGTAGATTCCTTAAAGAATCTGCCCTCGCGTAATTCGAAAACATGAAAAACAAAATGTATCCAGACATTTTACAACTTACTTAGCTTTCCGAATAATTCTTTCGTTAAATATTCCTTTCGTTACTTTTTTATTAAAATTATGCTTAGCTTTGTCTTGACATTTTTCAACAAGGGGTGCCTAAGAAATGAGATGATTTCATTTCTATCTGTAAATACAGATCAATACAACGGGCTGAGATTATACCCTATAACCTGATCCGGGTAATGCCGGCGTAGGTAGAGAGCATTCCCTTTTTGAATTTTGATTAACAAAAGACGGTTGGAGCTCATGTTCAACCGAACAAAAAAGAAGAAGGTTATGCAAATTTTCATCAACGACAAAGCAACAGATTGTTCCCCGGAAAATACCTTAGAAGAGGTATTGAAAAACAACGGTATACCGTTTGAAAACATTGCCGTTGCCATCGACTTTTCCGTTATTCCCAAAACTGAATGGGGAAACACAAAACTACAAAACGGAAATAAGATCATCATCATTAAAGCCGTACAAGGCGGATAAAAAAAGAAATCCCTTACCGGCAAAAACAGAAGAAATCATTAAATCAAAATCATATTATGGAAAAAGAAATGGAAGTTTCCCGCGGCCCGCTGCCAGGGTCCGAAAAATTTTACGTGAAAGGAGAGATATTCGATATCGAAGTTCCCATGCGTAGGATCAATCTATCCCCGACCATCGATTCTGACGGTCAAAAAGTGGAAAACGAACCGGTTGTCGTATACGATACATCCGGACCCTATACGGATCCCGCTTACACGGTCGACCTGAATAAAGGTCTCCCCAAAATCAGGGAACAATGGATCAGAGAAAGAAACGATACCGTACAATTAGAAGGGTTAAGCTCCGAATACGGACAAATGAGACAAAACGACCCCTCGCTGGATCACCTTCGTTTCGAACACGTGAACACACATCCGCGGGTAGCTAAACCCGGTCGGGGCGTAACACAAATGTATTATGCCAGGAAAGGAGTCATCACGCCGGAAATGGAGTTTATTGCTATCCGGGAAAACCAACAGGTAGACAAAATTAGGGAAAACTATAAAAAAGAGAAGGGAGAACCTTTAGGAGCCCATTTTCCGGAATACATCACGCCGGAATTTGTTCGGCAGGAAGTGGCGGCAGGAAGAGCCGTCATCCCGGCTAATATCAATCATCCGGAGAGCGAACCGATGATTATCGGTCGCAATTTTTTAGTAAAGATCAATGCCAATATCGGAAATTCACCCATTACATCGACCATCTCGGAAGAGGTGGAAAAAGCCGTATGGGCCTTCCGCTGGGGTGCCGATACGATTATGGATCTCTCTACCGGTAAAAACATCCACGAAACCAGGGAATGGATCATCCGGAACTCCCCGGTTCCCGTGGGCACCGTTCCCTTGTATCAAGCCCTGGAAAAAGTCCGGGGAAAAGTGGAAGACCTCAATTGGGAAATATACCGAGATACCCTGATCGAACAAGCCGAACAGGGTGTAGACTATTTTACGATCCATGCCGGCTTACGGTGGCACCACGTACCGCTTACCCTAAAGCGTCTCACGGGAATCGTTTCCCGGGGAGGAGCGATTATGGCACATTGGTGTACCACCCACAAACAAGAAAGTTTCCTGTATGACCATTTTGAAGACATATGTGAAATTCTGGCCAAATACGACGTGGGCATATCCATCGGAGACGGACTCCGTCCGGGATGTATTGCAGACTCCAACGACGAAGCACAGATTGCCGAACTAAAAACACTCGGAGAACTGGCTAAAATTGCCTGGAAGCACGATGTACAAGTACTTATCGAAGGTCCGGGACACGTTCCCATGCAAAAAATCCGGGAAAATATGGAATTAGAGCTGGATTATTGTAACGAAGCTCCTTTTTACACCCTTGGCCCTCTTGTAACGGACATTGCCCCCGGATACGATCATATTACATCCGCTATCGGCGGAGCCATGATCGGCTGGTACGGAACCTCCATGCTTTGTTACGTGACACAAAAAGAACACCTCGGTTTACCCAACCGGGACGATGTTAAGGAAGGCGTTATCACGTTCAAATTAGCCGCCCACGCGGCAGACTTAGCCAAAGGGCACCCTGCCGCTTATTGGCGCGATTACGCCATGAGCAAAGCTCGTTTCGAATTCCGTTGGAAAGATCAGTTTCATCTGGCCCTGGACTCGGAGAAGGCTTTGCGTTTCCACGACGAAACATTACCGGCCGAAGGTCATAAAGAGGCCCATTTCTGTTCCATGTGCGGAGAACATTTTTGTTCCATGAGAGCAAGCGAAAAATTAAGGAAAAAAATAAATCAATAACCGTACGAAGGAGAGATATCAAATGTATATTTCTCCTTCCCTAATGATAACTCTATGATTATTGTTATAACTCCTCCCGAATTTATCCCCCGAGAAGAATCGATAATAAACAGACTATTCGAAAACGGATTACATCTGTTACACCTGAGAAAACCGGAAGGAAGTCACAAGGATTACGAGAATCTTATCCAAAAAATTTTTCCCGCGTTTCGGAGCAGAATAGTCATACACAACCATTTTGATCTGGTAAAAACATACGGATTAAAAGGTGTTCATCTGAAATACGAACAAGTCGTTCTATGGAAAGAACGAAAGGAGTATCGTCACGTTAGTGTTTCCTGTCATTCCACGGAAGAAATCGACCGTATTCCGTTTCACACCGATTACCTCTTTTTAAGTCCCGTATTCGATAGCATATCGAAACCCGGCTATCAATCGAAGTTTGATCCGGATACTTTAAAAAGGTATTTAAGATCCACGGACAAACAAATCATAGCTTTGGGAGGAGTCGATGCGGACCGTGTTTCATTATGCCGTAAAATGGGATTCGCGGGCGTAGCCCTGTTGGGATATTTATGGAGTAAGCCCGATGAAACCATCTCTCGTTTCCTGAAATTATTTCCCACTCCGGTATTAAGTATAGCCGGATTCGATCCCAGTTCCGGAGCCGGAATCAGTTCCGATATCAAAACATTTGAAAATTGCGGAGTATACGGATTAGGTATCTGCACTGCTATCACGTTTCAGAATCAAAACGAATACCTCGGAACCCATTGGTCGACCTTCGAGGAAATTATCCGGCAAGGCGATATTATTTTAAAAGAATTTTCTCCCCGGGTTATCAAAATCGGCCTGATTAAAGATTTTAATCTTTTGGACCAGATCGTTACCTACTTGAAGCAAAAACTTCCCCAAACAAAAATAATATGGGATCCCATTCTAAAAGCCAGTACCGGCTTTGAATTTCATCAGCTTAACGACCAAAACAAATTGATAAGTATTTTACGGAAAATCTACTTAATTACCCCGAACGCGGAAGAACTAAGCAAATTATTCTCCCTTTCGTTAGAAGACCCTGAAGAGACCGTACTTCGATTACAAAGCATTTGTCAGGAATTAAAAACAAATATCTTATGGAAAGGCGGGCATAACCGGGAAGAATGTTCTACCGATCGATTGATAACGGCAACACGTGGATATTCTTACTCGGTCTCTCGTAACAAACACGACAAGCACGGTACGGGATGTGTGCTTTCGGCCGTTATTACTTCCCGGCTGGCACAAGGTTACTCCTTGCCGGAAGCCTGTCGGGAAGGACAAGATTACGTTTCCGCCTTCATTCAATCCAACGATACCCGTTTAGGAATACACCATCCGCCGTACTATCCTCTTTTTACAACCGACCTGCATAAATTTCCGCTACAATATATTACCGATTTTAGGGAGGATATGAGCATACCGGAGCAAGTCGAAGCCGTTTGTAAAGGAGGAATACGCTGGATACAACTGCGTATGAAAGAAACCGATCGGTCCGGATTCATAGAAACCGGATTAAAAGTAAAGGCCATTTGTCAAAAATACAAAGCCCTTTTCATTATTAACGACCGAGTCGATATAGCCTTGGAGTTGGATGCGGACGGGATACACCTGGGAAAAGAAGACATGAACCCGCTCGAAGCCCGTAAAATACTGGGAAATGACAAAATAATCGGTGCTACCTGTAACACATTCGAAGATATACTGATCCGCTCCGGCCAACGGGTCGATTATATCGGCTTAGGGCCTTTTACCTATACGACAACCAAGAAAAAATTAAGTCCCGTTTTGGGATTGGAAGGATATCAAAACATCATGGAATCTTGTCGAAAAACAGGAATAACGATTCCGGTACATGCTATCGGGGGAATCAAAGAAAAGGATATTTCTCCTTTATTCTCCACGGGGATATCCGGAATAGCCCTCTCTTCCCTCATCAAAAACAGTCAGGATCCGACGACTAAAACAGAAGAAATCATACATCTTATAATCAATAAAAATTCAGAAACATGGAACCACTTAAAATAGCTGATAAAGTATTTACTTCACGATTATTTACCGGAACCGGCAAATTTTCGTCCAACGCTTTAATGGAAGAGGCCATTAAAGTATCCGAATCCCAATTAGTAACGGTTGCCCTTAAAAGAGTGGATGTATCAGAAAAAGAGGACGATATCTTAGCTCATTTAAAAGCTCCGCATATCACCCTTTTACCGAACACATCAGGGGTCAGAACGGCCAAAGAAGCTGTTTTTGCCGCCCAGCTTGCCCGGGAAGCCTTGGGAACGAATTGGTTAAAGCTGGAAATCCATCCGGATCCCAAATACCTGTTACCGGATCCCATAGAGACTTTAAAAGCCACCGAAGAACTGGCAAAATTAGGTTTCGTCGTACTTCCTTATATTCAGGCCGACCCCGTACTCTGCAAACACTTAGAGGAAGCCGGAGCTGCTACCGTTATGCCTTTGGGTGCCCCGATCGGCACGAACAAGGGATTAGTCACGAAAGACCTGCTGGAGATCATCATTGAACAAAGTAACATCCCGGTGATTGTGGATGCCGGAATCGGAGCTCCCTCCCACGCGGCGGCAGCCATGGAGATGGGAGCAGCCGCCGTTCTGGTCAATACGGCTATTGCCGTTTCTCCCAACCCGGTAGAGATGGGACGAGCTTTCAAATTAGCCGTGGAAGCCGGCCGGATGGCATTCGAGGCCAAATTGGCCAAACAATACCGACACGCGCAAGCCAGTTCTCCGCTGACCGAATTTTTGAATTTATAACGTCTGCTCGAATCACTAAATTACAGTATCAATATGTCTTTTTATGATATCCTACAAACCTACGACTGGGAAGATGTAAAGAAAAACATCATGGACAAGTCGAAAAACGATGCCGTAAACGCGATCAACAATCCGCATCGCACGTTGGACGATTTTATGGCTCTCATCTCCCCTGCGGCCACTCCGTTATTGGAAGAGATGGCACAGGAAGCCAATCGACTGACATTGGCTCGCTTCGGAAATACGATTCAACTCTATATCCCCCTCTACGTCTCCAATTACTGTACCAATTTCTGTGTTTATTGCGGATTCAACCACGATAACGAACTTCACCGCAAGATGCTGACGTTGGAAGAGGTGGAAGCGGAAACCAAGGTCATCACCCAATGGGGATTTAAACATATCTTACTCGTATCGGGAGAAGCTCCCGCCAAGACTAACGCGGATTATTACGAACAAGTTATCCGTTCCATCCGGGATAAATTTTCACAGATAGCTTTAGAAGTACAACCCCTGGATGAGGAAGAATACGCCCGTCTGGCCGAAGCGGGACTCAGTTTCGTCTGCGTATACCAAGAAACCTATAACGAGAAACAATATCCTCTATATCATCCCAAGGGTCGAAAAGCCAATTTCCGGTACCGTTTGGAGACTCCCGACCGGGTATGTAGGGCCGGAGTTCAAAAAATGGGCATAGGGGCCTTACTCGGGTTAGAGGATTGGCGAACCGATTCGTTCTTCACGGCATTACATCTGAAATACCTGGAAAAAACTTATTGGCGAACCAAATATTCCATCTCTCTTCCCCGTCTACGTCCGCACGCGGGAGCTTTTATGCCCAACGATCCGATCAACGACCGGGAGATGGTTCAATTAATATGTGCCTATCGCCTGTTGGATCAAGAAGCGGAGATATCTATCTCGACCAGAGAAAGTCGAGCATTTAGAGACCATGTCATGCATCTCGGGGCCACTTCCATGAGCGCAGGATCGAGTACCGAACCGGGAGGGTATGTCGTCCCCCACAAAGAGTTGGAACAATTCGCTATCAACGACGACCGCACGCCTCAGGAAATGGTGGAAGCCATCAAAACACAAGGCTATGAACCGGTATGGAAAGATTGGGATAAATGGATGTAAATAAAAACAGGATGATTTGAAAACGACAAATCATCCTGTTACAACACTAAATTATCTAATAAAACAAAAAGTGCCTAAAATAGATTCCGGTTCTATTCCATTCTTTCAACATTTCTTCAAAACCGAAACTATTTTCGGCACAATTTAACTCTTATCTTCCCCTCCGGCGAATCCAGATAAAAAGAGCCATAAAGATCATGAAGGCGGTTAACACACCCATAAAACCGATCTTGGTTGCAATGGCACCCGTCTCATTCACGTACAACTCGTCATCCGTTGTTTGCGGTCGACGTATATCGATCGGAACCTCTTCATGGGATAGCCAATAGAAAGAACCGATAATGACAGAGTAATTCATAGCCATTACATCTTTCCTGTTCATGCTGACCTCTCCATTACTGATACAATCGGCATCTCCCAAAATAATAATACGCTGTTCCTTTTCTCCCACTTTTCTCGAAAGAGCAAGGGCTGTAGGATAAGCCTGTTCCACTTCTCCTGCTTTTTCATCTAAAACAGGAACATCATCGATAAAATCAGTAGTCTGCAATTCGTTCCAGCTTCCCACGGTATCGCTCATGAAAAGAGGTGTAACCGCGTATCCTTTATCCTCCGTATATGCCAAAGCACTACTACTGGGCATAGTCACACATCCTTCCCATTTCCGAATTCCGTCGAAATGATAACATAACTCACAGGCAGCATCGGTAGGAGTCGCCATAATCAGATCGGGTTGGAAATTTTCGCTCTTCTTCACCAATATTCCCGGTAGTATCTGAACACCAAACGGTTCGACTATCGGATTCATGATCTCCCTGCGTTTAGGTTCCGATATGATCAGCAGATCTCCTCCCCTCGCGATGTATGCATCCAATCTGGCCTTTTCTTCCGGTGTAAGTGATTGTCTCATTTCTGCAATCACCAAAATACGTATATCGTCCGGAATATCCTGATCCAAAGTAACCTCTCTGGCATCAAATCCTTGGTTTATCAGGGCATAACGGAATTTTTTATCCTGAGCAAAACGTTTATAGTCCCGATCTCCTTCCTTATTGATACCCCTCTCTCCGTGTCCCGTCAAAAAACCGACGGTCGGTAAGTCCATTACCAATCGCTTCAACGCCGCCGTAATTTCACTCTCTCCCGGGAACTTCCGCATATCGTCATAGATACGTAAAAATGTTTTTTCTCCGCTTTCCCGTTCTATCAAACGAACAAATCGATTTCCTTCCGGTTGTAAATCCACTATTTCCCGAATCTTTTCAGGCGGTAAAAACATATTGGAATCCAAGTCCCAGATTTCACATAATTTTTTAGCCCGCTCCTTATCGCTTAGATCCGGATAACGTTCATCCAGATGTTTGTTTTCCGCTTTATCGTAATAATAAACGTATTTTATTTTGATTTCCGGCTTAAAACGTACATAGTCTTCAAAATGTCCCCTGTTCATATTCATCATTCGAGGCAGACCGTAACGGTAATTCTCATCCAACAGGTTGACATAAGTCGTGATTGTCAAACCGCCGTCCAAACGCTTTACGATGTCCTGACTATTAGAAGTCAATGTATTGCTCTTGGTAGAGGTTGCATCGTAATATCCCATCAATATCGGACGAGAGGAAAAATATCCCAACAGCATAGCGATACAAACCACTCCGACGTATTTTCCCCAACGAACGCAGAAAGAGATCTTTTGTCTCCGTGCCCGTAAACGCAATATACACAGCATTAAGAACATGGCTATTACAATGATAAAATAGAGAAAATCTTCACTACATATCATTCCTCTCAAGAAAGTATTGACACGTCCTCTCATGGAGAGCCAATAGGTAATATCTCTTACAAAATCAATATCCTGCCATAGATTTCCTACCATATTCAAAACAGACAAAATAGCTAAAGTACCCATAGCTGCAACGACTTGATAGGAGGTTATGCTGGACATAAAGAGTCCGATAGCCGCATAAGCGCAAATCAACAAATAAATTCCCAGAAACTGGGTCAAAAGAGTCCCGATCTCCATATCCTTGATAGTAAACACACCATAAAGGAAGAACAGGAATAAAACTCCGACCAAAACCAAGGCGTAAATCATCATGGAAAGATACTTTCCCAAAATAATTTGAGTATTGGTTACAGGCGAAGAATACAATAATTTAATGGAACCGCTTCCCAGTTCACGGCTCATTAACCCCATGGTTAACAACGGAATATAAAGGTAAAGATATTCCGTCATTTGCCACAACATATACCCAAAGGCTCTACCCGTTACGGACCTCAAAGGATATCCCAAAGACACGCTTTGTACCATGTCGGATATACTTGAAGTAAACATCATACTTGCCTGAAATGTATATATAATCAGAATCAACCAAGCTATAGGCGAATAGAACAGGGTCTGTAATTCCGCTATCGCTAATTTATAGATCGTTTTCATCAGCTTCGTTTTAATTAATAATTTTGTTTTCTTATCACACGCGAAACAGGAATTTTCAATAAGCTCCGGGATCACGCACTTCCCGGAAACTTCTATACAAAAACACCTGCGATATTATCTTCCCCGTCTACGCATCCAAATAAATAAAGCGAAGAATATCAAGATTGCAGGAAAAACTCCCAAAAATCCGATCTTCGTGACAGACATGCCGATTTCGCCAACATAAACGGCAGTATCCGGAGGAGTAGGCCGTCGTGTATCGATAGGAACTTCTTCATGCGATAACCAGAAAAAAGAACCTGTAATAATATTGAAATTCATCGCCCAAATGTCTTTCCGTTGCATACCTAACTCTCCGTTACTGATGCAATCGGCATCACCGAAAATCATAATCCTTTGCTCTTTCTCTCCCACTTTTCGGGACAGAGCTATAGCCAGCGGCAAACTCTCTTCTTTCTCTCCTTTCAAAAGATCCAGAGAGGCAACGTCATCAATAAAATCAGTAGTCTGCAATTCATTCCAGCTTCCCACCGTATCGCTCATGAAAAGAGGAGTTACGGTATACCCTTTATCTGTGCTATAAGCCAAAGCAGAACTTCCCGGTATCGTCACGCATCCTTGATAATCAATAATCGTTTGGAAAGGGTAAGAGAGCTCGCACGCCTCTTTCGTCGGAGTCGTAATGATTAAATCCGCCTGGAAATTCTCCGTAGGCTTCACCACTATTCCGGGCAAGAACTCTACACCAAAGGTTTTTACCACTTGGTTCATGATTTCCCTACGCCTCGGTTCTCCTAAAATCAATAAGTTTCCACCTCTTTCAATATAAGCATTCAATTTAGCTTCCTCCTCCGGAGTTAACGATGATTTCATCTCGGCAATCACCAATATCTCTATTTCCGGATCTATATCTTTATCCAGAGTCACCTCCGCAACATCAAAACCTTGATTAAGCAAAGCATAGCGGAACCACTTATCCTGAGAGAAACGATTATAATCCCGATCTCCCTCCTTTTTCGGATCGCGTTCCCCATGTCCCTGCAAGAAGCCGACAACAGGCAATTTCATAATCAACCGTTTAAAGGCAGCCGAAATCTCGCCTTCCCGGGGATTCCGATCAAAACCCTCGTAAAAACGCAAGAAAATCCGTTGTCCGTTTTCTCGTTCCACCAAACGAACAGAATGATTCTTTTCCGCTTTCAAATCGATAATTTTCTCTATCTCTTCCGGAGGAAGTATGATTGTGGAATCGATTCCCCAAGACTCTATCATTTTACGGGCCCTCTCCTTATCCGTCATGTTCGGATACATCTTATCCAGCTCCTTATTCTCGGCGTTAGCATAGAAATAGACATACTTCATCTTGATCTCCGGCTTAAAACGCACGTATTGTTTGAAAACCTGCTTATCCCAATTTACATTTTCGGGCAAGGTTTGGTAAAAATGTTCATCCAGAATATTGGTAAAAGTCGTAATCGTCAATCCGCCGTCCAACTTTTCAACAATTTCCTGACTATTAGGAGTCAATGTATTGAATTTGGTCCGGGAAGCGTCGTAATAACTCATAAACACGGGACGGGAAGAGAGGTACCCCAGCAACATGGCAATAACAACGACACCTAAGTATTTTCCCCAACGAACAACCCCGGATATTTTTTGTCTTCTCGCTTGTAAACGCAGGATACACAACGTTAAGAACATTACAATCACAATGATAAAATAGAGAAAATCTTCACTACATATCAATCCGCCGATAAACTCGTCAGCTCGTCCGTCTATGGATAACCAGAAAGTAATATCCTTCACGAATTCTATATTCTGCCACATCCCTTTCACAAAACTCAATACGGCAAGAACGGCCAAGGTTCCCATAGCAGCAACCACCTGATAGGAGGTAATACTGGACATGAAAAGTCCGATAGCCGCATAAGCACACAACAACAGATAGAGTCCTAAAAGACCGCTAAGCATATAAGGGACATCTGCCATCTTCATGGTACATATACCGTAAAGTACAAATATCATTAACACACCTATTAACACCAAACAGTAAAGCATAAGGGAAAGATATTTTCCCAATATGATCTGTGTATTGGTGACCGGTGAAGAATACAGTAATTTAATAGAACCACTCCCTAACTCTCTGCTCATGATCCCCATGGTCAACAAGGGAATGTAAAAATAGAGATATTGCTGCATGGCCCTGAAAAACCAAAAATAAGTTTCCGAGGTAACACTATATAGAGGATACCCCAACGACTGAGCACGTACCAATCCTCCAAAAAGATTGGTATAAACCATTCCTGCCTGAAAAGTAAAAATAATCAGGATCAACCAGGCTACCGGTGAGTAGAATAACGTCTGTAATTCTGCCCAGGCTAATTTATATATGGTCTTCATCGTTTCCTATTTTTTGGATAATTCGGCAAATACAGCATCTAACGAGCTCTTCTCCAAATGTATGTCATTCAACCGCCATCCTCTGGCCACACTCGTTTCCACCACACGTTCTATAACATCCTGAGCATCGGAAAACTGAAGTCTGAACTTTGTTCCTCCCAACTCCTCCACGTTAACCACTCCCGGCACCTTAGCCAATTCGTCCGTAGCAGGAGGAGCGATCAAAGAAACAAATATGGTATTCGGGATGATATAATTATCGAACTCATCTACTGTTCCGGCGAAAACCAATCTACCCTCCTCGATCATACGGATGTAATCACAGGTAGCCTGAACCTCCGGCAAGATATGTGTCGAAAGGATTACGGTACGTTCCTCTGCAATCTCTTTAATCAAATGACGAATTTCCACGATTTGGTTCGGATCTAATCCGTTCGTCGGCTCGTCCAATACAACAAATTCCGGATTATGAATAATAGCCTGAGCTATTCCCAAACGCTGTTGATATCCTCCGGAAAGATTACGCACCAACCGTTTATTAAAATGAGAAATACCGCAACGTCCCATAGCATCTTTTACGGCATTCCGCACTTCTTTAGAAGGCATCAAACGCATATTGGCACAATGGGTTAGGTATTCTTCTACCGTCATATCCATATGCAAAGGCGGTTTCTGCGGCAAAAACCCCAAATGCTTTTTAGCCTCTACAGGATTTTCACGCATACTGATTCCTTTGATATAAACATCTCCCTCTGTCTGTTTTAAAACACCGCACATGATATTCATCGTGGTCGATTTTCCGGCTCCGTTGGATCCGAGAAGACCATATATACCATTAGTATTGATCTCAAAATTAATATCCCGAATAGCCCACTGAACCGTGTAGCGATGGGACAAATTTTCAACTTTTACGATTGATTCTTCCATACAATTATTATATTTTAGTTATTGAACATCTCTTAGCTGGGTTTCTCTTGTCGTCATTCATGAAATGTAGAATAACGACGAAGAGAAACTAGAGAAGAAACATTAATTTAGAGCCTGTTCCAATTTATGGATCAGTAATTTATAGTGAAGCCGAGTATCTGAAGACCCGGTCGTTGCCTGATTTTTTAGCAGATTCAATGTTTTTTTCATTAAATCATAATAGTAAGGAGCCATATCCGCGTTACCCATTTGGATATCCACGTAATAACTAAATCCCTGCTTATTCACCGGACTCTTATTTCCCATCACCTGTCCGTAATACTCCAGGCTCTTAGCTTTAACAGCCTCCGGGACTTCCACGATCATACGTCCTCGACTTCCTCCTTTAGAATTTTTTTCCACATCGGCACCGCCGATCACCTGACTCAAAAGAGCCAATTGCATTTTCTTTTCCACGTTAGACAAGGTTTTTCCTTGTTTTGTAGGGGTAAAAATAAAATCATGGATATCATTCAAATAGGCCGCCGGAGTATACACCTGACCGGCAGGAGCCTTCTCCGCACAATAAGCAACGGCCCCCAAACGCCCAAAGATTCCGCTCATAATCTTATCTTCCAATTCCCTGGAGATATTTCCCATCAGGGGCATCTCTTTTTGAAAATCAGGATTCTCCAACCATCCGGCATCCTTTATCTGATTCAACAAAAACCTCAATGCCCGTTTTTGTTTTTCACGCGGAACAAAAGCGTAATTCGGACGTTTATCCCCTTGATAACTTTCATTCAAATAAATTCCTCCGATATTGGCCGCCACATGATTCATATAACGTACATACTGGTATATCAGCTCGTTATACATCCTTTCCCGGAAAGAATAATCCAAATCTTCCGCAGCCGTCCACTCGTTTAAATGAGCCAATACATACTTAAGATTCTTTACACCGTAGGTTGCCGATTTGATCGCATCGTCTCCTAAATCTTCCTCGAACGAACTCGGGTCATAATGCGCCCAAATTTGTTGTTTTCCATACCGATAAATCGGATCTCCCGATTTTTCAGAAATCCAACGTTCCAATGTCGGAAGTTCATCCTTAGCCGTTTTGGCATCCGGAAGCGACGTGTATAACCATTTGATGGCATAATAATCATATAATCCCAAATTGGGGGGTGTCATTTTCACACCGCGAGCGGCATCTCCCGGTTGAGCCACATAATTGTTACGGGCATAATCCATGATAGAATAGGTCGTGCCGTACTTCCGCGTGAACGACGGAGAACGTAAAGAATCCGTCGGGACAGCCGCCGAAGCCGCCATGTTATGCATTAAGCCCAGACAATGGCCTATTTCATGAGCAATCACGTAACGAATACAATCTCCAATAGTCGCATCATCCAGTTGCATTTTACGGACAGAAGGATCCGCCGGGGCCGTCTGCAAGAAGCGCCAATCTTGTACCAACTGGATAAGATTATGATACACAGACACATTAGCCTGAAGAATCTCTCCGCTTCTCGGATCCGTCCAAGAGGGTCCCATAGCATTGGCAACGGAAGAAGGCGAATAGCGTACACAAGAGTAATTCAGGTTCTCCGGATCAAAATCGGGATCGTCCTTAGGAAAATCCTTGGCAACAATAGCATTTTTAAAACCGATTTTCTCAAAAGCAGCCTGCCATTCCTCTACACCTGCTTTCACGTAATTCTTCCATGCTGCAGGGAAATTATCATCTATATAAAAAACGATAGGTTTTATCGGTTCGACCAACTCACCTCGTTTATAAGCTTCCACATCTTTCGGTTCCAAACGCCAACGATTGGCATCATAGACGACTTCCACTCCCCTATCTTTATCGCCATACAGATATTTTCCTCCAAAAAATACTCCAATCCGGGGGTCGGCTATCCGGGAACGCATCGGCGTTTCCGGTAATAGAAGAAAAGTTCGACTCATGGTTGCCGTATAGGGCATTTTATAAAGCCAATACCAATTATCAGCATTAATGCTTACGGTATAAGTAAAAGAGGTCTGCACATTCACATTATTTTCAAACGCACTGATTTTTCCGATCTGGGTGTGTTCCTGTTGAAACTCTTTTTCCAACCTGGCATCTCTCCAATATTCCATTAAAATCGGCATCCATGGTGAAAAAGGATTCATCTTTTCATTTTCACTGGTCAAAAAATCCGTCATATCGATGACTACAGCCGTACTATCCGGAGAATAAGCCTTAATCTCGAAATTTTTAATAACAGCCGGTATGGCGCTTAACTCCACGTTTTGACGCATCCGCTCATTATCTGTTGTATGTATGGAGTTAGCTTCCCGCAAATTTAACAAAGAATCCGTACGAGTAAAAACCACGTGAAGAGGCTCGTGCGGTTTTTCACCTACCGCCCCGAACAAACTACTCGAGTTCTCGGCTATCGTCGATCCGATCAACATCTCTCTACCTAATAAATTCAAAGGAATTTCAAAATAAACCTTACCGTCTATTTTATGAACCGTCATTACTCCTTTTGCACTCTCGTGAGCTTTATCTTTAAAAAGTTTGTCATAAGCCGATTCCTTTTCAGGTGCTTTTACCTCTTGCTCTATCTCTGCTTTACCCTTCTTCCCTTTCTTTTTCTGAGCCTCTGCAAGGAATGGCATCAACAAAACAACCAGCAGTATAATAATCGTGTTGTTTTTCATGATATTTCTTTTTTAGCTTTATTACCTATTGTTTATTTTTTAGACATGGCTTTACGAATCCGATATAACAAATATTCGTAATGGGCTTTCGTATCACCGCTACTGGAAAGAACAGCCCCCTGTAACAACTTTTGGATCCGTACCAACATGGCATAATATTCCGGAGCCGCATTGTATCCTTTAGCCGTTGCGATATATCCATGATAACCACTACGTTGCGACGGCAAATAATCGGTCCTCCACTTTTGCTCCATACGATTGAACTCCCGCATATCCGGTTTCCAATAAACCAAATTCTGATTGGCTATAAAGGGGAATCTCTGTTCTTCCTTTTCAAAAGAAGCCGGAGATTCCGCAACAGCGGAAGAAGCCATCACGATACCTACAAAGCTCCTTTGTAAGAATCGCTCATCCTCCGTCAAGGCACGTTTTTTCAACGTCCCTTCCCAAATATAGGCATACAGGTCATCCAAAAATTCATCCGGAGTATAAGCATCACTCGATTTTTCAGCACATAGTTTCAAATCGCCGACCTTATTGAGTAGACCGCCGATAATAGCTAACTGAATCTCTTGAGAAGGAACCGTCGCGTAACCCAATCCGGTCTCTTTTATATACTCTTTATCATCTAACCATCCGAACTTTTTAGACATCTCCAAAGCATAACGTACAATCTCTTGCTGACGCTCCTTGGGTACAACGGTAAACGTCGGCATATCCTCGTCCGCGGTAACTTCATTCAGGTAGATACCTCCCACGTAATCCAATAAGTTATTCATTTCACCCGATAGCAGATTGGAAAAAGAGGAGTGCAGAGAAGTCCTCATACGCAAATCTTTATCGTCATCCTTGAACCACTCCCTAAAATGTTCCATGGCATATTTGACATTGCTGATCCGATACTCGAGAGATTTCATCGGATCATCTCCCAAATCACCCCACGCCCGACGGGGATCTTTCAACAAACGGTAAAAACTCCATATCATAGGACTATACCTATAATTCAATTCCTTTTTAGCATCGACAATCCACCGGTTTAAAACCTCTGTTTCATCCTGAGGTTTTACAATCCCGTCTATGGGTTGATACAACCATTTAACGGTAAAATAATCAAATTCACCTATCCCTTTAGAGAACATGCGAACACCTTTTTCCATATCCCCGGGTTGTGCAATGTAGTTACAAGCCACGAGATCCATGACGGAAGGCGTTAATCCGTAGGTTTGAGTAAACGTCGCAGAACGTAAAGAGTCTACCGGATAGACAGAAGAAGCTATCAGGTTTTCAGTAAATCCTAAACAAATCCCCATCTGTTTGGCTACATCGGATTTAATCACATCTCCATAGACTTCCTCCGAAATGTAATTATTACGAACTTGAGGATTGACGGACATCATACTCATTTTCAGTTCATAAGTAGGCACATATCCCACCGGAACAAGAATAGAAGCCGACAAGATCTCACCCGTACGAGGATCACAATATTTCTGAGATTTTACATCATACATCTTGATCGGAGCATATAAAATAGTAGAATAACTCACGTCTGCCATATCAAAATCAGGATCATCCTTCGGACAATCTTTCACTTGAATCGCATTTTTGAAACCGATTTTCTCAAAAGCGGCATTCCACTCTTCTACACCGGCAATCACATAAGGCTTTATAGATTCCGGCATTAACGTATCGATATAAAAAACAATGGGTTTCTTCGGTTCGACCATCTTTCCTTCCCGGTAAGCTTCCGGATCCGAAGGTTCCATACGCCAACGATTCGTGAAATATACCGATTTCACTCCTTTCATGGAAGACTCGAAGCTATTTTCCCGGTTATACTCTACATTTACACGGTAATCCGCCAAACGAGGCAACATCGTTTGTTCCGGTAGAAGCATCAATATCCGATTGGCCTCAATAGACACCTTCATATCTTGTGCCATAATGAACATGCCAAATAGATATATATCCACATTGTATCCCATCTCACAAGTCACCGCAACATTTGTCGGATAAGCTTTTACTCCTTTCAAGAAATTACGATCTTCCTGAAATTTATGATCCCGAACGGCTAAGCCAAAAAATGAATTTCCGGCATAATCCGCAAAAGGAGTCGTGTAAATACTATGAGACATAAACAAAGAGGTCATATCCACTACCATAGCACTACTGTCCGGAGTCCACGCCTCGATCTTATAACTTCCGTATACTCCGGGCATAGCAGATCGATTAAAGGCCTCGTTTACACCTAAATCATCCGTCATATTTTTGAACGGATTCATAAGTAATAATCTGGCCTGAAGGAGAGAATCCATACGAGTAAATTTAAGAGGTACTCCCGGACCGGAAAATTCTCCCACGGCACTCTCTCCGCAATCGCTAATTCTTTCCACGGAAGAGGTAAACAACATATCCTTGTTCAATAAGTTTACCGGAAATTCCACGTAAACTTTATCACCGATCTTATGAAGAGTCATCAAACCACGAGCTGTCTGAGCCTGCTTACCTTCGAATAATTTCTGGTAGGCAGTCAACTCTTTTTTCTTTTTATTTTCTTTCTTCTTCTTTCGTTCCCCGGCAGAAGCATCACACACGCCAAAGGCAAGAGTAAAAAGAAATAGTATATATATGATCTTTTTCATAACTTTCTATTTTATATCTCAATCATTGAAAATATTATCCATCTGACGCACCATCAATTTATAGTATTGTTGCATCTCAGGAGTCCCCACGTTTTGTTTACTCTTAAAAGCAGAATACATTTTCCGTAACAAAGAGTAATTATCCGGTTCCATCGGGAAAGCCTTAAAGAGGAAGAAAGGATCTCCGAATCCGGAAACTTCTGCAGGATTTTGAATACTTCGTTTCTCTCCCCATGTTCTCCGGTTCGTGAAACGTCCCATCACATCCTCTCCGATCTCTCCGTACTTCTCCCGGCTTAAGGCTTTCACGCTTTCCGGTACCTGTACCAACGGAGTCTTCAGGCTCCATCCGAAAGGCTTCATACCCATATCCTTATTTTGCGCACCGGATTCATCCAACAAAGCCGCTAACAACCCCTTTTGTAGTTTCTGTTCGCTCTTTGTGAGCTTCTTACCCTGCAATGTCGGAGCCATTATAAAGTTATATACATCACTCAAATACTCTTCTCTACTAAAAGGTCTCTTCTCATCAGAAAAGGTTTGTGTCATCGCTACTTTATGGACAACCATAAGAAGGCCGCGAAGAATATCTTTCTGAAACTCATCTGCCACTTCCCGTCCCAAAGGCAATCCCTTCATATCGTCCAACCAGGACAAATCCCGAATCTGTTCCAGCATAAAATGCAAAGCCTCCTTTTGTCTTTCCCGGGGTACCACCCCGTAAGCAGGGACCTTATCGTTTTCATACCTTTCGTTTAAATAAAGACCACCCAGATTACATATCACATGATTCATATAACGGGCAAACTGATAACGCGCTTCATTCAACATATTCGTGCGAAACTTATAATCCTTATCCTCGTCCTTCACCCATTCGTTCATATGTTTCAACACGTATTTTAAGTTTTTCACGCCATAAGCAGCAGATTTCACGGGATCTTCCCCTAAGTCTTCTTCCATGGCCCGAGGATCGTAATAATCCCAGAATTGTTGTTTTCCGTAACGATAGACAGGATTATCAGACCTTTCCGTGATAAACCGATCCAAGACAGGAATCTCTTCTTTTGCAGTCTTTATATCAAACAGAGGCTTATACAACCACTCGATAACATAATAATCATATAATCCCAGATGAGGGGGAGTCATTTTTACACCGCGAGCGGCATCTCCCGGCTGGGCTACATAGTTATTACGGGCATAATCCATAATAGAATAAGTCGTACCGTATTTCCGCGTGAACGACGGAGAACGTAAAGAATCCGTCGGAATAGCAGCAGAGGCAGACATATTATGCATCAAACCTAACGTATGTCCAACTTCGTGAGCCAACACATAACGCAAACATTCACCAAAGTCCTTATCGTCCAACCGGATCTTTCTGACGGAAGGATCCGCCGCGGCCGTCTGTAAGAACCGCCAATCCTGAACCAACTCCACCAGATTATGATACACGTAGACGGAAGCATTCAAAATTTCTCCCGTACGGGGATCCGTCCAAGAAGGCCCCATGGCATTCGCAACGATAGAAGGAGAGTAGCGGATACAAGAATATTTCAGGTTATCCGGATCAAAATCAGGATCGTCGGTTGGAAAATCTTCCGCACGCATGACGTTTTTAAACCCTATTTTCTCAAAAGCAGCATTCCACTCGCAAATTCCTTCTTTGATATATTTTTTCCACTGATCGGGAAATGCATTATCCACGTAAAAGACGATCGGCTTCTTAGGTTCCACTAACTCGCCCCGCCGGTAAGCTTCCTCATTGGTAGGTTCTAATCTCCAACGGGTGGCATAATACGAAACATCCATTCCTTTCTTCGGCTCTCCCATCACGTACATCCCCTGATAGAACACACCTATACGCGGATCTGCATAACGAGGACGCGCAGGAGTTTCCGGTAAAAGGATAAAATTACGGGTCATGATCTGCGTAACCGGTTTGTCTGAACAATAACGGAAATACGAAGTTTCAGCCGATAAGCGATATGCCAATTGGGACTGAACCGTTACATTATCTTCAAAAGCTTTTATTTTCAATACCTGAGACTCCTCCCGCATAAAATTCTTATTCAGAGAGTTCCCCCACATCATGGACAAAATCGGAGACCAGGGAGAAAAAGAGGGTAATGTCTCGTCATCACTCAATAAAAAGTCTGTCATATCAACAACGACAGCCGTGCTATCCGGAGCATAGGCTTTTACTTCGAAATTCTTAATGACAGCCGGGATATTTCCGCGTTTCATACGATCCTTCAATGTTTCATTCTCGGTCGTATAAGTCGTTTGAATCAAACCGAGACTAACCAAAGTAGAATCTTTTTGAGTAAAAGTCACCAATAGAGGATCCGACGGACGTTCTCCTATGCTGCCGAACATATTGTCTGTTGTTCCTGTAATCGTGGATCCCAGCAACATTTCCCGATCCATCAGCTTCATCGGAATTTCAAAATAGATTTTGCCGTCTACCTTATGCAAGGTAATCAACCCCTTCACCGTCTCACAAGCTTTATCTCTGAATAACTCCTCGTAACGGTTGTCTTTCTTTTCCGTTACCGCCTCTTTCGGATTCTCCTTTTTCTTCCGAGCATGTGCCAGACAAGGCAGTAACAAAACAATTACCAATAAATATATTATTCTGCTTCTCATTTGTTCATTTATTTAACATTTCATCCGTTAATTATTTCTTCTCCAAAGATTTATTAATCTTATAGAGTAAGTAATCATAATGCTGTTTTGTTTCTCCCGAACTTTTTATGCTGGCTTTTTTCAACAAGTCCTGTACCTGCAAAACCATAGCATAAAATTCATGAGAAGTCGGGTAATCCGAAACACGAATCCACCAGGGAAGCCAATAAGCTCCCACTTCACGGGCAGGATTTTCCATCTCGAATCTATTTTCACCGATGGGACTATTTCTTTTTATCTGTATCCCGTTTTTCAAACTGGTATTCCAGGCCAATTGGTTTGCGTTTAAAAACCTATCACCAGAAGCCTTCAGGGTAGCAGCCGATTCTCCCAAGGTAGAATTCTTCAAAGCCATTGCCAGATAAGAGGTTTGTAATTTCATCTCCTCTTTCGTCAAAGGACGGTTCTTCAAGGTTCCCTCCCAAACAAACTGGTAGATATCCTTCAAAAATTCATTCGAAGTATAGGCGTTCTCAAACTTGGCTTCACACAGTTTTAAACGACCCATCTTAGAATAGAGAAGACCAAAAACCGTACTATGCATAGCATCTACCATAGAACCGCGTCCCGGTCCCATTTGACGGATCAAATCCAAATCTTCCAACCAGGAAAGATCTTTGGAGAAATCCAATAAGTAATGTACCATTTTTCGTTGTTCCTCTTTCGGAAGCATTTCGTATTTCTTCACATCTTCATCGGCATTGGCCTCTATCATCCGGATTCCACCTATATAATTGGATAATTGAACCAGTTGACTTCCTCCCAGGTTAGAACACAAACCTTCGTAAATATTTGCCCGCTTCGACATATCTTTATCATCTTCTTTATACCACTCGTAAAAATGAGCCAGTGCCCCCTTCATGTTTTGAAGAAAATATTCAAATGCTTTAATCTGATCGTCCCCCAAATCGGAAAGGAATACGGAAGGATCAAAAGCACCGTAATATTCGAACAAGCGATAACGGCAATTCGGATTATTTCTGGACTCTTTGATCCAACGATCCAAAGTAGCTTTTTCGTCCTGCGGCGTTTGAGCTCCCTCTATCGGCTTATACAACCATTTAATGGCATATTCATCGTATTCACCGATGCCTTTATTCGTCATCCTTACTCCTTTCTCCACGTCTCCCGGTTGAGCAATATAATTACTCGGAACAATATCCATAACGGAGGGACTTAACCCGTATTTTTGTGTAAACGAAGCCGAACGTAAAGAGTCGACGGGATACACGGCAGAAGCGGCACAATTGTATATTAATCCGAGATTAAATCCCATGGTAGAAGCCATTTCCAAACGAATCATCTCTCCCAGCTGTTCCTCGGTTAACTTCGCCCGACGTACGGAAGGATCCGCATTCATCGTGGAAAGAACCCGCTCTCCGTATAAACTACCGATAAAATTATCCGGAATACAAATAGACATACTTAAAATTTCTCCCGTACGGGGATCTACCACTCCATGATTCATGGCAAAAAACCAATTAACAGGAACATACCGAATTACAGAATATTCAATATTAAACGGATCGAAATCAGGATCATCTTTCGGAAAGTCCCGAACCTCTATCACGTTTTTAAAACCGATCTTTTCAAAAGCACCGTTCCACTCTTCTAAGCCGGCTTTAATGTATTTCTTCCATGCCTGAGGCATAATGGTATCCATATAAAATACAATCGGTTTCGTCGGTTCTACCAACTCGCCTCTTTTGTAAGCCTCCGGATCGGAAGGTTGAATCCGCCAACGACTGGTATAAAATACTTTTTCCAACCCCTTCATCGGACTCGCAAAATCACTACCCATCACGTAATTCACGCCGATACGGGAATCCGAAAGGCGAGGCATCATGGGTTCTTCCGGTAACAACATCAATATCTTGTTACTAATTACCGAAACCTTCACGTCCTGTGCCAGATAACCGCCAAAGAAAGCCAGGTAATCCACATCGTATCCCTGTTCGCATTTTACCACGATATTACTATCATAAGCCTTAATCCCTTTCAAACGCGTACGGTTCTCCTGTAATTTATGTCTCCGCCCGATAAAACCGAACATCGCATTCGGCGCATAAGGAGGAAACGGATTGGTATAAATGGAATGCTTCGTGAACAAAGGGGTCAATTCGATCACTACGGCCGAACTGTCCGGGGTCCACGCCTCAATCTTATACGTACCGAAAACTCCCGGTAAGGTAGATTGTTCCAAGGCTTTTTCTATAGCCGGATCCTTACTGCTATTGGAAGGAGCTATGGGTAAAAAATCCGTTTCAATAGCCATCCGGGCCTGAATAACAGAATCCCGACGAATAAAACGCAAGGAAAAACCTCCTCCTACAAATTCTCCCACGGAACCTTCACCGTTATCCGTAATCTTATCTATCGTGGAAGCCAATAACATATCTTTCTCCAACAACCGAAGAGGAAATTCCACGTACACTTTTTTATCTACCTGATGTACGGTCATCAGTCCTTTTACGGTCGTTACCTTTTTATCTTTAAATAACTTCTGGTATGGAGTCAATTCCTCTACCTGCTCTTTACCTTTCTTCTCTTTTTTCTTTTTGCGGTTACTCGCATCGACGTTCATTGAAAACGCAAAAAGAAGAGCAAAAAGAGATATGACATATATAACTTTTCTCATAATTTCTACTTATTTTATTCACTTTATTTTTCGCATTCATCCGAAAAATCAAACTCTATTGAATCTATTCGGTGATTATTTGCCTAAAGCCTGTTCTACCTTATGAATTAATAACTCATAATGTTGCCGGGTCTCTTTTGAACCTGTTTTCGCTTTAGCTTTCAATAAACTTAATGTTTGTTGCAAAGTCGACAAATAAAGAGGTTCCATTGAATAGTTCTCTATAGGTAATTGAACCCAGAAACTGAATCCGTTTATTCCCACTTGTGAACCGTCGAATCGATTCTGCAATTCATTTTTTACCATGAAACGATTTCGCAGCAACCCTAAATCATACTCCCCGGTAAATCCATAAACATCCCTACTCTTCGCAAGGATTGCTTCCGGAACGGTTATCAGATTCTGATCCCGGAATCCCATGCCACCACCGGATCCCAATTGGGCACTTGTCGCACCGGATCCTTTGATCAGTTCCGATAACAAAGCCATTTGAAGTTTCCGTTCCGCCCCGGTTAAATCTTTACCTGCTTTAGTCGGAGCAAAAACAAATTCATAAATATCATTGAAATACTCTTCGGGAGTATACGGTACAGCTTCTTCCGTATATTTAGTTCCGAAACCCACCATTTCAGCACGCCTCAAAACGACGGGCAATACGATATCCTGAATGGTCTGCGCGAAGGTTCCCATAATCGGCATCTGTGCCTGAAAATCCTTATCGTCGATCCATTCCATATCCCTTACTTGTTCAAGCATAAAACGGAGGGCCTGTTTTTGTCTATCCTTCGCCACAATGGCAAAACTCGGACGTACATCCCCGTCATAACGTTCATTCAGGTATACTCCGCCAATATTGGCCAACACGTGATTCATATAACGGATATATTGATACAACAACTCGTTGTACATGTTTTGCCGGAAACTGAAATCCTTATCATCGGCAGCCGTCCATTCATTCAGGTGTTTTAAGACATACTTCAAATTTTGTACGCCGTAAGTAGCGGACTTAACCGGATCTTCCCCCAAGTCTTCTTCAAAAGAACTCGGATCGTAATGTGCTAAAATTTGTTGTTTCCCGTAACGATAAACAGGATCCCCCGATTTTTCGGAAATCCATCTGTCCAACACGGGTACCTCCTCTTCTGAAGATTGTGCCGTATATATAGGAGTATACAACCAATGAATCAGATAATAATCGTAAAGTCCCAATACGGGAGGTGTCATCCGTACGCCGCGGGCAGCATCACCCGGTTGAGCCACGTAATTATTACGGGCATAATCCATAATAGAATAAGTCGTGCCGTATTGTCGCGTAAAAGACGGAGAACGCAAAGAGTCCGTCGGAATAGCAGCCGAAGCAGCCATATTATGCATAAATCCCAAGGTATGTCCCACCTCATGAGAGATAACATAACGGATGCAGTCACCCAAGGTCTCTTCGTCCATATCGACTTTTCTGACGGAAGGATCAGCTGCAGATGTCTGCAAGAAACGCCAATCCTGAACCAGCTGAATCAAATTATGGTAAACCGAAATGTTAGCTTGGATAATCTCCCCGCTTCTCGGGTCAGTCCAAGAAGGCCCCATAGCATTAGCTATCGGAGACGGAGAATAACGCACACAGGAATATTTCAGATTGTCCGGATCAAAGCTCGGATCGTCTGTAGGAAAATCTTTGGCCACGATAGCATTTTTAAAACCGATCTTCTCAAAAGCAGCCTGCCACTCTTCCACTCCTTTTTTCACGTACTTTTTCCATTTCTCGGGAAAAGCGTTATCCACATAAAAAACGATAGGTTTAACCGGCTCTACCAATTCTCCCCTCTCGTAAGCCTCTTTGTCTTTAGGCTCTAATCTCCAACGAGTAGCATAATAATTAATTTTGGTCTGTTCTCCCTCGTCAAAAGCATATTTTCCTCCGACAAAAATACCGATACGCGGGTCCGCCAAACGAGGACGCATCGGAGTTTCCGGTAAAAGTAAAAAACTACGGGTCATAACGACCGAGAAAGGCATCTTATATAAATAATAAAACCATTTATCCCGCACACTCATCTCATAAGTCAACAGAGACTGTACACTAAAATTATCTTCAAAAGATTTAATCTCTCCCACGCAGGATAATTGATTTTTATACTGTTTTTCCATCTTCATATCCCGATTCATCATCAATATCGGGCTCCATGGAGTAAAAGGATCTAACTCCCCCTTATCACTAAGCAGGAATCGCGTCATATCTATAATAACGGCAGAACTGTCCGGAGTATAGGCTTTCACGTCAAAACTCTCCATGGTTGCCGGCATACTTCCTTCATTTAACAACCCTTTGTAACGCTCGGTATTAGTGGTCTGAATGGAATTAACCTCCCGCAAACTGACGGTGGCCGAATCATCCTTTACAAATACCACGTGGAGCGGATCAAAAGGTTTCTCTCCTACACTACCGAATAAATTGCTGGTAATCTCCGTGATCGTGGATCCCAGTAACATCTCTCTCCCAAATACATGTAAAGGAATTTCAAAATAGACCTTGTCATCCATTTTGTGAATAGTAATCACCCCCTTTACCGTCTCGTACTTTTTATCCTTAAAAAGCTGTTGGTAAGGAGTCTCTTTTTTAGTCTTTTTGTCTTTCCTACTACCCGCCATTCCGACACCGGGCAGCAAAAATGCAACGATCAGAAAAAAAATCGTTTTGTTCCTCATACTTTTTTGTTTAATAATTTTAACAGTTAATTCCGACCCTATTATCGGAAAATCGATTCACATAACATACACACACCCAATATGGAAATAGGGAAAGAGCATAAAGCTCTTCCCCTTATTTTTACCAAGAAGTACTACTCGTCTTCAACATTCTAATAAACTGAATATCTCCAAAATCCTGAGGATAAATATCAATATTATCTTCAGTAACTCCATTAATAAAGGCATCTGCTGAAACGGTTATTTCACACACTTTCCCATTCGACAAACCAATTCCCGCATACACACCCCGGCTCGATGCTCCGGTTACCTCGATATTCTTAATCGTCGCTCCCTTAAAGTCATAAAGCAATCTTGCATTGGCTACTCCTCCTTCGTCTCCGGCGTACATATAACCGTACAATTTATCATGCTGAGCACCTCCCGAGAACAATAAATACTGCTTATCTTTAGGAGAGATTGCAAATATGTTCTTTCCGTCTATCAGCTCGCTACTCGGGAAAACTTTCTCTACCAACGGTATTACCTCCCAAAGGCCTGTCTGCCAATCCTCATAATACCTGAATATCATATAATAATACTTTCCGTCTTTTCCCGGATTGTTATTTTTGTATAGAGTAATAAATCTCAGATCATCTCCGTCTTTATAACCTCCGTAATAAAGCATCTCCACATCACCCATGTTATTCATCATAGTGAACTCCTCGGACGGAGCTTGATATACCTGAGAAATTACTCCTCCGTCAACTGCTCCGCTGTAATAATCGAAACGGTCTTGTAACATCAGGAAACGATTATTTTTCTTATCGAATGTCAGGTTAACCAACTCATCGTAGCGATAAGTCATGAAAGGACCGGCATCCATTCCTTTTTCAATAGCGACAGGATAATCCGGGAATCTTCCGGTGAAGTAAGCTTCGGTATCCTCTTTTCTTTTCAAATACACCTGACCGTTGTCGGTAAGTAAAATACTTCCCTTCGGTTTATCAAAAGCTCTGACAAAGTTTACACCTTGAGGCAGGCTTCCTCCTACAAATTCTTCAGCCAGGAATATACTCTTCTGGAAAGTCGCTCCGTCAACATATACCGGTCCGATTCCTCCCTCCTGCAGGATTAATACCTGACAAGCCGTTCTCCAACTGTTCTCCACGAAGAAACACTCGATATCCTTTATCTCTCCTCCCAACTCCAAACCGAGATTGCGTTCCGCGAAAACATTCTCGATAGAATAAGGTACAGGAACATATTCATCTGTTATCGGATCGTATCTATAGTCGACATTGACATAATCGATCACATACTCTCCGTTACGTTTGGTTACAACCATCCATCCACCTGTCAAATCATCCGCACGAATGTATAACTGTAACGTGGCATTCGCATCATTAGAATATATACCGGACAGGTATTCCAAACCACTTACACTATCCTGAATAATAAGATAGCAATCGCTTCCTGAAAAAATACCGGCCGTATCGGCAATCCATACCAAATCTCTCTCCCTGCTAACCACTTCACCGCACAAAACCCACTGAAAGCCTAAACGGACATTCTCTTCATCCAATTCAAACGACAATTCAGGAGAAACTTTCACCGTAGAACCTATCATATATCCATCAGGGTAGTCCTCTAATTCATTCGTTATAAAATTCTTTATATGAACTTCATTGATGGCCTTATAGTTATAACTCCCTTTATCTTCATAACAACTATAAAGAAAAATAAAAAGGGATAAGACTAATAATATTCTTATTTTCATACTATATCATTTTATAATTAACCTAAAACAGGAACTGTCATCTCCACGTTTCCTTCATCCATAACCGGCACACCCGTCTCATTTTTGATATTAATCAAGTAATATTTAAACTTCAATGAATAATACCTCTTGTCGCCCGCACTCATGTCTTCCATGCTGCTTATACCTGTTGCCTTGATAAACTCGGCATATTTGGTCTCCGTATATTTGCCCAAATAGGAAGAAACAACACGCTCATCCCACCAGGTAGGCGTAATGGCCATCGAGGTAAAATTGACGACTAACCTTGTATTCGCAAGCGGACCAACGTGAAAATCATTACTTGCAACAATTTTCAAAACCAAACGCACGCGTTTATTATCCAAATTGGGAGTCTTGTTTAAGGTGAGTACGAGGGTATCCTTATTCTTCCCTGCCTCCCAGACTTGATCATTGCTGAAATCATAATCACCTGCTGCTGCAGTCGTCAAATCCTGATCTACTTCTATCCGATAATTACAATTACTCGCAATCTCTTTTCCGGCATAACCAAGTTCGATTTTTACCTCTTTATTGTTTACCCCGGGATAGAAGAAAAATGATTCTACAATACTATCGGCGGAAGTATTGGAAAAATAGACATATCGTTCCGCATCATAAGTATCCAGTTTATCTTCACTACATGAATAAAAAACGGAAAACAGTATTGTTAATATGAATATATATCTCATAATACTACATTTTAATTTATTAATTAACGTCATAATAATACGTTTTCACTATCAGGAATCGGCAAATAGCTCCTTCCGGTCAGGTCTATCGAACTGGCACCATCCCACAAAGAACGATTCAATCGTTTATACATGAAGAAAGACTGCCCCTCGCCCATAAATTCTCTCCGGGCATCGATCAACATAAAATTCATGAATTCGGAGGCGCTGTTTATATTCGGCCAAAGGGTAATATCGTTCCGACGCTCTTTAAGCTCCCGTAACAAATCACATGCACCTTCCACATCACCGTGCGATGCCAAATATTCTCCCATGATATAATACAATTCGGCTTTACGAATAACCGGAATAGCTTCCACGTCGGTAGTACCTTGTCTGTTCTTTACGGAAACACGTCCACCGTCCCGGTAATTCATGGTCAGATAGAGATAACGCACGTCGCTACCCAAAGCATCTCCGCTGAATAATCCATTCAGGTTCCTGTAATAAAGAGGAGTCGTACTCAAGTAAGGTTTAAAATTATCCGCATTCTTTTCGTTATATAATGCCATGATAACATCACCCAGGAGTTTTTTATTTCCATACTCACTCGATCCTTCAATGTCCCATTCATAATTAAATTCAAACGGAGTCGACCACCATTGTTCCGGATCTTTCAGGTTACATACGGCATAAGCCTCGTCATAGGCCTCTTTTTGTAATCCCATATAGGAATAAACCCTGGCTAAAATAGCTCTTGCTGCAGCATAGTGCATACGATATCCCGGTCGTTTCTCAAAGAAAGAAACAGCCTTCGTTTCATATTCATTCCAAAACAACGTGAACCTATTACCATCTAAAACCTTTTGAATACGCATAACAGGTTGGTCGTCCTCGATACGATATGAAGAATCCCATTGTACCAATAGAGGTTGGGCTTCTTTCAAATCATTCACGATTCTTTCTAACGTTTGATTCACGGTTAACGGCATATTTATCGTACTGTTAATATCGGTCACATAAGGAATGTACCTGTTACCGTCATCTTTAGCAGGAGCAAACAAACGTAATAAATCGAAGTGCACGAACGCCCTCATGGCCAAAGCTTCCCCATGAATCTTGGCTTTCTCTATCTCTCCGAATTCAAACGTAGCGGCACTCTCTTTGGACACATGATCTATCAAATCATTACAATCGGCAATCACATGATACATTCTACTCCATATATCTTGGGCAATACTTTTTACAGCGTTCCCTCGATACAGGAAATTATTGATATCCTTTTGATCTTCCGTCAAACATACTTCCGTATAGTACTGTCCTAAAATATCCATAAAACCCCAACTTAGATTTTCTCCATACAAAGAGGTTTCGGACAAACCCATATAGATACCATTCAACTGCATCCGATAGCCGGTACCAGTCGAATATAGATCATCACTACTCACCTGATTGTCAGGTTTTACATCGAACCAATCTTCACATGACATGAAGGTGATGATACTTAAAAAAAACAATATATATTTTACTCTTTTCATATTTTGCAACTTTTAATCCATCGATCAGAAACCAATATTCAAAGTGAAGTTCACTGAATTCGCGTAAGGATAATTTGTTCCCCGCTCTGTCTTCACCGTAGTGAGTCTCCAGATATCTGTCGTACCAACAGAGAATCGCAACATATTGATACCAAATTTCCGCAATTTTTCTCCCGAGAAATCATATTCCAATGTCAAAGAATTCCATTTCAATTCATTATCACGTTGCATAAAACGAGAAGTAGGTTTCGTATCGACTTCACGATCTTTTATATCCTTATACATGGTGATGTCACCCGGATTTTGCCAACGTAATTCCATAGCCCGCTTATCCACATTCTTGTTGAAATCGGCATTTTCAACCTTTGATATCAAAGTAGTATTGTAAAAATCTCCCCCGAACTTATAAGTAAAGGCCGTAAACAAAGAGAAACCTTTATACCTGAAATTAAGACCGAACGAACCGTCTGCCTTCGGTGTTTTATCTCCGATAACCCGCATCTCCGTAGCCTTCCAGTCATAACCCACGGTTCCGTCTTTATAAATATAGAGCTCCTTTCCCGTTGCCGGATCGATACCCAGGGATTTCATTCCGTAAACGGCAGTCGTGGATTGCCCCTCTTCGTATTTGGTCAATACACGCGTCACATCGTTATCTTCATCCGAATAGTATTCGTTTACCTGATCATTATAAGCTTTCAATGCATCCGAAATCTTCTTAATCTTATTCGTCGTATGAGCTAAGTTGGCAAATACGGCCAAATAGAGATCCTGCCGATTAATGACGTTACTTCTAAGTTCAATCTCGAAACCTTTATTTTCGGTTTTACCGACATTACTGATATAAGTACTAAAACCGGTTGAAGAAGGCAATGTAACATTATCCACCAATCCATTGGTAATCTTTATATAGTAAGAAGGATTGATATAGATAAGGTCATTCAAAATTCCCAATTCAAGTCCGACATCAAACAGTTTTGTTTTTTGCCACTCCAAGTCCGTGTTTCCTCTCGTCTCCATCAAAGACGCACCCGGACCGGTTGCATACCAACGCGAAATATCAATTTGATGCATCGGAATTGCCGCATATGAAGGGAAGTTCAAAGATCCTTCGGTTCCGTATGATCCGCGAATTTTCAATTTAGAAATTACGGAATTCTTCATAAACGAATAATTGTGAATATTGATACCGGCACCAAATGCCCAGAAAGGAGCAAAACGACGATCAGAACCATATTCGGAAGAACCGTCCATCTTAACAGAAACGTCTCCCAAATAGATATCATTATAAGAATAATTCAGCATCAACGTAAAGCCAAGTTTCCTCTTTTTTTCATCGCTTGAAGTCGGTTTATCCACCACCTCTTTGGCAAAACTGATAGAGGTAAAGTCTCCGGAAGGGAATCCCCGATAGAAAGCCCCGCTATTCTCCAGCTTTGAAGTCGAGACATCCATAGCGGCGGCAAGATTTATATTATGATTACCCACCAACTCATTATAAGTTAAAGAAACACGACCTTGCCATGAAACGTCATCACCATCGGAACGACTTAATTGTCCCTGCAAAGACATGTCATCACCCGCTTCTCTCTCACTATACAAAGACTCCGGGTGGGTGAACTTATCTCTTCTGTCCCTTCTCTGATTTACCTGTAACATTCCTTCCAACTGAAGTTCCGGAACGATATACCATCTGATACTGAATTGTTCGGTCAATTCATTGTATTTCGACTTGTCATAGTTTCCAATCTCTGCTTCGTACAGAGGATTCGGATTAAAACTGTCCGAACGTAAATCAAAATCTTTCAACGACTTCAAATACTTTCCGTCGGCATCCTTATATTCAAGATAGGGTAATAAGGTCGTATAATCGGAGAAGCTTCCATAAGGAGATTCATGGCTTTTTACCACACCATACCTGATTACATTAGAGACCTGTACCTTCTCCGTCAAATAGCGGAAATCAAAAGAGGCATCGAGCCCCTGTCTGTAAGACCCCTTCATGGCTCCCTTCTGATCGTCAAAAGCAAAATTAAGTCCATACCTCATCTCTTTGGTTCCGCCTTCTACGGTCAAACTATGAGTATGGTTGAAATTGTTTCTCAAAGGTTTACTTAACCAATAGGTATCAACGCCACGGGCCAAAAGTTTCATTTTTTCATTGTACAAGGCTCGAGAAGAAGGATCTGTAAAATCATACAAACCTGCGGCTTTTTCGGCCTCGACTTTTTCCTTGGCGTTCATCAGGTTATAACCGTGCAAATTAGGCATCTCCAAAATACCCGTCATATTATAGGTAAACTGAACCTCCCCGGCTTTAGGAGCCAACGTAGTAATAACAACAACACCATTGGCAGCTTCTGCCCCGTACCGAGCCGTGGCTGCCGCATCTTTCAAGATTGTCATACTCTCGATACGGTTCGGATCCATATCATACACACGCTCGATCGATACCTTAAATCCATCCATGATGAAAAGAGGCAGATTCGGGTTATTACGTAATACGGACTTGGATACGCTGCTCCGATCCAGATCTTTCACACCGATACTGGCTTGTCCGCGAAGTCGGACTTCCGGCAGTGCATTCGGGTCCGAACCCCACAAATTATTATCTATGATCCGGAAAGAGGGATCGAAAACCTGTAAAGCGGCAATGGCATTTGTCTTGGAAACCTTCAAAAGCTCTTCACGAGTCACACTCACCGCATTTCCCGTAAAAGAAGACCTCCGAATATTACCGTATCCGGTAACAATAACTTCTTCCACTTGTTTTACCTCTGGTTCCATTTTAACAATAACCTCTTTTTGAAAATCAGTAACGGTTACTTCCCGGGTAATCATTCCCACAAAACTCACCATTAAACGGATCGTATCCATCTTGGGAAGAGGTAAACTAAAATTTCCATCCACGTCGGAAGTTACTCCCAAACGAGTCCCTTTCACAAGAACGGTCGCTCCAGGCAGAGGAATATCTTTCTCGTCAAATACCTTTCCACGAATCGTGATCCGTTCCAAAGCAGCAGCTTTTGGCTGGCTTTTTTGAATAACGATCACATTCCGGGTAATAACGAAAGTGTATTCCGTATTTTTTAAACACTCTTCGAGTATTTCGGATACCGGCGTATTCTTAAACGAATGCGTAATCAAAGGAATTTTTTTCATTTCCTCATTATTACACATGTAATCGTAATCGGTGTTTTCCTTTATGTAATCCAACACCTGCATAAACGTCGCCTTCTCGAATTCCACGGTTAACCTCGGCTCTGTCGGAGACTGTGCCCGACAAATAGCGAACCCGAACACTTGAAGCAAGATAAAAAGAGATAAGACCCTACTTATCTTTTTCCCCATCATCAATAAGTTTGACTTCTTTTTTTTCATGTAGATTAGTTTTAAATTACTAAAAATGAAACCCGCATTCCATTCGTTTACCTCCTTTTATGCGGGTTTCACCGCTGTTTGTAGATTGGTTTGTAGTATTTGTTGAAAATTGAGTACTGCACTTTTTCAACAAAGCATGATAAATCTTCCTTTCATAATGTTAAATTTGCTTTAAATCACATTCAATCAGAGATGTAAATCCCCATTTAGACATCTCTCGACTCTATCAAATAACTAATTATCAATAAACTTAAATATGCTTTAACTCCTTTACACTTATTACACCGTTTTGCAACGTAAATTCTATATCCGTAGTGTGGTTTAGAAATTCATCCAATAACTCCTGTAACGAAATACAATTCGGCGGAGTCCCCGTAAAACGCGATTCCCGTAAAGAAGGTTTTTCAAACAACACTTCCACGTCATACCATCGACAAATCTTCTTCATTATCACTTCCAGCGTTTCCCCTTCAAAATTGAACTTACGATCCATCCATGATATCACATTTTTGGCATTTACACGTTGTATGCTTACTTCGTTAGCAACAGAAAGGGAGAGCTGTTCTCCGGGTGTCAATTGTAAAACGGTATCTCCGGTACACATCTTTACCCTACCGGATAACAGGGTTACCCGCGATTCATGCTCATTCTCATAGTTCATTATGTCAAATGAAGTTCCCAACACCTCCACGAAGAAATTATTTCCTTTTACAATGAAAGGTCTTTCCTCATCCCTATTAACTTCAAAATAGGCTTCGCCTTCTACATAAACTTCCCGCATATTCCCGGCAAAATACCTCGGGTATTTTATTACCGTCTCTGCATTCAAATATACCTTCGTGCTATCTTCCAAAACAATGTTGAACACACACCCCTTCGGCACAATTAAAGTATGATACGCCAAGGAATCGATTAAAGTATCCCGCTTCACCCGCGTGTAATCCAAAGTCTGTATACCTGTCACGAATGCAACTCCTAACGTATCCAACTTTTTGGTTTCCGACTCGCCCGATAAAGCAATCATGGAATCGTTATCTAAAATTAAACGAATACTATTCCGGTCTATGGATTCCATAGGCGGAACTTTCGCGATATTACTGTGAACCGGCAATAACCCTTGATGCATAAATATCCACGAAGCCATGATTAAACAGATAAAGCAAGCAGCATAAGTCACTATTTGGAGTACAGATCTTTGTTTTCTCGTAATTTTTTTATTCGTACGCACTCGTTCCAAAAACAATAAAAAATCTCCCGTCGTATCGTATTTTCCATACTCCTTAAAACGCCCCATCAAAACCCGGTCATTCTCCAACTCTCCCTTCAGCTTCGCCCACTCTTCCCTCTTCAATAACTTCTCCAACTCCCGTTTTTCCGCTAACGTTAGTGTTCCTGCCCAGGACTTAAGAATCAACTCTATATATCGCTTTTCCTTCTTCATATCAATCATAGAATACTTAAATCTTTACTCGGTATTACTCTTTTTTTCAAAAAATCAGAGATCATACTCTGTTTTCACATTTATTAAACAATCACGTAAATACTTTATGCTTCTATTTTTCTGGACTTTCACCGTATTAATACTAATACCCAACTTACTCGCAATCTCTTTTCCTGAAAAACCATTTATACTTAACTCTACAATCTTTCTTCGCATCCGAGGCAAGGTTTTTATATGCATATACAATAATCTCGTAATTTCCTCCCGCACGACTCTGATCGAAAAATCATGATCTTCCTCCACCTCTTCACTCTTCGTCAGTTTATCTAAAATCCGTTCCCGTGTTTTTTTATTCCTCACGTATATTAAAGAATTATTGTATAGAGACTTATACAAATAGCTTAATAATTCTGCCGAGGTAGAAAAACACACGTCGGAATTCCATATGCCCACCATCAGTTCCTGCACAATATCCTTGGCCGTATCCATATCAGATACGATGGATTCCGTATAGGTACATAGTGCAGCATAGCAGGCAGCATACAATTGCTCCCAGCTCTGTTCATCTTTTCTATTAATTCCTTCCAAAATGCTTTCGAGTCTAATCATTGTTGGAATTCACCCTTTCATTTTTTTATTAGTACACTACACATCAACAACTTTAATAGCGTATACCTCCCCCAGCCCTATCAAAAAACATGATTTTAATGATACGGAATAAAACTTTATAAAAGCTATAAATTATTGATTCTCTGAATCAAACACTTTTAAAAAAGAGCAATGGATATCGGTTATAGATTAAAATTATTCGTTTATTTTTATAACAAAATCAACAACAGATCAGCACTCATTTACCCCTTTCTAAATATAGAATACGTGAATACCTTTTTGGTATTATCCGATTATCGGATTTTTTTAAATACTTTTCATACGCGTAGTCTCCTCCACCTATAATTATTACTATTAAACAATATACTCATAATATCTTAAAGTTCAATTCTCTATTTTTATTTATTATGTTTTTTTACTAATTAAAAAAAACATGGTGCCGCAAAACGACACCATGAAAAACATAAGAAACTAAACCTATCGACTCCTTCTTCTGATCCAGACAAAAAGAGCTAACAGTAATATTAATCCGGGAATTACCCAGATAAAAGCGACTTTAGTGACCTTGGCTCCTTCTTTTCCCAAAAAGATATCGTTATCTATGGGAAGAGGACGGCGAACGTCAACCGGGGCCTCTCCATCCGACAACCAATGGAAAGAACCTAAAATAATATAATAATTTTCAGCATTAATATCCTCTCTCCTTTTAAATAGCTCGATATTACTGATACAGTCAGCATCTCCCAGCACGACAATTTTCTGTTCTTTTTCTCCGATTTTCCGGGACAGAGCCAAAGCCGTTACATAGCGTTGCTCTCTCTCCCCTACCGCCGGATTCAATGTTACCGTATCATCTATAAAATTAGTCGTTTCCAATTCATTCCACACGCCTATCGAATCGGTCACCAGAAGAGGAGTTACCGTAAATCCTCTATCTGTAACATATTCCAATCCCATACACCCCGGCATCGTAGCACACGAGTTCCATCTCGCCATCCCTTTAAAATAATAAGATAACTCCCACGACTCCCGGGTAGGTCTGCTCAATACCATATCCGGAGAATAATTCTCCGTGGGTTGTACCAATACTCCCTTCACGAAAGAAACTCCTAAAGGTTCGACCAATGAATTCATATACTCCTGGTATCCGTTTTCCCCAATCAGAACCAGATTTCCTCCCTTCTCGACATAACGATCCAATCTCTCCCTTTCCTCTTCCGTCAGCGCTTTTCTCATATCGGCAATCACCAAAATCTTAACAACGGCAGGTATTTCCCCGGTAAGTTCAACTTCTTGTACATCAAATCCCTGATTAACCAAGGCTTGACGAAACCATTTATCTTGAGCGAAACGGATATAGTCCCGATCTCCTTCCCTATTGATGTTCCGCTCCCCGTGTCCCGTTAAAAATCCCACGGTAGGCAATTCCATTACCATACGTTTGAGAGCGGCAGAAATCTCTGCTTCACCCGGATCCCGGTACATATCGTTGTAAAGACGTAAAAACATCTTTTCCCCGTTCTCCCGCTCTATCTGACGAACAAAATAGTTGCCCTCCGGACGTAAATCTATCACGTTTCTTATCTGTTCGGGAGACAGATACCGGGAGAACTTCAATCTATGAATCCCCGCAAACCTTCTGGCCCGCTCCTCAAAAGAGAGTTCCGGATAAAAGTTTTCCAACTGTTTATTGGCTACCGTATCGTAATAATACACGTACTTCAATTTAATCTCCGGTTTAAACCGTATGTATCTCCAGAAATTATATTTATCGGAATTCACATACTTTGGCAATGCCTTCATATAGTCTTTATCCATCAAGTTATTATAAGTGGTAATCGTTAAACCTCCTTTCAAAAGTTTCACGATCTCCTGGCTATGGGGCGTCAACGTGTTGCTCTTCTCCCGGGAGACATCTACGAATCCCATCAAGCGAGGACGGGAACTCAAATATCCCACGAAAGCAATAATTAAAAATACCCCCACATATCTCATGGCGTTTCTTCCCCACGATACGTGTTTTACCCTGGAAGAGAGATGTATGATTGCAAAAGTGATAAACATAGCCGGAACCATAATAAAATAGATGATATCTTCACTACAAATTAATCCTCCGATAAGCCCACTTGTTCGACCGCGAATAGATAACCAGAAAGTCACGTCCCGTACAAACTCGATCTCTTGCCACATCTGATCGATATAATTCAAAAAGGATAAAATCGTCAACGTACTGATAGCAGCGATAATTTGGTAGGAAGAAACGGACGACATAAAAAGTCCGACAGCCGCATAAGTACATATCAATAGATAAATTCCGAGAATTCCCGTAAGAATGGTTAATACATCGACATGCTCAACAAAACACAAAAGGAAAAGCAGATACACTAAAAAAATACCTACCAATACCAGAGCAAAAATCATCATGGAGAGATACTTCCCCAAAATAATCTGGGCATTGGTCATTGGAGAAGAGTGCAATAACTTCATGGTTCCGCCGGACAGGTCACGGCTCACCAACCCCATGGTCAGGATAGGAATATACAGGAAAAGATATTCTTGCATCGTGTAAAGTACCCGGGAAAAAATACTCGTACTGACACCCATTAAGCCCCAGCCCATTGTCTTTTCAAGAACCATCCGCGAAACTCCTTCGGAAAAGACTAACCCCGATTGAAAGGTAAAAATTATAAGAATCAACCAGGCAACAGGTGAGTAAAACAACATCTGTAACTCGGTTTTTGCGATTTTCATTATCATTTTCATCACATCAAAACATAAATAATTAACAATTTACCGGCCCTTCCGGCGAATCCAAATAACAATACCTACAATAGCCAACAAAGCCGGCAATATTCCCATGAACAGTACGCTCAAAAACTCCATGGCATCTTCGCTTACGAAAAGGTAATTATCGATTAACTCCGGATAACTTATCCTCACCGGAACCTCTTCATAGGAAAGCCAATAAAAAGCACTCCGCACTAAAGTATAATTCATGGCAGGTATACCATTTCTGTCGGAAGCAAACTCTCCGTTACTGATACAATCGGAATCTCCCACGATAACCACCCGTTGCTCTTTACCATTCACCTTACGGGTTAAAGCCATCGTCGTAACAAAAGGCCCCATCCTATCCCCGGACAAAGAATCATACGTAACCTTCTCCTCTATAAAATCTTTTGTTCCCGTTTCATTCCAACACCCTATTGTATCACTAATAAGAACAGGGATCATGGAATATCCTTTTTCAGGAGTGTAAGTCAATCCTGCACTTCCGGGCATTGCCACACAACCCTCCACTTTTTTCATATATGCCAACCCTTCCCATAAAGCGACTCCGGCATCCGTAGGAGTACTTTGAATTAAATCTGCCTGATAAACATCGGTCGGTCGCACCAATCTTCCGGGCATAAACTGAACCCCAAAAGATTCCACGATAGGATTCATCAGTTTCTGTGCTGTCGGTTCTCCCAAAATCAATAAGTTTCCTCCTTTTTCGATATAACGGTCCAAGCAGGACTTTTCCATTGGTGTCAAAGCCGATCTTAATTCCGAAATAACCAAAATATCTATCCCGTCCGGAATCTCTTTTTCCAACGTTACCTCTTCCACATCAAACCCTTGATTAATCAAAGCCGATATATAACTCTTATCACTCGAAAAACGTTTATATTCCCGGTCTCCCTCTTTATATATCCCTCGTTCGCCATGTCCTTTCAGAAATCCGACATGAGGTAATCTCATAATCAAGCGCTTAATAGAGGCAGAAACCTCAGCCTCTCCGGGGCCCATCCTGAAACCGCCAAAATCATAAAAACGCAAAAATGTTTTTTGCCCGTTTTCCCGTTCCACGACTCGTACGGTTCTGTTCCCCTCTTCACTCAGATCCTCTTTTTCCCGCATCTCTTCCGGAGAAAGAAATCTCGAGAAATTCAGATCCAACTGATCACACAATCTTTCCGCCCTCTCTTTATCGTTCAAATCCGGAAAACGCTGATCCAACTCCTCATTATTCGCGTTAGCATAGAAATAAACATACTTCAATTTAATTTCCGGTTTAAATCGAACAAACTCACGGAATTCCCGCTTATCATTATTGATATTGCCGGGCAACGTCGACCAGAAATCCTTATCTAAAATATTGGTATAAGTCGTAATCGTGAGTCCCCCTTCCGCCCTGGCTACAATGTCCTGACTGGCCAAAGACAAAGAATTCCGCTTAGCTCGGGTTGCATCGTAATAGGACATCAATTTCGGTCGTGAGCTAAGATAACCGATTAGCACGCCAAAAACCAACACCCCCGTATAAGCCCCCCAACGTACGGACCAACGACTCTTTTGCACCCGGTAACGTAAATGAAGAATAGCCCAAGTAAGGAATAACGCGATAACAACCAGAAAGTAAATCACATCTTCACTACATATCAATCCCCGGATAAATTCCTCCGCTCGCCCCCTGATGGATAACCAATACGTGAGATCCCGTACAAACTCCATATCCTGCCATACCATACCCACGTAATTCAACACGGACAATACACCTAATGTACCCAATGCCGCCACCACCTGATAGGAAGTAATACTGGACATAAAGACACCGATAGCCGCATAAGCGCCCAACAATAAAAATACTCCCAGCAGTCCGGACAACACATAGGGAACATCCATCAGATGAATCGTACAAAGACCCAAAACGGCATAAAATACCAACACTCCTATCATAGCCAAACCGAATACCATGACACCTAAGTATTTGCCCAATATGATCTGGCTGTTACGCAAAGGAGAAGATTGCAACAATTTAATCGTGCCTCCTCCCAGATCCCGGCTTACGACTCCCATCGTCAATAAAGGAATATAGAAATAGAGATATCTTTGCACGACATCAAATATACTTCCATATAAAAAAGTTTTTCCGCCACCGGTATATCCCATAGATTGATTACGAACAATATCTTCAAACAAGGCAGAAGCTACCGTTCCGACCTGAAAGGTAAAAATAACCAGTATCAACCAGGCTACAGGAGAATAAAACAAAGACTGTAATTCAGTCTTGGCTATTTTAAATATCATCTTCATATGCGATCTCTTTATTTTTTACTCTTGGTAGATAATTCGGCAAAAATGTTGTCTAACGAACTCTTTTCCATCCGAATTTCCAATAATTGCCAATCATTAGCCACACTCGCCCGTACAACATGGGATATAGCCTCCCTCGCATCTGCGAATCGAATACGATAATTGATACCTCCTAAATGTTCCGCATCGATCACTCCCGGAAGAGATTTTAAATCTTCCACGCTTGGCATCGAAGCCAAAGAAGCGAAGATACTGCTGGGTACAATGTAATTATCAAACTCTTCCACGGTTCCGGTGAAGACAACCTGTCCCTCTTCTATCATCCGTATATAATCACAGGTAGCCTGTACTTCAGGTAAAATATGGGTGGAAAGAATGACTGTTCTGTCCTCTGCTATCTCTTTTATCAAATGACGAATCTCCACGATTTGATTCGGATCCAACCCATTGGTCGGTTCGTCCAATACCACAAAGGCAGGGTTATGGATAATAGCCTGTGCTATACCGATTCTCTGCTGGTAACCGCCGGAGAGATTCCGGATCAAACGTTTACTGAAATGAGATAATCCGCAACGTCCCATTACGTTCTTTACCGCTACTGCCACTTCATTGGCCGGAATTCGTCGGATATTAGCCGTAAACGACAAAAATTCCTCTACGGTCAAATCATTGTATAAAGGTGGTTTCTGAGGTAGGAATCCGATATATCTCTTCGCTTCTACCGGATTTTCCCGCATGCTTATCCCTTTAATATAGATTTCTCCCTCCGTCTGTTTCAACACCCCGCACATAATATTCATCGTGGTAGATTTTCCGGCGCCGTTAGAACCCAGTAAACCGTAAATACCGTTATGGGTTATCTCGAAGTTAATGTCCCGAATAGCCCATTGCACACTATAACGATGGGACAAATGTTCCACCTTCACAATTGATTCTTCCATATACTATAGTTTTGAATAAATGACTTTATCTTTTTTACCACGTATATAGAATACTCAAAACCGTTGTTGGTACTATTATTTCTAAAGAATTTTTAAGAGAAGTAACAGAGATATGCTCTCCCTAAAAACTTCGATCCTGCCAAAAACAAGATCAACAAGACAAATTCAATTGCAGTAAAAATTCCCCGTACGGTCCTTTTGTACAGGTATGAATAAGTCATTACAAAAATTCAGATACGAGATCGCTTTGTCAAAGGAATTTCAAAGACAGCTCCGTCTTTGGAAAGTTCAGTATTAGGAAAGACCAAACGGGCTTGTTCCAACAAAGGAGTAGGATCGGTGTAACGGGAAGAAAAATGTCCTAATAAAAGTCGTTTGGCCCCGGCCAACAGTGCCATTCGGGCTGCTTGAGTAGCCGTACTATGGTAAGTTTCTTTTGCCAGATCCGTATACTCATCTCCATACGTGGCATCGTGATAGAGAAGATCGACACCTCGCACGTATTCGGCAAAAGATTCCCGGAAAAGAGTATCCGTCATATAGGCATAAGAACGGGGAGCCGGGGGAGCTGCCGTAAGACGTTCGTTGGAAATGATCTCTCCTTCCGGAGTTATAAAATCTTCTCCCTTTTTCAATCGATGCATAAAAGCCACCGGTACATGAAAAGCCTCTGCCATCTCCCGGCAGATATTTCTCTCTCTCTCTCTTTCGGCAAACAAAAAACCATTTACCGGAGCCTCGTAGCGATGTTTTAAAGGAAAAGAGTGAACGGTAACCGTCTTATCCTCGTATATTAATTCCGGATCCCGTCCCAAATAATGAAAAATCAGGGGATAATTTAACCGGGAGTTCATGAGTTTCAACTGAAATTCAATTATCTCCTGTAACCGCTTGTCCGAATAGATATGTAACTCGCCCCTGCGATTTTGCATGGAAAAAGTAGACAACAAACCAATCAGACCAAAGAAATGATCCCCGTGCAAATGAGAAATAAAAATATGATTGATTTTATTATAGGGGACCTTGAAGCGACGAAGTTGGTGTTGGGTACCTTCACCGCAATCTATAAGAAAGTACCGCTCAAGTACATTAAGTACCTGAGCGGCAGCATTTCTTTGAA